>NZ_JBIKSE010000002.1:0-94682 GCF_044348765.1 Arenimonas sp.
ACGATCCACTCATCACTGGTATCGACGATCTTTTCCAGATCGGCATTGGTGAGGATCCGCTCGGGCAAATAGCTGCCGGTACCGGCGATACGCGAAAATGTAGGCATGGAATAGTTGTCCTGTTTCAGAAAAGCTTAAGGCGAGCCGAAGCTCGCCTTAAATACCTTAGAGCATACCCGACAGGCGGGCAAGCCTTATTCTTCGGTTTCTTCGACGGCCGACTTGACGTCGACCACTTTACGGCCGCGGTAGAACCCGTCTTTGGTCACATGGTGACGCAGATGGGTTTCACCGGTGGTCGGATCGGTGGCGAGTTGCTTAGCGGACAGCGCATCATGCGAACGACGCATGCCGCGGGTGGACGGGGTACGACGGGATTTTTGAACGGCCATGGTAAGACTCCAAACGAAATACTGATGTTACGTGTGGTCTTTCAGGGCCTTCAGGGCCGCGAAAGGACTGCTTTTTTCTTGCTCGATCGCCTCATCCCCGCTCCATTTCGGATCCAGGTCTGAAGCGTCCGGATTGACCGGTACCAACGGCACCGCGAGCAGAAGCTCGTCTTCAATCAGTTGGGCCGGCGAAACTTCACCATGCCCCTCAATCAATACCGCTTCCATGTCTTCCGGCAGGGAAGCTTCCTGCGCTTCATCGCTGATCAATCCGAGCCGCTGGTCGATTTCTACCGGAAGCGCGAAGCGCTCGAGCGTGCGTTGGCAGATCAGGTGAAACACCGCATCCAATTGAATGTGCATGACATCCAATTTCAGCGGATCGCGGTAAAACTCCACCACGTACCGGCAGTCGCCCTCGGCATCCGCGAGAACAGCCGCCAGGCGCGGCATCTGCGCCAAAGGCAGGCTTCCTTCGAAGCGACGCTGGTTCGCCACCATGCGCCAAACATCGAGTTGCGGGGGCAAGGTGACAGACATAAGCGCTAAATTTTAATGGATTCATCGACCTGAGTCAAATCAACGTCCAATTGGGACTTCAGGGCTCTTCCAAAGCCTTTCCAGCCACGGCATGAAGGCTTTTCCCTGGCCGCGATGAGAATGTATCTATATGAATTTATTATATATCAACGATATTCTTGCGAATCATGGCTATCACATAGCATGCTGGAAAATCAAAAGGACGTCGGAATCCAGAGCTGCCACCGGCTATAGTAATCAGAATCACCATTCTGGGAGCCCGCCATGTTTCGTCACACCGCCCTGCTCGCGCTACTGATGCCTGCATCCACTTCGGCAAGCTCGATACCCGCGACGGTTCACGTGTCAATTCCAACCCATGACGCATTCTTTAACGCTATCCGTCGCCACTGCGGAAAAGCCTTCGAAGGCAAGGTCAGCATCGATAATCCGGCCTCGCCTGGCTTTGAAGGCCGGCTGGTCATGCATGTCCGGAAATGCACCGATTTCCAGCTCCAGATTCCATTCCATGTCGGTGAGGACCGTTCACGTACGTGGGTACTCAGCAAGACCGGCTCCGGCCTTCAGCTCAAACATGACCACCGCCATCGGGATGGCAGCAGCGATGAGTCAACGATGTACGGCGGTCATACCCATGATGCCGGTTGGACGACGGTACAGTCGTTTCCGGCAGATCAGTATTCGAAGGAGTTGTTCGCTGCGGCCGGCAATCCACAATCCAACGGCAACACGTGGCAGATGTATGTGTATCCGGAAAAATTCACTTACCGTCTGACCCGCGAAGGCCGTGAGTTCCGGGTGGATTTCGATCTAACCAAACCGGTCCCGGCGCCACCGACACCCTGGGGCTACTCGGACTGATTTGGCCCTGCCTTGCTCAGGCAAAGCCGCCGGTAAGCGGAATACCGCCCAGCAAGTGCACATGAATGTGAAATACGGTCTGGCCGCCATGGGCGTTGCAGTTCATCACCAGACGGTAACCGTCTTCTGCGATGCCGATGGATGCGGCATAGGCGCGTGCTGCCAATACCAGCCTGCCGAGCAATTGCGCTTCCGAATCCGGAACATCATTGAGTGTATGAAAGCGACGCTTCGGAACGAACAGCACATGCACCGGGGCCTGTGGCGCGATATCGCGGAAAGCGATGAGGTCATCGCTTTCGAAAACGATATCGGCGGGAATCTGGCGATTGATGATTTTCTCGAAGATGCTGTCGCTCATGGGCATTCTCAGGGCATGTCAATGCGGGTACCGAAAGCATGCGCCAGCGTGCCACGGTCAACGTATTCCAGCTCACCGCCGATCGGTACGCCATGCGCGAGTTTGGACGGCTTGACCTCGAGCTGTCGGGCCAGCTGCGCCAGATAGTGCGCGGTCGCCTCGCCCTCCACAGTCGGGTTAGTCGCGATGATCATTTCGTTAATCGCGCCCTCGGCAAGGCGCTTGGCCAGCTTGTCGAGACCGAGCTCACGTGGGCCGACCCCATCCAAGGGCGATAGCCGCCCCTGCAGGATGAAATAGAGGCCGCGATAACCGGTGGCCAGTTCGATGACCAGTCGGTCGGCCGGCGTTTCCACCACGCACAGTAGTGAAGTATCACGGGCGGCACTGGCACAGATTGCGCAGCATTCCTGCTCAGTGAAATCACGGCATTGCGCGCAATGGCCGATGCGTTTCAGGGATTCCTGCAAAGCGCTGGCCAGACGCATGCCGCCCTCGCGATTACGCTCTAGCAGATGGTAGGCCATGCGTTGGGCGCTCTTCTGGCCCACGCCAGGCAGACAGCGCAGGGATTCCATCAACTGGCTTAGCAGGTCGCTCTGGCTCAAAACGGTAACTTCATTCCCGGAGGCAGCGGCATGCCGGCGGTGACCGCAGCCATGCGTTTATTGCTTTCCTCATTGGCCTTGACCACGGCATCATTGATGGCAGCGACCAGCAGGTCTTCGAGCATCTCGGCATCGGTCAGAACGCTGGGGTCAATAACGACTTTGCGGGCGTCGAACTTTCCGGTCAGGATCACTTTCACCGCGCCGCCACCGGATTGGCCGGTTACTTCCATCTGCGCCAGCTCTTCCTGCACTTTCTGCATGTTTTCCTGCATGCGCTGGGCTTTCTGCATCATCTGGGCGATATTGCCTCTCATAACATTCTCACTTCAATTCCAAAGGACGGATGGAATCCGGAACGATCTGCGCACCTTCAGCCAGAAGGGCGTTCACCACCGGATGGTTCTGGAACTCGGCCTCGGCCTGATTCTGCCGATTGAGTTTGGATTCGGTTTGCCGGCCATGCAGGGTTTCGGCCACGGCATCGTGTAGCTTTTCGAATTTGAGTTGCACCGGACTGCCGAAGGCTTCACTGAGCGCATTCTGAAAGCGTTCGCAAAGACTTGGGCTGAGACTATGGTACAAATCGGCTGGATACGACAGCAGCAGCTGTGTGCCGTTACGGGCAACAAACCCACTGTGGGCTCCGAGCTGTCCAAGCGGGCCTTTAAGCGCCAGACGTGCCAACAACTGCAGCCAATGATCTGCCGTATCCGGAAGATTCACAGGCACGGCTGCGGTGACCGGATCCGATTTTTCCGGGGCCGGCGCTATGGACACATCACGGGGCGCTTTGGCCGGCGACGGACGGACGGCGGTCTGTTCTGCAGGGGCCGGTCGCGTCACGGCGGCCGGCGCATCAGTTACAGCCGGCATGAACGCCAGCATGCGCAACAAGGCCATTTCGAATCCGACCCGTGCTCCCGGTGCGAAATGCAGGTCACGGCGCCCCATCACCGCCATCTGATACCAGAGTTGCACCAGTTGGGGATCAAGATGCTGGGCAAACGCCGTGATGGACACGCGCTGCAGCGAAGGCCGGTAACTCGGGACCAGTTGTACCAATTGGATTTCATGCAGGGCCTGCGCCAGGCGATCGAGCACCTGTTCGAAATCGGGCGCAAAAGACGCCAATTGTTCGATGGCCGCCATCAGCGCCTCGCCATCACGGGCGCCGAGCGCACTCAGAAGTTGTTCGATCTGGCTGCGATCGACGGTGCCGAGCATGGACTGCACCAATTCAGCCTGCAGACTGCCGCCGGTATAGGCGATGGCCTGGTCGAGCAAGGACAGCCCATCGCGCAGACTGCCATCGGCTGCATCGGCTAGCAAGGCGATGGATTCGGCGTCGAAGCCAATGGCTTCGGCAGACAGAATATGCTCCATCTGCCCCGATATCTGTTCGGGTTCCAATCGGCGCAGATTGAATTGCAAGCAACGTGACAACACGGTCACCGGCAATTTTTCCGGATCGGTGGTGGCCAGCAGAAACTTGACATGCTCGGGTGGCTCTTCCAATGTCTTCAACAGGGCGTTGAAGGCGTTTTTCGAAAGCATGTGCACTTCGTCGATCAGATAGACCTTGGTGCGTCCGCGCGA
Source organism: Arenimonas sp. (assembly GCF_044348765.1). Lineage (GTDB taxonomy): Bacteria > Pseudomonadota > Gammaproteobacteria > Xanthomonadales > Xanthomonadaceae > Arenimonas. Next base: position 4,362 of record NZ_JBIKSE010000002.1, read on the forward strand.
GGGCATGTACTGGGCATTGTCAATCAGTGCACGGACATCGTCGACACCGGTATGGCTGGCGGCATCGATTTCAATCAGGTCGGGGTAGCGGCCGTTGTCGATATCGGTACAGGTGCCGCAGACCCCACACGGGTCCTTCGAAGTCCCGGATTCACAGTTCAGGCTTTTCGCAAAAATACGGGCGATGGTGGTTTTGCCGACACCGCGGGTACCGGTGAACAGGAATGCATGGTGCACGCGGCCGGTTTCCAGGGCATGGCTCAGGGCGCGCACCACATGTTGCTGTCCGACCAGCTCGGCGAAACGCTTTGGACGCCATTTTCGTGCTAGAACCAGATAAGACATGGGCTTTCCCGTATTGAGAGCCTCATTTTGCCATATTTGGGCCGGCCCGGAACAGCGGCCTGCAACTTGTGGAAAGGACCATGCTCGCGTATAATTTGCTGTTCACATCAGGCGATTTACATCTGCGGAGAGATGTCCGAGCGGTCGAAGGAGCACGCCTGGAAAGTGTGTAAACGGCTAAACCCCGTTTCGAGGGTTCGAATCCCTCTCTCTCCGCCACTTCTGTTACGGCCAAGCGCCGCGTTTCAATGGTGGCCCCTGTCGGCCTTCGCGACGATAGATTGAAAACCCCGCCAGGGCCGGAAGGCAGCAACGGTATTGATTGATTCGGGCGACGAGGTCAACCGGCAGGGGCCGCCACCCTCATCCGTCCCGCCAAGCTGTCTCGCCATCGGCATATATTTCGCGCTTCCAGATCGGGACCCGCGATTTCACCTCATCGATAATCCAACGGCAGGCGGCAAATGCCGTCTCGCGGTGGGCGGCGCCGACCCCGACCCAGACCGCGATGTCACCGATGCTGCAGTTACCGGTCCGGTGGATACAGCGAGCATCGATGATGTCGAAACGGACCAGGGCTTCCGCCAGAATGCGCTCCCCTTCATGTTCGGCCAGTTCTACATAGCAGTCGTAATGCAAGCCGAGTACCGTCCTACCGGCGTGATGATTACGCACCCAGCCTTCGAAGGCCGCATAGGCGCCGCAGCGCGCATCGGTGAGAGTCTCGCGCCAGACGCGGTTGTCGATTGCCGAATCGGTGATGCGGAAATGCATTCAGCCTCCGGATACCGGTGGGATGAAGGCGATGACATCGCCATCCACCGGTTGGTATCGCCAATCGCAGAAGGCACCATTGCAGGCCACCCGAAGCTGATTCTGGGCGTGCTTGAAGCCGTACTGTTCTTGCAGTGCCGCATATAGCATGCTCAGGGAGCCCGGAACTGGCAGCTGTTCTTCGCTGACGCCAGCCGCTTCCCGCAATACCGCGAAATAAAGGACGGTCACGCTCATTTAAGGGACACCGTACGTTTACCTCCCTGCTTTTCACGCAACTTCACCGGTCCGATTTCGATGGCGTGACTGAGCGCTTTGCACATGTCGTATACCGTCAGAGCGGCGGCCGATGCGCCGGTCAGCGCCTCCATCTCGACACCGGTCTTGCCAGTGACACGTACGGTGCAGAGAATGCGCAGGGTCTGTTTGTTCTGCCAATCGATGCAGAACGCACAGGCTTCGATGGCCAGGCTATGGCAGAACGGGATCCACTGCGCGGTGTTTTTGACCGCCATGGTACCGGCGATGACGGCGGTATCGATGATGGCGCCTTTCGTGCTACGCATGTCCTGCTCGCGCAGCCGCTCGGCAACGGCTTTTGGAAAACGGACATCGGCGCTGGCACTGGCCGTGCGGACGGTCAAGGCCTTGTCACCGACATCGACCATGGCCGGGCGGCCGGCGACATCAATATGGGTCAATTGCGGTTTGCCACTTTTCTTTTCGGCCATATCAGCCTCCGATGAAGAACATTTCGATTTTTTTACGGGCATCAGCGGCATGGCGAATTTCACTGTAGCGATCGGTGCGGTGCCGCCACAGGGTACTGATTTCGGTCGACAGTCTTTCAGCCGAACGCAGATGCGGTTTCAGATCGAAGCCGGCACTGGCGAACAGGCAGGTAAACAACTTTCCGTCCACCGAGAGGCGCGCACGGTTGCAGTCCCCACAGAATGGCGCACTGACCGAAGCAATGAACCCGACCTCGCCACTACCGGAAACGGCATAGCGCGCGGCGACCTCACCCGGCGCTGTAGGCGCCATCGGCGTCAATACATATCTGGACTGCAGGCAGGCTAGAATCTCCGAAACAGGAACCACATCAGTACTCAGCCATCCATTGCAGCTACCGACATCCATGTATTCGATGAAACGCATGACATGACCGCGGTTTTTGAAAAATTCGAACAAAGGCAGAATCTGGGATTCATTCAGACCTCGCTGTACCACACAGTTGATCTTGATCGGTCCGAACCCGGCACGTTCGGCGGCGGCGACACCCTCCAAAACCTGGGATAGACTGCCACGCCCTCCACTCATGTGCCGGAACAGCGTTTCATCCAGGGCATCCACACTGACCGTAATCCGGTCGAGTCCGGCCTGGCGCAATGCTTGGGCTTGTGTGGCTAGCAGTGATCCGTTGGTGGTCAGGGCCAGATCCTCGAGCCCATCAATCCGCTTCAACAAGCCGATCAATTCCGGAAGATTGCGGCGCAGCAATGGCTCGCCGCCGGTCAAGCGGATTTTACGAACACCCTGAGCAACAAATGCTGCCGCGATCTGCACGATATCATCAAAATCCAGGCGCTGTTTTGCACCCAAGGAGGCCTCATCCACAGAGCCTTCCGGCATGCAGTACGGGCAGCGGTAGTTGCAGGTTTCCATGACCGATATGCGCAGATCACGCAACGGCCGCCCTAGGGCATCGACCACAGGAGAGGGGGCGATGGCCTGCAATTGTGTCCTCATGCCAACGGCCCTGGTTCTGGCGCCGACAGATCAAAAGCCTGACCCGCCACCGCGACCCGGAAGCCCTGCGCCTGCATGAGCTCAGAATCTACGGACGATGCGTAGTGATATAACACCAGCAATGGCCACCATGACGCGGGGTATTCTCGTTGGATATCAGCCAGACCGGTGTGCGAGGGATTGCCGACCAAACCACAGTCATGCGCAATCAATTCACCGGCCTGTACGCCATCGGAAAGCCGCTCCGGAATCGGACGGGTATCGCCGGTCCAGATGAAGCTTCCGGGCAGTCGCAGTCCGAAGGCGGAATCCGGCAGATGATGGCGGACCGGAAATACGCTGAAATGCAGACCTGCATGCCAGAAACTGGCGCTGACCGGAATCAGCTGGAAGGCATCCCACCAATTGGCACCGCCCTCGGCGAGCACGCCCGGATAATCCGCCAATCGGGATTGCATGGCCGGTACGATTGATGCCGGCACCAACAGTTTGATTTTTCCGCGCAGGGCATCATCGAAATAGGCGGTATAGAACAACCGTTCCAAACCGCCGACATGGTCCAGGTGCAGATGCGTAATGAAAATAGCCTGCGGAGCCTGCCCATAGCAGGCAAGATATGCAGTCAGTGTCTCCTGGCCACAGTCAATCAGCAGCTGCGGGACGCCATTACGCTCCAACACGGCACTGGCTGAGCCCAGCAGCGGAGCCGACTGTGAATTACCGACGCCGAGAAAGCGCAGTTGCCACTTCATACCAGGCCCTCGTTGTGCGCCGCAAGTAGGCGCTGGAATCCGGCTCGACGTTCGGAAACATCGACCATCGGACATTCTTTATCAATCGAGCGCTGCAAACGTGCCAGCACACGCCCGGTCCAGATTCCAGCCCGAGCACACAAACGACCTTTGTCCCAGTCGATGACATGCAATCCATCGGCATTGCACAGGATGTTGTTGGCATTCAGATCGGCGTGCCGGGCGCCGACACCATGGAAACGAGCAAGTAATGCGCCAACTTCCGCCCAGGGCGCATCACCTTGTCGGATGCGGAGTGCAAAGGACTGGGCTTCGGGGATGCAGCGGGTCAGCAATGCCGCCCGGCAAGTCATTCCAGACCGCAGACAAAAAGCCGCCAACGGCTCGGGCACCGGCAGACCATGACGGCGCAGCACTGACAGCAATCGGTATTCGGCAAAACTGCGCACACGTGCAAGCCCGGTATAGAGATAGGAAGCCTCGGACAGCAAGGCGGCACGGCCACCACGCCGGTAATGTTTCAGAACAGCATCCCCGGCTGACGTTTGCACAAACCAAGCCCCTCCGCGGCCACCCTTCCCAGAAACCAGCCGTGCCGAGAGGTAAGCACTTGCGTTAAACTGGCAGACATCCGGAGCCGGCAATTGCTTGGAGGCATACAGGACGGTGCAGAGGCCATCTGCACCGTTGAAGTGGACGCATTCAGTTTGGCCATCCTGTTCAATCATTGCAAGAGTGTACCAAGTGAACCCAGCTGCTGCCGTAAAAACCGTGTGCATTTTGCGATTATCGGCTCTCGGTGATGCTACGCATGTCCTGCCGCTGATCCGAACCCTGCAGAAGAACCTGCCCGAATGCCGTATCACCTGGATACTGGGCAAGGGTGAAGCCAAGCTGATGGAAGGCCTTGATGGCGTCGAACTAATCGCGTTCGATAAGAAAGCCGGGCTGCAAGGCCTGAAAGACCTGACCCAGGCCCTGGACGGTCGGCGCTTCGACGTCCTGCTGCAGATGCAGCTGGCCCTGCGCGCGAATCTGGTATCTGCCGCGATTTCAGCAAAACGCCGGATTGGCTATGATTGCGACCGGGCTAAAGAAGGCCACGGTTTATTTGTCAACGAACGCATCCGGCGCGGAGGCCATCATGTGCTCGACGTGTTCGGCCTGTTCGTCGAACCACTGGGATTCCGACAAACGGAAGTCCATTGGGATTTGCCGGTGCCGCCGGAAGCTCATGCCTGGGCTGCCGCGCAATGGACTGCCGACAAGCCGACGCTTTTGATCTCGCCATGTTCCAGCCATGCCTTGCGCAACTGGCTGCCCGAACGTTATGCGGCCGTGGCTACACATGCCATGGGTAAAGGCTGGCAGGTGGCTTTATGTGGAGGCCGGAGCGCGCTCGAGCGTGACATGGGCGATGCCATCATCGCCGCAATGCCGGACAAACCGATTGATCTGATCGGCAAGGACACCCTGAAACAATTGCTGGCCCTGTTGGCACGCGCCGATTTGGTCTTGACCCCAGATTCCGGGCCGGCACACATGGCCAACGCCATGGGTAGCAAAGTGCTCGGTCTGTATGCCTGTACCGACGGTACCCGCTCCGGCCCTTATTCGGATCTGCGCTACACGGTCAATCGTTATCCGGAGGCCGCCATGCAGTTTCTGGACAAACCGGCTGCCGCCCTGCCCTGGGGCAAGCGCGTCGAATTCCCCGGAGTGATGGAATCAATCCGCATAGATGATGTCATCGCGTGCTTCGAACGCTATTGCGCTGATAAAGCCTGACGCACAAGGGCTCAGGGTGTGCGGTAATCCTGATAGGATTTCTCTTCCACATAGGCCGAACCGAGGGCCATGTTGATGTCTTTCTTGATTCGTGCACGTTCGTCATTTTCGAAATAAACCGCACGCGCCAGCTTGATGAACTCGGCATCGAAACGTTGGGATTTTTCGAGGATACGGATGTCGTCTTCAATGACCCAGAGACGTTCATTCACGGCCTTCAGCTGCCGCATCAGACGACTGATATCTGTAGCCGAGGCCGGATGCGCCGCCCAGGTCTGTTCTAGAGCGCTTAACTCCTTGCGAACATTGGCAACTTTGACCGCATCGCTCATGCGTTCAGACTTAATCTGCAAAATGGTCACTTTATCAAGCAGTTCACCGAAGGAGACAGGTGCAAGGATTTCGGACATGGGGGGCTCGTAAGCAATTAAGGTTTTTGGATTATAGTCTATGCCAGAGATAAGCAGGTGACTTGAGGAAAGTGGGCATAACCGGAAAATTCTGAGCCGGCTCACCTCGCAGCATGGTTTCGAACAGCCTCCAGTGCAGGTACGCATTTTGATTGAATGCTAAGTCAATCACTCGGGGATTTTATCGACTTTCTCGATGCGGTATCCCCACCCATAGACCGGAAAAATCTGCCAGCCATGCTTCGGACCGATATCGAGCTTCCGCCGGATCCGACTCACATGGGTATCGATGGTGCGGGTATCGACATCGGCATTCAAACCCCAAAGTTTTTCGAGCAGGAAAACCCGCGAGAGCAGAACGCCAGGGCTCTGGAACATGTGACAGACCAACTCGAATTCTTTTTGGGTAAGCTCGACCGCTTTGCCATCAACCTCAATGCAACGTCGGTGGCGGTCGACCCGGTAGTCGCCGAAATTGAGAACCTGTAACGGCTTTGCCCGACGGGCAAGCGATTCGATGCGGGCCATCAGCTCATAATTCTTAGCTGGTTTGACGACATAGTCATCGGCGCCAGCTTTGAGAGCGGACACGATGTCTGGCTCTGCTTCCTTTGCCGTGATGAAAATCACAGGGATGTCCCAGCCGATGTTCTCACGGATCCAGATCAGCACATCGACACCATTACCGTTTGGAACCATCCAGTCGATAATCAGGATGTCGTACTTCTGGGTGCGCAGGGCTTCAGTGAATGCCTGTGTGGTCGCGAAAAAGTCGTAGCTGAATCCGGCCACATTGAACCACAGGCGATACATCTCCTGTTGGGTAATCTCGTCTTCAAGGATCCCGATATGCATTCTTGGCTAGAACCGCGCCGTTTTGTCCCTGTCCATTCTAAAGTAAATTCTTAGATCTATATGCTTTGGGTAAGCAAATACCCCCATGCTAGAATCAGATGAGATCAATACCACCAACCGAATCATGCACTTAATGCATTCCCTTGCCCCTCCCTTGGAGTTCCGTAACCGCCGCATTTTGGTCGCGGAGGATAATGCGTCTAATCGAACAGTCATCCAGCAATGGTTGGCAATGGCGGGTATTGACGTCGTTCTGGCCGGGACTGGCGCAGAAGCCTGCGCAGCCTTGGCGGTCGCCAATCCCGATCTGGTATTCATGGATGTCCGGATGCCCGACATGGACGGTATCGAAGCGACCCGCCACATGCGCATGGCCGGCTATTCCAAGCCGATTGTTGGGCTTTCGGCAGCGAGCCGCAATACTGATCAGAATGCCTGTTTGAATGCGGGCATGAATGACTTTCTGGCAAAACCGATTGATGCCGATGAACTCTGGGGCTGTCTGACACGCTGGCTGAGCCCATCCGCAGAGCCAGGACATGGCATCAAATCCGATGATGACACCGACGATACATCTGCCGAAATGCGCTTTCTGGACAATGCCGATGCTCTCGCACGGGCACGCGAGATCTTCATTGCCTGCCATCGCGACGACAGTCTGCGATTACAAAGTATGCTTGCCGATGGCAATTACGGGGATATGGCGAATCTTGCACATACCCTAAATGGATCGGCAGCAACCATTGGCCTGGACGCTCTATCAAAACTGGCATTGGCATTGGAAAAGAAGATCCAGATGCAGGCTTCCAGAGAGGATCTGTTACAGCTGATTCACTGGATAGATAACCAGCTGGTGCATCTGGTGGAATGTTCGTAACCGACCCACTGGCTTCTTGAATGAAGAACCCCCTGCATCCAGGGGGCTTCGGACAGATGGCGCAGAGGATGTCCGACTACCTTTAACATCCAAAGAACCACCGAACCAGATTGTAATCTTCAACAGCCTGTATCTAGAAGCTTTTCGGCATATAAGTCCTCAGAATACAGTTCGCACCTATCACTTGGGCAACATGGCCCAGAGTTTGGATTTATTAACTGGACAGCCTAAAGCTTCAAAACGAGATTTTTCTTTCAGGTTGAGCACATAAGGCAAGTAATCACCCATAGCCTCCTTTTCATGACCGGGCTGGGTGACGGAAAACCAGCTGTGCTTGAAATTGGCATGGACTTGTGTGTGACGATTGATGAGCGATACGAAGTTAGGTGAGCCACTGACCATGCCGTCACCATTACCCATGTCGATCCAAGCCACTCCACATGAGGTAGTGGCATTGACTGGTCGGTCTTCTTGCCGCGAAATAACCAAGGCATAACGACCACTACCATCAGTGCTGGCGGCCAATTGCTCGTCGTAAATGCAGTCTGTTGTGCTAGCAGCCGTTAAAGATCCTCCCGTGCATACCGATGTGTAGCGCATATCATAGATTTCTGGATTATCGTTTTCACCATGCCAGTTCTTAGGTGTGCGTGGCAGCTTGGCTGTCATCAAATAAACTCGCCCATAGTTACGACTTAAATAAGTATATCCATAGCGTGTAGCTTTATTACTCCACCAACCTCCAACCAACTTAGACTGCCTGGCGCTGAACAAAGGAAAAAACAAATCAGTTACTACTTGCCTGCGGCTGAAGAAAGCCTGCAACGGTCGTGCTTCGACATCTTTGGCACCAACGTTGTTCGTATCAACCCAGGGCAAATGCGTGAGTAAGACCCACGCACGCTCGTCTACCGAGCTAGGCAGCTGCTTCCCACGCATGGGAGAGTTACTGGCTTGACAAGCGGCATCACCTTCTAATTTTTTTCCATCAGCTAAGACCATGCTCACCCTCGGCAAGGCCACGCCCCCGAGATAGTTAATACTTTGATCTGGAACGTAGTTTCGCATCCACATGAAGACTTCGCTGCCGGCATCGGCATGGGTATAAAGCGTATTGGCCGGCCGAGGCAAAGGGGGCTTTCCGTTCAAAATAGTGAACGTATATTTGCGGTTTTTCGTATCGCGGCGTACACCAGGTCGAAATGGATTTTTTGATCCCTCGTCTGGTTGAATGTCTATATCATTTAGCGAGTCCAATGGCTCGCCGCGCGAGTTGTAGATGTTGAAATTCCAATGCCGCATATATGGAAAATCCCCCTGAACAATCAGCTTAGCGCCCTCCGGTAGTTTCAGCGCTGTGGGTATATAGGTGGTGCCTGTGTCAGGAAACTGGTTTTCCAATGAAAAAGAATTGGCATCGTTGGTGAATACCCCATTACGGGCGCGAGGCCCAGGCCAAAAACAAGAACGCAGACTCATGTTGTGTTCTTGGTTAGCCGAAGTATGAATATCCATAGGTTTTTCGGCAGGCATAGGTGGCATTATGCGCCCACGCCCTGCGCTATCGACAATGTAGCCCACCGCATTAGGTTTTAGCGAACCATCTGCCGCACCTTTGCCCATCTCATAATTTTTGTAACTTGGACGAATGACAGCGGGATCATCTTTTGCTAGGCGAGATGTGGCCCACATCAGGGCGACAACAAGAAGAACTATCAGAAGTGTCAAGATGACACCGGAAAATTTCAGGAAATTCTTCATTTTTGCCTCGCTATTTTCTAATGAAAGGCTATATATCAATCAACAATTAGTTGAAAATCTGATTTAATTGCACCACATTCGACACAACACCAATCCTCTGGCAGGTCCTCAAATAGTGTCCCTGGCGGGATTCCCGACTCTACATCACCCAAAGCCTCATCGTAAACATGGGCGCAGTAAGCGCAACGAAATCTTCTCATGAGAGCCTGCCTCTTAGTAGGAACCTGCAGTAGTGGTACCACCGGGATGAAATTTAGGAATTAAGGCAAAACCATGCTGAATTTGAAGATCTCGCGAGCGCAGCTCACCCTCCATCAAGCGCCAGACTTTGCGATGGTTATAAGAGGGAGTGGTCGGCCATAGATGATGAATCAAGTGATAATTGTGCCACTGCATAAGCACATCCATTAGCGGCTCATGCCCCATTCTTATAGTAGTACCTGCGGTTAGGTTATAGGTCGCAGATTCATCAGTATTCACCTGTTGTAACCGGCCGTGCTCATCGCCATTGAGATGTGGTAACCACAAAAACACAAATCCAATCAACGCTGTCGTGATACGTGCAGGAATTAGCCAAAGCATTACGACGGCAAGGCCATAGCCTAAATAAGTTAACAGGCCTATCGCCACCAGTGTCGACACTGCCAATGGAATCGTATCCTTTAACGTTTTGATGCCCCTTGGATCACCTGAGCGCAGGCTATAGAACGCATAGGACAGATCAAAAGTCATCCAACGCAAAACAATACTCCACCAAGGCCCATGCACGTAGTGGTCTGGATCTTTGGGACCGTTGGTGAATCGGTGGTGAACCATGTGCGAGTATCTGAAAGTACTTAGCGATACCTGAGGCGCAATCATCAGTAATGCGATACGACCCATCCAGTCATTCAGGGTGATATTTGAGGACGCAGCGCCATGTGTTGCGTCGTGTGCTACATGGAAGACCGGATACATAAGCAGCACATTGCACAGCCCCGCAACCCATAAGGGCAAATGGCCACGCAGCGCTAAACTGTCGACGGTGAAAATTCCTGCAACAATGAAAACCAGGATCCCGATAGTCGGCCAGGCGATAACTGGCGGATTAGTCAACCGATAGAGCTCGGCTTTCTTCTCCGCAGGTACTAGGATGGGGGTTTTTGACGATGCGTTCGATGACATGTCTTTTTCCTCTTTTTCTGCCCCTAAAGTTCTCGCCATGAGGGCTTATGGTTGATACTCTTGAATTCTGAATACGATATTTCTTTTTTGAAGCTCAGCTGGTGACAAAAACTCCTCTTTAGGTGACAATATTCGCCAATGCAAGAGATCTCACCACCACCGGCTTGGCGTGAAGGCGTGATACATCCGGCCTATGTACGCATCGCACTTGTCTTGGCCGAACGGCTGGGTTTACGAGTAGACGTTCGCATGCCCGATACAAGCCGAATGGTCACTTTGATGGACATGCAACCTCTACTCGAAAAACTCGATGTTGAGGTTAACCCGTATTTAGGGATTGATCTGGGAAGCCTAATCCCTGCATCTGCACATGGCGCAATGGGGTATGCTGTCGTTTCCAGCGCGACGGTAGGTGAGGCCATGCATACGCTGGCACGGTATGCCTCGATGCGTAATCGCTTTTTTCAATACACCTGTCAAAGTGACGCGCATGAAACACGCCTGATTCTTTTGCCACGCATGCCTTTAGGTGTATTTCAAAATTTCTGTGAAATCGGTACAGCAGTTTCGATTTTTAAAATGATTCAGGGGGTGGCCGGCGATGAAGCAGCATCGAGAATGGTTTTTGAGGCCCATTGGGAAGGCTTGGTCTCACTGTCTGTACCCATGGTCATGAATTACTCACAACCCTATACTGCTTTGCGGGTACCTACAGAAATAGCTCGAAGGGCCAACCCAACCTCCGACGAGAAGTTATATGCCCATGCATGCCGATCCTGCGAAGAAGAGCTTTCTGCGATTGACGGTAACTTGATCTCACGTTTGCGAGTTAGCATGCCTGATGATAAGCAAGAGTGGCCGACTCTTAAAAATTCAGCAGAACGCTTAGCCATGTCACCTCGAACCTTGATTCGGCATTTAGCGGCCGCAGGTGTGACCTACCAGTCATTGATAGACGATGCCAGGAGCGAGATGGCCTGTTGGTATTTAAAAAAGACTTCATTGCCGGTGAGCGCTGTTGCGGAGCGACTAGGCTTTTCTGATGATACTAATTTCAGTCGTAGTTTTCGGCGATGGCGCAACATGACGCCTTTGCAATTCCGAAAATCAGTAAAGCTTTAACATAACGCTGAGGTCGCGCATATGCAATTTGCAAACGGCAGGCTTGATGATGCGAAAAAAGCCCCTGAATTCAGGGGCTTATTTAATATACTGGCGGAGAGGGAGGGATTCGAACCCTCGGTAGGCTCACACCTACGCCTGATTTCGAGTCAGGTACATTCGACCACTCTGCCACCTCTCCGGCGTTGCGGTAGGGGGTAATTATAGCGGTTTCAACAGCTTTTTGGCTAGACGTATTTCCCCGAATCGGCACAAACCGTTCATAATGACATCTTGTCCAACAATCATTTACGCTATGTTTGAAATCGGCCAAATCAGCCATCCCGGCAGGAAGCGCCTGCTGAACGAGGACACATACGACCTTGATGCGAGCGCGGATGTGGCCATAGTTGTCGATGGCATGGGAGGATTGGATGGAGGTGATGTCGCCGGAGCCTTTGTACGGGACTATTTGCGTAGAGCGCTACTGCAGGGCGACAGTCCCAGTGATGCGCTGCGTAATGCCGGCCAGGCCTTGCGCATTCAGCGTCCCCAGCAGGGTGCTTCTCCCAGTGGTGCCAGCGCCATAGTCGCCTGCTTTTCCGATAAAGGCCTGGATTTGGCCTGGATCGGTACCTGCAGAGCGATTTTTTCAGATGGCCGACAGTACCGCAACATTGTATCTGATGCCGAGACCAAAGGACTTTTGAAATCCGGAACAGCAAATGCTATCCAGGCGCTCGGCGTCACTACAACCGATAAACTCTGCATATCAGAGGCACGCCTCACCTTGAAACGTGGGGAATCCGTGCTGTTCTGTACCGATGGAATGCTTGAGGCATGCACAGCAGCCATACTGGAGAGCAGCCTGTGCGACTCGCGCCTCAGCGCCCAGGAGTCGGTGGAGATGCTGTTGATGCATGCTTTGCGCGGAGAAGCAAACAACAACATGACCGCGCTGCTGCTTCGCCTATCCTAGTTCGACCAAAACTCTTTTCCGGACTTATCTGCGATTTTTTGAATCCGGGACTGATGGATCTCAAGCTCATGTGGCGTAGCATGCAGTATGAATGCTGATGCAGTAACCGCAAGGACGACTTCCGTAGCTGCCATATCCGCTGACGGCAAAGCCTCTTCAAACCCGAATCCGGTTTGACCCGACGTCATGGCCAGATAGACATCGGTCAACAATTCCGCGTCCAGCAGCGCGCCATGCAACTGCCGGTGCTTGTTATCGACTCCGAGACGCTTGCAGAGTGCATCCAGGGAGTTCCGCTGTCCGGGATACAATTCACGCGCCATCTTGAGCGTGTCCAGCACGCCGGCGTGACGGTCAATGCGACCGAATGCTGGGCCAAGCAGGCCGAGCTCATAATTCAGAAAACCGACATCGAATTCGGCATTGTGGATGACCAGCTCGGAGCCGGCGATGAACTCCAGAAATTCCTGCACGACATCCTCGAAGCGCGGCTTGTCTGCCAAAAAGTCCAGAGTCAGGCCGGTGACTTCGGCCGCGCCCGGCTCCATATCCCGGCCCGGATTGAGGTACTTTTGATATGTTCTGCCGGTGGGGCGGCGGTTGATGAGCTCAATACAACCGATTTCGACGATCCGGTTGCCCTTCTCCCAGGAAAGCCCGGTGGTTTCGGTATCAAGTATGATCTGTCGCATACATTCTCCTATTTGAAGGTTTCAGCGGCAAGACGTGCGAGCTCGTCAACACGCTCGTTCTCAGCATGACCGGCATGACCCTTGACCCAATGCCAATGCACCCTGTGCCTGGAATTAGCCTCGTGCAGGCGCTGCCACAGATCCTGGTTCTTGACCGGCTCGCCCTTGGCATTCTTCCAACCGCGCTTGATCCAAGCCGGTAACCATTCCGTAATACCCTTTTGCACGTATTGCGAATCCGTGTACAGATCAATGCGGCACTGGCGGTTCAGCGACTCCAACGCGCAGATGGCACCAAGAAGCTCCATGCGGTTATTGGTAGTATGGATCTCTCCTCCGGAAAGCTCCTTCTCGGTCTGGCCATAACGCAGCAAGGCACCCCATCCACCCGGCCCGGGATTTCCGGAACAGGCACCATCGGTGTGGATTTCGATATGCGGCAGGTTGGCAATGGCGTCTTTCATATCGGTGTTCGTTCACGGGCCAGGGCAACGGCCGCGGCATTTTTCCGCAAAGGGGTCAATGCGGCTTTGCGTTTCCGCAACAGCTGGAAGTTTACCGAACGCAGTGCCGGCGGTCGAGTATTGCCGAGCCGCTCATGGCGAATGAGATCCAACCCGGACTGACGGAGTTTTGCCGACCATGCCGCGGCCGTTGCGATGTGCATGTCCGACCAAATGCCGGTCAGGCGCATGGGCGTAAACGGATTCAGGGTCAACAGTGCGAAATGTCCCTCCGGAACCAGCACGCGTTCGCATTCGGCGATGAGCGCCTCCGGATCGCCTGCGGTTTCCATGACGAAAGCTGCGAGCACGAATGCCATGCATTCATTAGCCAGCGGTAATCGGGCGTCTTCGGCGATGACATCCCCGTAGAAGCGCCGCTGTGCACGCTGCAGCTGGTAAACGGGAGCGCACTGCAGCTCGGGCAATGGCAAGCCCTGAGCGCAGGGCTGTAACACCAGGGCATTGTGGCCGCACAGCGGCCAGAGCCAAGTGGCGCAAGCTGAAACACCCTGGGTGGCCAGCGCCTGGCCTTTGTCGGTCTCGAACCAGTTGTTTTCGCCCGTCATGCGCCGACACCGTTTAAACTACGCCTATTGTGCGTCAAATGACGGCCACGGTCACCTTCCATGACAGTTCTGCACGCGTTGCCTGCTTTCGAAGACAACTACATCTGGTGTTACCGTAGCAGCCAAGGGGGCAGCATCGTAGTTGATCCGGGTGATGCCGGCCCTGTGCTTGCCGCCGTTGCCGACGGCCTGCGCATTGAGGCGATTTTCATCACCCACCACCATCATGACCATATCGGTGGACTGAATACGCTCCGGGCCGCCTTCAGCGGCCCCGTGTTCGGACCGGAGGATGACCGCATCCCCGGCATTGACCGCATTGTCCACCATGGTGATGTCCTGCAGGTTCCGGGTTTTCAGCCATTCCAGGTTTTGGCGGTGCCTGGCCACACGCTCAGCCACATCGCCTATACCGATTCGGACGTTCTGTTCTGCGGCGACACCCTGTTCAGCCTTGGTTGCGGTCGACTATTCGAGGGCACCCCCGAGCAGATGTTGGCCTCATTGGATCGTCTGGCGGCGCTGCCAGACAAGACCCTGGTCTGTTGTACGCATGAATACACCTTAGCAAATGCCCGCTTTGCCGCTGCCGCCGAACCGAATAACCCCGAACGTGACCGCTGGCTTGAGGATATCAAGGCCAGACGCCTGCAAGGGCGGCCGAGTCTGCCCTCCCGCATCGGCATCGAGAAAGCCTGCAATCCGTTCCTACGCACAGATTTAACGGAGCAACTCGGCGGTCTGAAACAGCATCTGGGCCGAATGCCCGAAACACGCCTGGCCCGCTTTGCGGCCTTGCGCGCATGGAAGGATCAATTCCAATGAGCCGATGGCTGTCCTGCATGCTGATTGCGACTTTGGGCTCTACCGGATCGGATATTGCGGCCCAGGACACGCTTAAACTGGCGGCATTCGAACGCAGCGGCACGGTTGTCTTCGAACGCATCAGTGGCGCACTGGATCCCGCGTCCTGTAGCGAGAGTGCCGCCAAGAGTACATGGATGAAAGATTACATCCATGACCCAAAACGCTTCGAGAGGCAATTGGTTGCCATGCTGCCGATTCTTGACCACGTCAGCTACCAAACCCAGAAACGCGGCCTGCCGATGGAATATGCACTGATTCCCTTCGTTGAAAGCCGCTTCCAGCCCAAGGCGGTTGCCAAAGGCGGTCCGACCGGACTTTGGCAGATAATGCCGGAAACCGGCCGCTACTACGGTCTCAAGATCGGAGGAAATAAAGACGGACGGTTCTCGGTCATCCACTCAACCGATGCGGCGCTGTCCTATCTGCAGAAACTGCAAACCATGTTCGATGATTGGCAAACCGGCATCATGGCCTACAATGCCGGCGACAGCCGGCTGCGTGGCAGCCTGAGACGCCAGGGACTGACCAAGGCGGATGCTGATAAGCGCCTGCCCACCGGTCTGGCTCCCCACACTTATGCGTACGTGAAGAAAATCAGGGCGCTGAGCTGTTTCATGTTCAATCCGGCCAGTTTCGGGGTCAATCTGCCGAATGAGGCCGTATTCACGCCACTGGAAACCGATACCGACCCCATTGCACCAGTGCCGGATAACGGCAATTGAACGCGTGAAAACGCCCGGGATGCCGGGCGTCAGTAAATCACATCATTTGATACTTGCGTTCAGAGACGGTCTTCGGCAACTACTACCTTGAAGCTGCGGCGCAGGGCCTGGATATACTCCGCGACTTGCTGGGCACCGCGGACCTGACCAAGATAGCGGGTCATTTCGGTACGTTCCAGCGCCGATATCCCCGACAGATCCGGCTCGTTCACGGACTTCAATTGCATCAACAGATACGCGCCGTCCGGTAGCTTCGCGATACCGGAACCACCAGGCTTGCCGTTCTTCGGCCGTGCAAGGCGGAAAGCTTCCTGGACCACCGGCTGCAGCTGCGGTACGGGCGCCTGACGCCCGACACCAAGCGCGGGAATGATCGGACGCGCTAACGATGCGGCAACCTGCTCCAAGGTTTCACCCTGATTCAAACGCTCCAGTAGCGCTTTGGCTTCTTTTTCGGCCTGCTTGGCGGCACGGTCTTGGATAAAGGCCAGACGCACCACATCCTTGACCTGCGCGAACGGCAGCACGGCTTCGGGCTTGTGGTCAATCACACGCAGAAGAACGACATGATTGGGTTCCAATTCAATGAGCTCACTGACGCGGCGCTCGACCAGAACATCATCTGAAAATGCTGCTTTACGGACCGGATCAAGGGCCGCGATGCCCTCGCCACCGCGGCGGGTGAAAGCGGCGGTTCGCAGCAGGGGAATGCCGGCGGCCTTGGCGGCAGGCTCCAGCGAGCTGGCGTTTTCACCCACGGCATTGATCATCTTTCCAGCCAGATCATTGAACTGACGCTCGATCTCGGAGCTGAGGTAGCTGGCTTCGATTTCGCCCCGGACTTGTTCAAAGGGCTTGGCGGTACCGGCGATCAATTCACGGTAATACAACACATGCCAGCCATCCTCGAGGCGGACCGGCTCGGACACCTGACCGGGCTTCAAGGCAAAGAACGCCTTGTCGAAGGCATCGCCGAAGATACCCTTCTCAACCGGCCCGAGATCGCCGCCGGCATCTTTGCTGGCAAGATCATCAGAAGCCTTGGCCAATTCGGCAAAACTGCCCGGTTTGGCCTGAGCCTGCTTGGCGAAGCCCTGCGCCTTGGCTTTGGCCGCAGCCTCGGCGGCGGCAGAAGCGCCGGCCGGAACTTCAACCAGAATGTGCGACGCCACACGCTGTTCAGGTGTTCCGTATTGGGCTTTCTGGTCCTCGTAACGTGAACGCAGAACTGACTCATCGACGGTGATGTCGGTCTGGACGGCACTCTGCTCCAGTTCCACATACTCTACTGTGACGGTTTCCTCGGTCCGGTAATCGGATTTATGGCCGTTGTACCAGGCCGTCAGTTCGGCATCGGTTGCCTTTGGGTCGAGTGCCGGCAACGGGACCTCGACATAGCCCAGATCACGTTTCTGTTCGGAAAGCTTGCGCATGGCGATAGCATCGCTGTCCGAGGCGATTCCCGAGCTGACATACTCATCGGCAATGAAGCGGGTCATCAGATCCTGCCGGATACGCTCCTCGAACTGGACAGGCGTATAGCCCAATTGCTGGATGGCCAACTGATAACGGGACTGGTCAAATTTGCCATCCACGGTAAAGGCGTCGATCTTGAGAATCTCATCGCGGATCATCGCATCCGAAATCCGGATGCCCGCCTGCTGAGCACCGAGCTGCAGAACAGCCTCGTCAATCAACTGTTCGAGAATACGGCGCTTGTTCTCAGGCTTTTCGAATGCAGCCGCATCGAAGGCCTCTCCCTGTTGCTGGCGCTGCTGCTGGCGGACCTGATCGACCCTGCGACTGTAATCGGCAGCCGAGACCTCAATAGAATCTTCGCCATAGCCCAGTAGTTTTCCGGGTTTGGTCACTTTGGCCACGTAGTTGCCGGCTCCGGGGGCGTTCAGCCCCTCCAAACCGAAAAGTGCCATGACGGCAATAATCATGACCAGGATCAGCTTGGCGATCGGACCTGTGGAATTTTCACGGATATTCTGAAGCATGGCGGGGCGCGGAACCGGATTGGGCAAGGCCTCTATTATGAAGCTTTTGACACCGGAACGCACGAAAAAGAAAAGGCACCCGAAGGTGCCTTTTCATACAGTGGCGGAGTGGACGGGACTCGAACCCGCGACCCTCGGCGTGACAGGCCGATATTCTAACCGACTGAACTACCACTCCAGTTCATGTGCTTGAAGCGCTGGTGGGTGCTGAGGGTTTCGAACCCCCGACCCTCTCCGTGTAAGGGAGACGCTCTACCGCTGAGCTAAGCACCCTCAAGCAGGATGCGTAGCATACACCATTTTTCCGCCGGCTGACAACTGAAATCGGCGGAAAACCGCCGGATTACTTGTTGACGGCGTCTTTCAGTGCTTTACCCGCCTTGAAGCCCGGGTTCTTGGAGGCTTTGATTTTGATGGTAGCACCGGTCTGCGGGTTACGGCCTTGACGGGCAGCACGCTTGCGCACCGAGAACGTACCGAAGCCGACGAGGGTCACGGTATCGCCTTTCTTCAGGGCTTTGGTGATTACTTCGATGACGGCATCAACGGCACCGGCGGCGGCGGCTTTGGACAGATCGGCCTTTTCGGCTACGGCAGCAACAAAGTCAGCTTTATTCATTTTGATAAATCTCCCAATGCGATTATTCGCGAAAAATTAGAAATTAAGTCGCGGCAGGTCCACAACCTAACCATATCGCCGAACCCTAGAAATTACGGTCTTGAGCCCGGTTGCAACAATTTATACCAGTGAATATGGATATGCGCAATACCCTGCAAACCTTTATTTGCAGGCTTTGCAGGGTTTTTTGTGACTTAGTGCGGACGCACGCCGGATTGCGATTGTTTTGAACGCGATTTCGCGATCTTTTTCTTGACAGCAGGGACTTTCTGCGGTTCCGAAAGCGGCTTGACCAGGGCAATATCGAGCACCTGATCGATCCACTTGACCGGAATGATTTCCAGGCCGCGGGTGACGTTCTCGGGGATATCGGCCAGATCCTTGCGGTTCTCTTCAGGAATGAGAACCGTGCGGATGCCGCCACGCAGCGCAGCCAGAAGCTTTTCCTTCAATCCACCGATTGGCAAGACACGGCCGCGCAATGTGATTTCACCGGTCATGGCGACATCGGCGCGAACCGGCACTTTCGACAACGCAGAAACCAAAGCGGTCACCATGGCGATACCCGCACTCGGTCCGTCTTTCGGAGTCGCGCCTTCGGGAACATGCACGTGGGTATCGAACTTGTTGTGGAAATCAACATCCAGTCCGAGCTGCAGACTGCGTGCGCGCACGACCGTGTAGGCGGCTTTTACGGATTCCTGCATCACATCACCGAGTTGACCGGTCAGTATCAGCTGACCCTTACCCGGCATGAGTGTTGCTTCAATTTGCAGCAGTTCGCCGCCAACCTCGGTCCACGCAAGTCCGGTGACCAGCCCGATTTCGCTCTGTTCTTCGGCACGGCCGAAATCAAACCGGCGCACGCCGAGATAGCGGCCGAGATTGGCTGATCCGACCTTCTTCAGTGCTGCAACTTTTGAGGGCTTGGTCTTGCCAGCGGCTTTCGATTTCTTGGCAGGCCCCGCCAGCGCGATTTCCTTGACCACCTTGCGGCAGATTTTCGCCAGTTCACGCTCGAGCGAGCGCACGCCGGATTCGCGCGTGTAATAGCGCACGATGTCGCGAACTGCTTCGGAGTCGACCCGCAGCTCGCCGTCCTTGAGTCCGCTTGCTTTCAACTGCTTCGGAAGCAGGTAACGCGAGGCGATGTTGAGCTTTTCATCTTCGGTATATCCCGGGATGCGGATAACCTCCATGCGGTCAAGCAGCGGCCCCGGAATATTCATGGAATTCGATGTACAGATGAACATGACCTCGGACAGATCCAGGTCGACTTCCAGATAATGATCGTTGAAATTATGGTTCTGCTCGGGGTCAAGCACCTCAAGCAGCGCGGCCGCCGGATCGCCGCGGAAATCGTTGCTCATTTTGTCGATTTCATCGAGCACGAATAACGGGTTTCGGCTTTCGACCTTGTTGAGGTTCTGTACGATGCGGCCGGGCATTGAGCCGATGTAGGTCCGGCGATGACCCCGGATTTCGGCCTCATCGCGGACGCCGCCGAGCGCCATCCGAACGAATTTTCGGTTGGTGGCTTTGGCGATGCTTTGGCCCAGCGAGGTCTTGCCGACACCCGGAGGGCCGACCAGACAGAGAATCGGGCCTTTCATTTTCTGGACACGGGCCTGTACCGCCAGGTATTCCAGTATCCGGTCTTTGACCTTTTCCAACCCGTAGTGGTCTTCATCGAGCACCTGTTGGGCAAGCTTGAGGTCCTTGCGTACTTTGGTACGCTTTTCCCAGGGCACGCCGACCAACCACTCGAGGTAATTGCGGACCACGGAAGCCTCCGCGGACATCGGCGACATCTGCTTGAGTTTATTGAGCTCGTTTTTGGCTTTGGACTCAACCGCTTTCGGCATTTTCGCTTCGGCAATCTTACGGACCAGCTCTTCAAGCTCATTGGGTGCATCTTCGGAATCACCGAGCTCCTTCTGGATGGCTTTCATCTGCTCGTTGAGGTAATACTCGCGCTGACTTTTCTCCATCTGCGTTTTCACGCGCGAACGGATGCGTTTTTCGATGTGCTGGACATCGATCTCGCCTTCGACAAGACCGATCAGCATTTCAAGGCGAGCATCCGGCGAAACCGTCTCCAGCAGCCGCTGCTTGTCAGCAAGGCGCACGCTCAGATGCGCCGCTACCGTATCGGCGAAGCGGCTCGGATCATCAATGCCGGCGAGCGTCGCCAGCAACTCGGGGGGTAGTTTACGGTTTGATTTCACATACTGCTCGAACAGATTGAGCAGACTACGTTGCGCCACTTCCGCCTCGCGCGCGTCTTTTACAGCATCACTTTCGAGCGATACCGTGTTCGCCATCAGGGTGTCGTCGTTCAAGGCAATACCTGATGCCCGGACACGCTGCAATCCTTCGACCAACACCTTGATGGTTCCGTCCGGGAGTTTGAGCAACTGGATGACCGTGGCAACGGTGCCGATATCATAGAGATCCTCAGCCTTTGGGTCGTCGATGTCTGGACTGCGCTGGGCCAATAGCACTATCTGCTTGTCGGCAGTTTCCATTGCCAGCTCAAGCGCCTTCATTGAACGCTCGCGACCAACGAAAAGCGGAATCACCATATTGGGATACACCACCACATCGCGCAGGGGAAGCACGGGCAGAAGGGTAGCGTTTGCCAGTTTTTTATCCATATCAGCTCCAATGCGGAAATTCCCGCCATGCTTCCTTTATGGGGCTTTTCCGGGCATCTTGCAAGTGCATCTAAGCAAAAAAAACGGAGCCGCCAGACTCCGTTTCGTTTCCATGCCGTCGGGTCTGATTTATTCCCCGGAAGCGGCTTTCGGTGCGCTGCTGTTCGAGTAAATCAGGTAGGGCTCGGCCTGATGGTTAATGACCGACTCGTCGACCACGACCTTGCTGACATTCTCCAAGGACGGCAATTCGTACATGGTATCGAGCAGGACCGACTCCAGAATGGTGCGCAGACCTCGGGCGCCGGTTTTGCGCTTCATCGCCTTCTGGGCCACCGCGGCATAGGCATCCGGCCGAATTTCCAGCTCGACGCCTTCCATTTCAAACAGTTTCTTGAATTGCTTGCTGATGGCATTCTTCGGCTCGGTCAAAATCTTGACCAGAGCGGCCTCGTCGAGCTCTTCAAGCGTAGCGACCACAGGAAGACGGCCGACGAACTCGGGAATCAGACCGAACTTGATCAGATCCTCCGGCTCGACGTCATGCAGCAGTTTGGAAAGGTCCATCTTGCGCTCGGACGACTTGACCTTGGCGCCGAAACCGATGCCGCCGGATTCGGTGCTGCGCTGCTGGATGATCTTGTCGAGACCGGCGAACGCCCCGCCGCAGATGAACAGCATGTTCTTGGTATCGACCTGCAGAAATTCCTGCTGTGGATGTTTGCGACCGCCTTGTGGCGGTACCGATGCGACGGTACCCTCAATCAGCTTCAGC
The DNA here is from genome assembly GCF_044348765.1 of Arenimonas sp. Classification (GTDB taxonomy): domain Bacteria; phylum Pseudomonadota; class Gammaproteobacteria; order Xanthomonadales; family Xanthomonadaceae; genus Arenimonas. The sequence continues at coordinate 26,324 of NZ_JBIKSE010000002.1, forward strand.
AATGCCTGCTGCACGCCTTCGCCGGAAACATCGCGTGTAATCGAGGTGTTTTCCGACTTGCGTGAAATCTTATCGATCTCATCAATGTAGACAATGCCGGACTGCGCTTTTTCGACATCGTAATCACACTTCTGCAGTAATTTCTGGATGATGTTCTCGACATCCTCACCGACATACCCTGCCTCGGTCAAAGTCGTGGCATCGGCGATGGTGAACGGCACGTTGAGCAATCGGGCCAGTGTTTCGGCAAGCAGGGTCTTACCCGATCCGGTCGGACCAATCAGAAGAATGTTGGATTTGGACAGCTCGATATCGTCGTTTTTAGCGCGCGATTCGATACGTTTGTAGTGATTGTATACGGCCACGGACAGCGTTTTTTTGGCGCGCGGCTGGCCGATGACGTACTGATCCAAGACCTCGAGGATTTCCTTCGGTTTCGGCAGATGGCTGCGTGCCGATCCGGCTTTTTCCTGAAGCTCTTCGCGGATAATGTCATTGCAGAGCGCCACGCATTCATCGCAGATAAACACGCTCGGGCCGGCAATCAGCTTGGTGACTTCATGCTGGCTCTTGCCGCAGAACGAGCAATACAGGATTTTGGTGGTATCACCAGAGCGGGTTTTACGGTCGTCGGTCATAGGTCTGTGTTCGGCAGAGGACACTCGCTCTGAGCATATCACAAGCGACTCAGGGGCAAGGTACCCGAAAAAAGGGATCAGGCCGGCTGGATGCTGTCTGACGGACGTCGATCGATGACGGCGTCGACGACACCGTAGGCTTTGGCTTCTTCGGCCGCCATGAAGTAGTCGCGCTCGACATCAAGCTCAATTTTTTCAATGGCTTGACCGGTATTGGCGGCCAGTTCGGCGTTCAGGCGTGAACGCAAATACAGGATTTCCTTAGCCTGAATGGCGATATCACTGGCCTGGCCTTGGGTGCCACCGGAGGGCTGGTGAATCATCACGCGTGAATTCGGCAAAATGTAGCGCTTGCCCTTGGCGCCAGCAGCCAGCAGGAACGAACCCATCGAGCAGGCCTGACCGACGCAGATGGTCGAAACATCCGGCTTGATGAAACGCATAGTGTCGTAAATCGCCAATCCCGCAGTGACCACGCCACCGGGCGAGTTGATGTAAAGGCTGATGTCTTTTTCCGGGTTATCGGCTTCCAGAAACAGCAGCTGGGCGACCACGACATTGGCCATGTAGTCGTCGATGGGGCCGACCAGGAAAATCACGCGCTCTTTCAGCAGGCGTGAGTAGATGTCGAACGAACGTTCGCCGCGCGGGGTCTGCTCGACCACCATGGGAATCAGGTTGAGTCCTTCGGTAACGGCCATGACGATCTCCTTCAAATGCGCAGTGGTAGGGTAAGATTAAACCGGACGCATCGCTTCGGTAAACGAAAGTTCCTGACCGGTCGATTGTGCGCGCTCGGCGACCCAGTCGATGACCTGCTCTTCCATCACGCGGTTCTGCAGCCCTGACATTAAGTTGGGGTCGTTTCGGTACAATTCAATGACCTGCTTTGGCTCTTCGTAGGTCGAAGCAATCAGCGACAGAGTTTCCTTGACACGGTTGAAATCCAGCTGCAACCCGTTCTGGCGTGCGATTTCACCGACCAAAAGACCGGCGGCAGTGCGGTTGCGTGCCGGTACCATGAACTGATCAAACGGATAAACCGCATCGATCTGCCCCTGCTGACGGGCTTGCTCTTGGGCATTGGCAGCCAGTTTGCGGGCTTCCTGTTCGATCATCTTCACAGGCAGTTCGACATGGCTGTAGGCAGCGACCAGTTTCTGGGCGACTTCGGCACGCAGGCGGCTCATCAACATGCCTTTCAGTTCACGCTCTAGATTGGCGCGCACTTCATTGCGGAACACTTCCAGCTTGCCGTTCTTGACACCAAAACTCTTGACGAAGGCCTGGTCGGCTTCCGGAATGCGCGGCTCGGAGACCTGGGTGGCTTTGATGGTGACTTTGGCGGCCTGGCCGGCCAGTGCCGGAACACGCCAGTCGGCGGGGAAAGTGATTTCCACAGAACGCTCATCAGCAGCGGTCATACCCGAAAGCTGGGCTTCCAATTCCGGGAACATCACGCCCGAACCGATCACGGTAGCGCCCTTTTCGGCCCCTTCTTCTGGCACGCGTGCCGAAGCGGTACTGGCGAAGGTTTCCACGGCAACCAGATCGCCCACCTGGGCGGCGCGGCTGACCGGTTCCCAGGTACGGCGTTGCTGGCGCAGGGTATCAATCATGTGGTCGATATCGGCGTCGGCAACCTTGGCGTGAACGCGAGTGATCTGCAGCTGGGTGACATCAATGCTGCCGAAATCGGGGACAATTTCGAAGGTTGCGGTATAGCGGATTTCATTTTCGGCTTCGGTCGGCTCGGCTTCGATGCTGGGCTGGCCGGCGATACGGACGTTTTCCTGACGCACGGCCTGATCGAAACTGGCACGGATTAGCTCACCGAAAGCTTCCGATCGGACCTGCGGACCGAAACGCTGTTCAATCACCTTGGTCGGCACTTTGCCCTTACGGAACCCTTTCAGATTGGCCTTGCTCGCCATATCGCGCAGCCGGCCGTCAATCACCGAGGACAGTCGATCGGCGGGAATGGAGACGGTCATCCGACGTTCAAGCGCGCTGGTGTTTTCGACTGAAATTTGCATTACAACTCCTACATGCGCATCGCGCAGCTAAAAATGAAAAAACCCGCGGGAAGCGGGCTTGACGACTGAAGCACCCTTCCATGCAGATGGTGCGAAAGGAGAGACTCGAACTCTCACGGGTTGCCCCACTGGAACCTAAATCCAGGGCGTCTACCAATTCCGCCACTTTCGCATGGACCGAGCAGATGATACGGATGTTGGACGGCTTGAGTTCCCGGGCAGCCGGGGCTCGCAAAGCGCAGACCTACACCGTTTCGTTACAACAACGGACTGCCGCTATTATGCCGTAATTTGAACTGGGGTGGAAGACGGGATTTGAACCCGCGACCCTCGGAATCACAATCCGATGCTCTAACCAACTGAGCTACATCCACCACTGAAGAAACTGGCGCGCCCGGAGGGACTCGAACCCCCAACCAACGGAGTAGAAGTCCGTTGCTCTATCCAGTTGAGCTACAGGCGCTCAAGGGGATTCTGCACCACGATAGGGTTTCAGGGAAGCCTTTTCGTGCATCAGATTGGTCGGGGTTGAGGGATTCGAACCCCCGACCCTCTGGTCCCAAACCAGATGCGCTACCAGACTGCGCTAAACCCCGACGGGCTGATAAAAATGGCGCGCCCGGAGAGATTCGAACTCCCGACCTACAAGTTCGTAGCCTGTTGCTCTATCCAGCTGAGCTACGGGCGCGCTGAGGGATGAAATTATGAATGAAATCAGCTTTGCCGTCAACCGAAAATTCCATCAAGTCATCGGAGGTTAAGTCCGCGAAACCCGCATTCCGCCCTTAAAACCAGGCCCTGAGGCCCAGAACCAGCTGGTTTTCATGCCCCGGTCCGCCCTCCAAACGTTGCCAATCAGCGCTTTCTCCGAAATAACGGACATGGCTCCATCCGATGTAAGGCGCGAACTTCCGGTTGAATTCATAACGCAGACGCAGGCCGGCTTCGAGCGTATTCAGACCCTCTCCCAATCCGCGCTGCGGATCGGATTTTCCGTACAGCTCGGCTTCAAGCGCCGGCTGCAGTATCCAGCGTCCGCTCAGGAGCGTCTCGTACTCCGCACCGAGTCGCAGACCGTACTGTCCGTTCTGGCCAAGATAGGCGGTCGCCTCGATTTCAAATTTATAGGGAGCCAGCCCGATCAATCCGAAGGCCAAAAAGTCCTGGGAGCTCCCGGGATTTTCATCGTGACGCAGTCCTACGACCGCATCCCACCAGGGCGAAACCGCGCGACCGTAGAGCAACTCTAAATCAGCGGACTCGGTCTCGCCGGCCACCCGCTCTCCGGAACTGCGCAGCCAGAGCCGGTTGATGTCGGATCCGACCCATGCCTTGCCTTCCCACGCCATACCGGTGCCATGTTCGGCATCCCAGAATTCAAGCTTTTCCATCAACACTTTGCTTTGCCATTCCGGGGTATGCGCATGATCATGAGCCAACTTCGGAAATGCGGCGGCACGGTCGGCGTCGGTCACGGGCGGAATCGGTGTTTTCGGCGTATCCATGTTCCAGAAATCATCCGGTTCGGATTCCGTGGCCTCCTGCGCCATCGCCGGCAATGCGAGGATAAGGGATAAAATCAGCGCGAAGCGCATCATTCGACCACCCGCACTTCGCGCATCATGCCCGACTCCATGTGATACAGCAGGTGGCAGTGATAGGCCCAGCGGCCCAGGGCATCGGCACGCACCCGATAGCTGCGCTTGCTGCCGGGCGGCATGTCGATGGTGTGCTTGCGCACCATGAAGCCGCCCTTGTCGTCCTCCAGATCGCTCCAGAGTCCATGCAGGTGAATCGGGTGGGTCATCATGGTGTCATTGACAAGCACGATGCGGACGCGCTCGCCGTAATTCAGCTTGAGCGGCTCAGATCCAGCAAAGGGGATGCCATCGAACGACCAAGCGAATTTTTCCATGTGTCCGGTCAAGTGCAGTTCAATTTCGCGCTTCGGCCATCGCCCATCAGGATCTTCGAAACTGCTCTTCAGATCGGCGTAAGCAAGCACACGCCGGCCGTTGTCGCGCAGACCGATGCCCGGATCATCCAGTTTCGGCACCGGCGCCATGGTCTGCATGTCGACCAGAGGGTTGCCGGCCTCGCTCTCTGGATGGCGCTGCATGGTCTGCCCGCCATGATCCATTTCGGTCATAGATGCCATGTCATGGCCGCTGTGATCCATACCTTCATAGGAAGCGGCCTTGGGTGCTGCGCCGTGGGCGCCATGGTCCATGCCCCCATGCCCCATATCCTCCATGGTAAGAATCACCCGGGGGTCCGTTGCCGGAACCGGCGCACGCAGCCCCTCCCTCACCGCCAAAGTGCCGCTGACGAAGCCGGTCCGCCCCATGTCCTGCGCGAAAACAGTAAATGCGTCCTGCCCGGATGGTTCGACGATGACATCGAAGGTTTCAGCCACCGCGATACGGAACTCATCGACCGTGACCGGATGTACATTCTGCCCATCGGCGGCGACCACGGTCATTTTCAGGCCCGGAATGCGGACGTCGAAATAGGTCATCGCCGAGCCGTTGATGAAACGCAGGCGCACTTTCTCTCCCGGTTTGAACAAGCCGGTCCAGTTGCCCAAGCCGGTGGTTCCGTTCATCAGGTAGGTGTAGGTGTTGGCATTGACGTCGGAGAGGTCGGTCGGGGTCATCCGCATGCGTCCCCAAGCGCCGCGATCATCCAAAGTTCCGGCAAGCCCTTGCTTCTCGGTATCGCGCAGGAAGTCGGAAACGGTGCGCTTGCCATAATTGTCGTAACTTGACATCTGCTTGAGACGCTTGAAAAGGTCCGCAGGCGACAGGTCGGTCCAGTCGCTGAGCAGCACGGTATAGTCGCGGTCATAGCGGAACGGTTCGGGTTCAAGCGGTTCGACAATCAAGGCGCCATAGAGACCGGCCTGCTCCTGGAACCCGGAGTGGCTGTGATACCAGTAGGTGCCGGATTGTTTGAGCTGGAAACGGTAAAGCCACGACTCACCACGATGAATGCCATCGAAACTCATGCCCGGCACGCCGTCCATATTGGCCGGCAGCAAAATGCCATGCCAGTGAATCGAAGTGGTGTCGCCGAACAGGGACCCGCGCGGCAACAGATTGTCGACGCGCACGGTAACCGTATCGCCTTCACGCCAGCGTATTTCGGGGGCCGGCAGGCTGTCGTTGACGACCACTGCCGTTCGGGATTTTCCGGTGAAATTGACCGGCATCTCGCCGATGCGCAGATGCAGATCGGTGCTGCGCAGTATCGGGGCGCCTTGCCCTGCGCGCGCCGACACTGGCCAGGCGCCGAAACCGGCCATAATTCCGCCGGCTGCAAGACCCTGCACAAAACGACGACGGCTTGGATCGAGGGAGGACATACTGTTGACGGTAAGCGATGATGGAGAACCATCATAACGCCGCAAGCAAGGGCCATGAGTCCAATTGATGTGAATATCGCAAGAAAAAACCACCCGCAAGGGTGGTTTCGTAATTTGGCGGAGAGAGAGGGATTCGAACCCTCGATAAGGCTTTTGACCCTATACTCCCTTAGCAGGGGAGCCCCTTCAGCCTCTCGGGCATCTCTCCGGGGTCTGAAACGGCAAGGCCGCACAGGTTGACCATGATACGGCTTTTGGCCGTTCCGGTAAACCTCAATCTGCTTTCGGTTCGGTGTTATCGGCGGAATCCCGGCCGATTTTCTGGTAAATCTCCTCCCGATGCACGCCGACATCCTTGGGCGCAGTGATGCCCAGACGGACCTGATTGCCTTTGACGCCGAGCACGGTCACGGTAATTTCATCACCGATCATCAGCGTTTCTCCGACACGTCGGGTCAGGATTAACATGGACCTACTCCTTTTGTCGCGCAACCATATTCCATTGTCGCAAGCAAATCCTAGACCACATTCGGGCCAAGGGCAAATGACTCAGGCTAAACGGCCGGCCAACCATTCATCCAGCTCGGCCATGGCCTTGAGCAGCGCCGGACCATCCTCGCCGCCACCTTGGGCAAAATCCGCACGGCCACCGCCTTTGCCGCCGATTTGGCCGGCAATATGTGCCAACACATCACCGGCCTTCAGCTTGGCCTGCGCCCTGCCCTGCACGCCGGCAACGAGTGACGCTTTGCCATCCTGCGCGGCAGCCAGAACAATGACCGAATCCGGAAGTTGAACCTTGAGATTGTCGACCAGTTCCCGGAGCCCTTTGGGATCGCCACTTTCGATACGGAGCTTAACAAGCTTAATGCCGGAAATCTCGGTCGCCCGAGCGGCCAATTCAGCGCTCTGACCGGATGTCGCCTTGGCCTTAAAAGCATCCAGCGCCTGCTCGAGCTTCTTTTGACGATCAAGTAGCTGGTTCAGTTTATCGAGGACATCATGGCCTCGGGCTCCGATAAGGTCCGAGGCTTTCTGCAATAGCGATTCGCTGTGTTTGTACGCCGCCACGGCATGGGCGCCCGTGGTCGCCTCAATCCGCCGGACGCCGGCGGCCACGCCGGCCTCGCTCAGGATCTTGAAAACGCCAATATCACCGGTGCGGTGGACATGGGTACCGCCACAGAGCTCGGTGGAGAAATCACCCATGCGAAGAACACGCACGCGCTCACCGTATTTTTCACCAAACAGTGCCATCGCGCCAAAATCGAGGGCTTCCTGCATGTCCATATGGTGGACCTCGGCTTCGGCATTATGGCGGATTTCGGCATTGACCAGATCTTCGATACGTTGCAGCTGCTCGGCCGTGAGCGCCTGGAAGTGGGAAAAATCGAAGCGCGTGCGCTCCGGCGTCACCAGTGATCCCTTCTGGCTGACATGCTCGCCGAGCACATTGCGCAGTGCCGCATGCAATAGGTGGGTCGCCGAGTGATTGATGACTGTCGACTGTCGGCGGTCGGCATCGACACGGGCGGAAAGCTTTTCACCGATGGTGATTCGAGCATTCTCAAGCACCCCGACATGACCATGGAAGATGGCAGACAGTTTCTGAGTGTCTTCGACCGAGAAACGCACACCGGTGGAGCTGCAAAGCACGCCGGCATCACCGACCTGACCGCCAGATTCAGCATAAAACGGCGTTTTATCGAGCAGAACAATTCCGCGTTGCCCAGATTCAAGTGCCGCAACCGGATTGCCGTCACGGAGCAGTGCTACCACGCGGCAGCCATCGCATTCGAGCTTTTCGTAGCCCTTGAATTCAGTGGCATGCAGACTAGTGACCAACTCGGCGGGCAGGCCAAGCGTTCCGGCGAACTTGCTAGCGCCGCGGGCACGTTCCCGTTGCTGATCCATCAGGGTTTCGTAATGTTCCATCGCATCCGGCGCCGGGTCTAGGCCACGCTCCCGTAGGATATCGATGATCAGATCGGGTGGACAGCCGAAAGTATCATGCAACAGGAACAACTGTTCGCCACTGACGGCACTGTCACCTTCAGCCAGCATGCCGTCCAGACGGATCATACCGGCATCGAGTGTGGTCGCGAAGGCCGCTTCTTCGGCTTTCAGTGCCTGCTCGATCAGTGCACGTTTGCTTTCCAGTTCCGGATAGGCGCCGGCCATTTTCTCGGCCAAGGGCTGCAGCATGCGCCAGAACAGGCCTTCGGGACGCAGAGCACCAAGCTTCCAGATGTGGCGGACAGCACGCCGGATGATGCGCCGCAACACGTAACCGCGACCTTCATTGGATGGCAATACACCATCGACAATCAGGAAACTACAGGCACGGATATGATCAGCGATGACCCGAAGTGATTTGTTGCCGAGATCAACGGTGCCGGTCATCGCGGCTGCCGAGCGAATCAGGTGATCGAACAAGTCGATTTCATAGTTGCTGTGGACATGCTGCAGCACCGCAGCAATGCGCTCAAGTCCCATGCCAGTATCCACGCAAGGGGCCGGAAGTGGCAGCAAGGTGCCATCTGGCTGCCGATCGAATTGCATGAACACGTTGTTCCAGATTTCGATGAAACGATCGCCGTCTTCATCCGGAGAGCCCGGGGGACCGCCAGCAATATGGTCGCCATGATCATAAAAAATCTCGGTGCAGGGCCCGCAAGGCCCGGTATCAGCCATCTGCCAGAAGTTGTCAGAAGCGAACGGAGCGCCCTTGTTATCCCCGATTCGGATAATCCGCGAAGCCGGCAGACCGATCTGCGTATGCCAGATGGCATAAGCCTCGTCGTCGCTATGGTAGATGGTCACCAACAGGCGGTCTTTAGGCAGCTTCCAGACTTCGGTCAGCAGCTCCCAGGCGTAGTGAATGGCATCTTTTTTGAAGTAATCCCCGAAACTGAAGTTCCCCAGCATTTCAAAGAAAGTGTGATGGCGGGCGGTGTAGCCGACCTGGTCAAGGTCATTGTGTTTGCCGCCGGCCCGCACGCAGCGTTGCGAACTGACGGCACGGGTGTAACTGCGCTTCTCGGCACCGAGGAACACATCCTTGAACTGCACCATGCCGGCATTGGTGAACAACAGAGTCGGATCATTACCTGGAACCAGCGGGCTGCTGGGCACTACGGCATGGCCTTTACTGGCAAAGAAATCGAGGAAATCCTGGCGAATCTGCGCACTCGAGCGCGACGTCATCTGTGTCATGGTCAACCTGAAGCGTAGATGCGGCACCAAATGCGCCGCTACGCTTTGATTTTAAACCATTTGCATCCGATTTTAGGGACTTTCGTCGATTAAATCCGGCGATACCGGCCATTCACGTATTTTAACGGCGGTAAAAGCGGTTTTTTGGTCAAATCCCCGACGCAGCAGAAAATCAACGGCTTTTCGGCTTTGTGCCGGATCAGCCTGGATTTTTCGGAGATAGCGTCTTGCCACCAGACCCTGTGCGGTCTCCAGCCAGTCTTCGGACAAGGACGCCATTGTTTCCGCAATCACCTCGGCATCAAGGCTGTGTTGTGCCAATTCGGCCCGGATCCGGACGGGGCCGTATCCCGCTGCCTGGCGGGACCGGGCCAAAGCCATTGAAAACCGGGCATCGTTCTGAAAGTCCTGCCGGGACAGCGATTCCAGTGCCGTATCGATCTCATCCGACTCTTTTCCCCGCTGCCGGAGCTTCTGTTTCAACTCACGACGTGAATGCTCGCGCCGAACCAGCAGGCCCATGGCCTGCTGGTAAGCGGGGAGATCCGAGGTTTTTCTCCGCATCAGGCTTCGATATCTTCAATCGGCTTCTTCGGCACGATGACCGGCTTAAGCTTTTCCTTGATTTTAGCTTCAAGCTCAAGGGCCATCTTCGGATTGTCTTTCAGATACTGGCGGGCATTTTCTTTACCCTGTCCGATGCGTTCACCGAGCGCGCTGTACCAGGCGCCCGATTTTTCAACGAACTTGGCATCAACGCCCAGATCGAGAATTTCGCCTTCGCGGGAAATGCCCTCGCCATACAGGATTTCGGTAATGACCTGTTTGAAAGGCGGGGCCATTTTATTCTTGACCACCTTGATTCGGGTCTCATTGCCGATAATTTCATCGCCCTTTTTGACCGCACCGATACGTCGGATATCCAGACGCACCGAGGCGTAGAATTTCAGGGCATTGCCGCCGGTGGTGGTTTCCGGATTCTGGCCCGGCATCATCATGCCGATTTTCATGCGCAGCTGGTTGATGAAAATGACCATGCAATTGCTTCGCTTGATGTTGCCGGTTAGCTTGCGCAGTGCCTGGCTCATCAGTCGGGCCTGAAGCCCAACCTGCATTTCACCCATTTCGCCTTCGATCTCGGCGCGTGGCGTGAGCGCGGCGACCGAGTCGACCACGACCATGTCGACGGCGTTCGAACGCACCAGCATGTCAACGATTTCCAAGGCCTGTTCACCGGTGTCCGGCTGCGAAATCAAGAGGTCATCCACATTGACGCCGAGCTTCTGGGCATAGCCCGGATCCAAGGCGTGTTCGGCATCGACGAAGGCCGCTGTTCCACCGGCTTTCTGGCATTGTGCGATGGTCTGCAAGGTCAGCGTGGTTTTGCCGGAAGATTCCGGACCGTAAATTTCAACCACACGCCCTTTTGGCAGACCACCAATTCCCAGTGCGAGATCAAGCATGATCGAACCGGTACCGATCACTTCGGCCGCTTCGATGCTCTTATCGCCCATCAGCATCACGGTACCTTTGCCGAATTGTTTATCGATCTGGGCCAAGGCCGCAGCCAGCGCGCGTTTTTTGTTCTCATCCATCGTCGGTTCCTCAGGGTTGTTTCGTTGGGGTAGTTGAATCATAAAAGACGGCTGTCGCAGAACTTGAGACTGCCGCGAAACCAGTGTGGCCCGGGTTCGCTTTCATGGCAGTCAAACAATGGCGTCGACAGGCGTCAGAATAAACATGCTCATTTTCCGGTAGGCCGGATCAGTCCACAGTAAAGGCCTTCGATAGCGAAATCCTGGTCCGGGCGGACGTCAATCGGCTGGAAATCCGGGTTGCGAGGCAGGAGGCGGATGCCATGCTTGCCGATTTTCAGGCGCTTGATGGTGATTTCATCATCAATGCGAGCGACGACGATTTGGTCAGAAAGCGCCTGCTGGGTGCGATGAATGCCGACCAGATCGCCGTCGAAAATGCCGTCATCGCGCATGGAGTCGCCTTTCACTTTCAGCAGATAATCCGGGGCCGGGGAGAAAAACGCCCGATCCAGCAGCACGAAGTCGTCGGACGGGATATCGGCGCCGATGGGCAGACCGGCCGCCACCCGCCCCAATACAGGCAGACGCAGAGCATCGCCGGCCGATTCCACCCGGGTTCGAGGCAGGGGAATCTCCACATCCTCATCGGATTGCGGGTGGCACAGGCGGATGCCGCGCGCCTGACCGGGCAGGCGGCGAATGTATCCGGCTTGTTCGAGAATATCTAAATGGTATTGGGCGGCGCGAACGCCGCGGAAACCGAGTGCGTTGGCAATTTCGGTCTGTGAGGGCGGCACACCCTGTTCATCGATGCACTGAGCGATGAAGGTGAGTATGGCTTGTTGGTTGTCAGAAATGTTCATTAGTAGTAATACTACTAACTAAATTCGGCCTGTCAAGCCCTTTTCAATAATAATTCCTGATACAGTCCCAAGCATTTGATTCAATAGGAATATTAACCAAGGGATGGCGCCTAAGGAAACGATAAAGGGCTTGGTAGTTCAACGCCATACAGGGCATTCATCGCAACCGGGTAGCGCGTAAAACCGCCGCCTGCTTGGCCGGCACGGTGAACTCCACCTCTGGGCGCTGGCCCGCATAGATCCGGTCATTGAGCAGATCCCGGAACTCATCGAAATCCGAGCGCGGTAAGCGCACGCGTCGTTCGCTGGTTGAATTGTTCAGAATCACCCAGAGTACTTCGCCGCCGGCCTGCCGTTCATAGGCGAACACCTCGTCGCTATTGTCGGCCAGCAGGGTCCGGTAACTGCCGATGCGTAGGGCCGGATGGGCATTTCGGATGCCGATCAGCTTCCTGTAGAAAGCGTGCAATTCCAGATTCTGCACCACCGTATCGGCCTCGGATTCTGATCGCAGGTTCTGCCGGGGCAGCACACGCTCTTTGTCATAGACGATGTCCGGCCAGATCATCGGCTTGCGGTCGTCCGGATCATTGCCGCCCCACATGCCCACTTCATCGCCGTAATACACCATCGGCGCACCGACGTAGGTCATCTGCAGGACCACGAACAGTTTCTGCAGCTGCAGTTCCGAAGCATTCGGTTTGCGAACGTTGAATTCGGGATTATTGATCGGCTGCGACATCTGGAACCATTTCCCCCAGTCGCGGAAGTTACCGAGCCATCGGTTGACGATGTAGGACCCAATGCGATTGGTATCGTGACTTCCAAACAGGTTCTGGTTCACATAGGCCACGCCCGGCGGATACATCGACCGTAACTCGGCCAGTTTACGGTCGAATTCACGGGCCGTAATGCGATATTTCCCCTCGTTGAACAGAAATTCGGCTGCAGTGAACGCGAAGTTGTAATGCATTTCGCCATCGAACTCGTCACCCTGCAGATAGGGCTTGACCACCTCGGGCGTATTGACGATTTCGGCAGTGAGATAGGCCTCCGGATTGATGGCCTTGACATGACGTCGCCAATCTTTCCAAAACGGATGCGCCACCATATAGGCCACATCAAGACGCCAGCCGTCGATGCCGTGCTGCACTCCCTTTCCTTTCGGATTCATCCAGCGCTCGGTAGCGGCATAGATGTAGGCTTTGGGACCGGGCACGATGCCTTTGGCGTCTTCGCGAAGCTCCGGCAGCGATTTGTTACCCCACCAACCCTCGTAATCGAAGGTGATGCCGGAGACCGGATCATCGAAATTCTTGATGGTGAACCAGTTCAGATACGGCGATTTGATCTTATTACGGCGGACATCCTGCAGGGCGAAGCTATTGAAGCCCATATGGTTGAACACGCCATCGAAAATGATGCGGATGCCGCGCTTATGGGCTTCAGCAATCAGCTTCAAGGCCAACTCATCAGCTTTGGTCCAGACCCAGGTTTTCGGGTCACCGGGATTTTCCTTGGCCATCAAGGCCCGGTCACCCTGCGGATCGGGTCCGAAATTCGGGTCGATATGGTGGTAATTGGCGCCATCGTACTTGTGACTTGAAGGCGCTTCGAATACAGGATTCAGGTAAATGGCTGTGATACCGAGGTCCTGCAGGTAATCGAGCTTGTCGATGATGCCCTGCAGATCGCCACCATAGCGTCGGCGTTGCATGTGTTTCCAGAGTTCCGGCTCGGCGTTGGCTTTTTCGTAATCCTGCAACTGGTACCAATCACTGCCCCAAGGATGCACTCGCCATTGTTTCGGCGGCTCCATCGGATCGGCGCCGGCGATATCGGCGACGGTCGGATCATTGCCCGGATCGCCATTACGGAAGCGCTCCGGGAAAATCTGGTACCACACGGCCGATTTGGCCCATTGCGGGACAAACTCGGCGGCGGGAATTGCTGATGCTTGAGCTGCTGCACTAGCGAGAAGAATGACCAAAAGCGGTTTGATTACACGCATTTCCTTAAGTCCTTGCTTGAGTATACAGGGCAAGCCGAGCGGCCAATAACGAAGACTACTTTATCAGTGGCATCAGTCCATGCAAGGCTACCGCCACCGTCTGCCGGCGCACGGCCTCGCGGTCACCCTCGAAATGGAATACTTCGGCACCCGGGTACTGTCCCCGCCGCTTCCAGGCGATCCAGACCGTGCCGACCGGCTTGCCCGGCAAGCCGCCGCCCGGGCCGGCAATACCGGTGACCGCAACGGCCAGATTGGCGCCGGAAGTAATGAGTGCGCCGGACACCATTTCCAGCGCCGTTTCCTTGCTGACCGCACCATGTTCCATCAGGGTTTCCGGACGCACGCGTAACAGGGCCTGCTTGGCCTCGTAACTATAGGCGGCCATGCCGCAGTCGAACCAGGCCGAACTGCCGGGGATGTCGGTCAGGATTTTGGCAATCCAGCCGCCGGTACAGCTTTCGGCGGTACACAGGGTCAGGTGCTCCGCCAACAAGCGGTCGCCGAGCTGCTTCGCGGCCTGCTGCAGGGCGGTATCGGATCCATCAACGAAAGCGTTCAAGCAGGGCCTGCCTCGGGTTAGACTATGGCCATAGCATAAGCGAAAACCCCATGTCTTCGAACGATTTCTCCCAGCACACGCCGCTCATGCGGCAGTTCTTCAGCGCCAAAGCCGAATACCCCGATGTGCTGCTGTTTTTTCGCATGGGCGATTTTTACGAACTGTTCTATGACGACGCCCGCAAAGCCGCTCGCCTGCTTGACATCACTCTGACCCAGCGTGGCCAAAGCGGCGGCAATGCCATTCCGATGGCGGGTGTGCCCTACCACGCCGCCGACGGTTATCTGGCGCGGCTTGTCGCACTCGGTGAATCGGTGGCCATCTGCGAGCAGATCGGCGACCCGGCCCTGGCCAAAGGTTTGGTCGAACGCAAAGTCGTACGCGTGATCACGCCCGGCACCTTGACTGATGAGGCCCTCTTGGATCACCGGCGCGAACAATTGCTGCTGGCGGTTTCGCAGACCAAACTGGGCTATGGACTGGCCTGGGCGGATGTCGCGGCCGGACGTTTCCAGCTCAGCTTTGCTGATGATGCCGAACAACTGGGCGCAGAACTGGCACGTTTGGATCCTGCTGAAATCCTGATTCCGGATAGCGACGAACTGGCCAATATCCTGAAAAGCAGCAAGGGCCTGCGCCGAAGGCCAGTGTGGTATTTCGATACCGAAACCGGCACCCGCCAGCTGCTGCAGTTTTTCAGTGTCGCAGACCTCAGCGGTTTCGGATTGAATGATGGATCACCGGCCAATGCTGCAGCCATTGCGGCCGCTGGGGCACTGCTCGGTTATCTGGAAGAGACCCAGAAGCAACGCCTGCCGCATCTGAGCTCGCTGCAATGGGAAGCCGCCGCCGACGCCATCGCCATGAACGCCGCCACCCGCCGGCATCTGGAGCTGGACGAACGCTTCGACGGCCAATCGCAGCACACTCTGCTGGGCGTACTCGACACGACTTGCAGCCCAATGGCCGGGCGTCTTCTGCGGCGCTGGCTGCACCGGCCACTGAGGGATTCGCAGATCATCCGTATGCGACATCAAGCGGTAGCAGAACTGATTGATCGGCAAATGATCGGGCCGCTAAGTGCCGTATTCCACGGCATCGGTGATCTGGAACGCATGCTGACCCGCATCGCCCTGCGTAGCGCGCGGCCTCGGGACCTGAGCGGACTGCGCGATGGATTGCTAAGGCTGCCCGAAATCGAAGCGATATTGCAGGCGGCCAATGCGCCACGTCTGTATGAATTATGCACCGCATTGGGTCGGCACCCGGATCTTGCAGCGCATCTGCAACAGGCGCTCATGCTACAGCCTGCGGTATTACTCCGCGATGGCGGAGTATTCGCCACCGGCTTTGATGCCGAACTGGATGAACTGCGCGTGCTTTCCACCAATGCCGATCAATTTCTCATTGATCTGGAGGTACGTGAGAAGGCCGCTACCGGTATTGCCACACTGAAAGTCGGTTATAACCGAGTGCATGGCTATTACATCGAAATCAGCAAAGGCCAGGCAGAAAAGGCGCCGGCGCACTACACGCGTCGGCAGACACTGACCGGTGCCGAGCGCTTCATTACCGAGGAACTAAAAGCTTTCGAAGACAAGGTGCTGTCGGCACGCGAACGCGCGCTGGCGCGGGAAAGGTTTCTCTACGAGCAGCTGCTCGACCGGCTTAACAACGACCTGCAGACCCTGAAAGCCTGCGCCCAGGCATTGGCTGAATGCGATGTGCTGACGGCATTCGCCGAACGCGCCGAGGCACTGAACTGGTGCCGTCCGCAGTTTTCGGATACCGATGGTATCCGCATCCGGCGCGGCAGGCATCCCGTCGTGGAACAGGTACGCGAACAGGCATTCGAACCGAACGATCTCATCCTTGGTGGCGAACAGCGCATGCTGCTGATTACCGGTCCGAACATGGGTGGCAAATCCACCTACATGCGGCAGAACGCACTGATCATCCTGCTCGCCTACATCGGCAGCTTCGTTCCAGCGGAATCTGCTGAAATCGGTCCGATTGACCGCATTCTGACCCGCATCGGTGCCGGAGATGATCTGGCGCGCGGACAGTCCACCTTCATGGTGGAAATGGCGGAAACCAGTTTCATCCTGCGTAACGCCAGCCCGCAGTCCTTCGTATTGATGGATGAAATCGGCCGTGGCACGTCAACCTATGATGGCCTGGCATTGGCGCAGGCCTGCGCAGAAGCGCTATGCGACGGCAACCGTGCCTACTGTCTGTTCGCCACTCATTACTTCGAACTGACCGCGCTGCCAGAAAGCCATGCCGGCATCCGCAATGTGCATCTGGACGCAGTGGAGCACGGCGATCAACTGGTCTTCATGCATGCAGTGAAAGACGGTCCCGCCAACCGAAGCTTCGGCCTGCAGGTGGCGTCATTGGCCGGCCTTCCCAAGCCGGTGCTTACGCGTGCCAAGCAAGTACTGATGAAATTAGAAAACAAACCGCAACAACCCCTGAGTCTGAATCCGCAGACCCTGGAGCAGCCGGCGCAAATCGGACTGTTCGTTGCCGAGGATGCCTTAGCCAATGCCGTCGACGCTTTGAGTCCGGATGAGCTGACGCCGAAGCAGGCGCTGGAGGCGCTATATCGTCTGAAGCAGCTGCGTTGATTCAGAGTGCGTCGATGTCGCCGAGCGCCTGGATCAGACGTCGGGCGCGCTTGTCAGGTTTGGTCAGCGGCGCCCTATAGCCGGCATTAGCCAGCCGCTTCATCTCGCGCTCGCTTTCACGTTTCATGCGTGATGCCTCGGATTCGGAATACAGGGTCTGTGCCACGGCCGCAGGGCCGCGCTGCTCGCTCAGCACGAGCACGCTGATTTCATAAAGTTCATTGGCACGATTGACCTGCAGGATATCTCCACTGCGCAGCATGCGTGAGGGTTTGATGGCCTGGCCGCCAATCTGGACTTTGCCGCCGATCAGCATTTGCTTCGCCAGGCTGCGGGTCTTGAAGAATCGCGCAGCCCAGAGCCAGATATCGGCACGGACTTCGGTGAGGGGGTCTTTGTTCATGCGCTTTAAATGCAAACGGCCGCGATAAGCGGCCGTGCGTGCAACGGATCAGACATCAATTCAGGCTTTTTTGCCGTAGTTGAGATCTTCCTTGATGCGGGCTTTCTTGCCTTCCAGGTCGCGCAGATAATACAACTTGCCCTGACGGACATCGCCACGACGCTTGACCGACACGGAGTCGATGGTGGCACTGTGGGTCTGGAACACGCGCTCGACGCCGAAACCGTGCGAGATCTTGCGGACGGTGAAAGCGGAATTCAGACCGCGGTTCTTGATGGCAATGACCACGCCTTCGTAGGCTTGCACGCGCTCGCGGTTGCCTTCTTTGACTTTGACGTTGACCACGACGGTGTCGCCGGGACCGAAGTCAGGCAGCTTGCGGGTGATTTGTTCGGCTTCGAATTTTTGCAGGAGGTTCATAGGACACCACGATTCTGTCGTTCTGGGGGACGCCTCGCGGCGTGTTTAGCCGCTTATTATAGCCCGAAACCTACGGTTTTGACTAGGGGTTTCGGTCATCAGCAGGGGGATGGCCGGTCTGTTCAGCTTTGAACTCGGCCAAAAGCAAGGCGTCGGCCTGTGACAGTCGGCCTTCATCCAGTAAATCCGGACGTTTCAGCCAGGTCCGGCCCAGACTTTGCTTACGCCGCCAACGGGCAATCAACGCGTGATTGCCGGACAACAGCACCTCCGGCACACCCTCGGTTCCCAAGATTTCAGAGCGAGTGAAGTGCGGACAGTCCAGCAGGCCGTTTTCGAAACTGTCCTGAATGGCGGAATCGGCATCGTTCAGGACCCCATCCAGCAACCGGACCACGGCATCGATGACGGTGGCTGCCGGCAACTCGCCGCCGGACAGCACGTAGTCGCCGAGAGAGATCTCCTCGTGGATGCGGGCATCGAGGAAGCGCTGATCAACGCCTTCATAGCGGCCGGCCAGAAGAACCAGACGCGGCCTTGCAGCCAGTTCGCGGGCCTTAATCTGGGTAAATGGCCTACCCTGCGGGCTCAGATAAACGGTATGTGCAGGGCTCTCATCGGCCTGTACCACGGCATCCAGACACTCGATGAGCGGATCGGCCATCATCACCATGCCCGGTCCACCACCGAACGGACGTTCATCAATCCGGCGATAGTTGTCGTGGGTGAAGTCGCGCGGATTCCACACATGCAGTCCAGCCAGACCGCGCTCGAAAGCGCGGCCGACCACCCCCACCTGCAGGCATTGGCGGAAATAATCGGGAAACAGGGTGATGACATCGAAACGCATCAGAAGTCGGCATCCCAGTCCACGTGGATTTCACCGGCGTCAAGATCGACAGCATCGACGAACCGGTCCAGCAAGAAGGGAATCAGACGTTCGCGCTCGCCGCTGACCACCATGACCGGATTGGCCGGCGTGTCGAACAGATGCGAGACCCTGCCGAAATCAGTACCCTCGCGATTGCGCACGCGCAGTCCTTCCAGATCAATCCAATAATATTCGCCAGGCTTGGCCTTCGGCAGCTGGCTGCGCATCACCCACAGCTCGGCACCGTGCAGGGCCTGGGCGCTATCGCGGTCATCGACATCCGGCAATCGAATGACCGGCCCTTTGGCCGTCATGCGCCCTTTCAGGCTATCCAATACCTGCTCCCGGCCTTCATGCAGGAGAATCAGCGGCTTGTATTTCAGCAGCTGTTGGGGCGGATCGGCAAAACTCTGGCATTTGATTTCTCCCGAAATGCCAAAAGCGCCGACCATCCTGCCAATGAGGATGCGGCGCTCCGGAGTGATGTCGGGTCCTCGCGTCATGGCCGCGAGGACGGGCTCAGGCAGCGGCCTGGCTCGAGGCTTCTTTTACGAGCATGCGGACTTTATCGGTCAGCTGCGCGCCTTGGGAAACCCAGTGATTGACGCGGTCGGTATTCAGCTCGACGCGCTTTTCATTGCCTTGGGCGACCGGGTTGTAATAACCCAAGCGCTCGATGGACCGGCCATCACGCTTGTTGCGTTGATCGGTCACCACGATGTGGTAGAACGGACGCTTTTTGGCGCCGCCGCGGGTCAGTCGAATCTTGACCATAATGTTGTTTGCTCTGTAGTTCGGGTTGGAATCAAGGCCGAAGCCTCGGGTAGCCCGATATTATAGCCCCAAACCGACCTGATTGAAAGCCGGAAGCTTAACGACCACCGAATCCGCCCGGAAAGCCGCCGCCGAGCATACCTTTCATGCCACGCATCATGCCTTTCATGCCGCCGCGGGAAAGTTTGGCCATCATGCCCTCCATCTGCTGGTATTGCTTGAGCAGGCGGTTGACATCGGCCGGCGTGGTGCCCGAACCGCGGGCGATACGGGCTCGGCGCGAGCCATTCAGCAGGCCGGGATTACGGCGCTCTTTCGGGGTCATCGAATTGATGATGGCGATCATGCGTGGCATTTCCTTGCCGGTGACCTGGTTTTTGACGTGGTCCGGCACCTGAGCCATGCCCGGCAGCTTGTCCATCAGGCCAGAAATTCCGCCCATGGCCTGCATCTGCTGGAACTGCTCGCGCATATCATTTAGGTCGAACTTCTTACCTTTGGCCACTTTCTGGGCTAGTTTGGCGGCCTTTTCGTGGTCAACCTGCGACTGTACCTGTTCGACCAGACTGAGCACATCGCCCATGTCCAGGATGCGGCTGGCGGCTCGATCCGGGTGGAACACATCCAGCCCCTCGGGCTTTTCGCCGACTCCGACGAATTTAATCGGCTGACCGGTGATGTGGCGGACTGACAAGGCGGCACCGCCGCGGGCATCGCCATCGGTTTTGGTCAAGATCACGCCGGTCAGCGGCAAGGCCTCGCTGAACGCTTTCGCGGTGTTCGCAGCGTCCTGACCGGTCATGGCATCGACCACGAACAGGGTTTCCACCGGATTCAGGGCCGCATGCAACTGCTGGATTTCGGCCATCATGGCAGCATCGATGGCCAGGCGGCCGGCGGTATCGACCAGCACCACATCCATATAGGTTTTGCGGGCTTCGCTGATGCAGGCCTTGGCGATGTCGGCGGGGGCTTGATCGGCCTGGCTCGGGAAAAAATTCACCCCCACCTGCTTGGCCAAGGCGTCCAGCTGGGCAATCGCGGCCGGACGATAGACATCGCAGCTGACCACCATGACTTTCTTCTTGCGCTTTTCCTTCAGGAACTTGGCCAGTTTGCCGACGGTGGTGGTTTTACCGGCACCCTGCAGACCCGCCATCAGGATGATGGCCGGCGCCGGGACGTTGAGATTGAGATCGACGGCTTCGGCACCCATCACCGCGGCGAGCTCGTCGTGCACGATTTTGATCAGGGCCTGGCCGGGAGTGAGGCTGGTAAGCACTTCCTGGCCGACCGCACGCGCCTTGATGCGCTCGATCAGGGCCATCACCACCGGCAGGGCGACATCGGCCTCGAGCAGGGCAATGCGCACTTCACGCAGGGAGTCCTTGATATTGTCTTCAGTCAGCCGGCCGACACCGCGCAGGCGTTGCAGGGTTCCGGACAGGCGTTGGGTCAGCGATTCAAACATGGGGCATCCTCGGTATGACGCCCATTATACGCCGGCGCGGATTTGACCACGGCCTCTCGATTTTTGCGCGGAATATGCCAAACTGTGGCAATGACCGTTGAATTTGCCAGCTATACCGCCTTCTTTGCCTATCTGCTAAGTGCTGCGCTTTGGATTTTCCGGCAGCGCACCGGGCTCAACGGTCTTTTCGCACAGGCTGCGGCATTGCTAGCACTGTCGACTCATGCGCTGGCACAGGGCCTGCTCTGGCACCAGGCCCAAGGGCCCGACCTGCACTTCTTCGCTGCATTGTCCTGGGTCGCATTGACCATGGCGGTCATCAGCACCGTGCTGACCGCCCGCAAACCGCTATCGGCACTCGGAATTCTGGTTTATCCAATTGCGGCACTGTCGGTGTATGCGAATTACCGCTGGGGCGTGCATGTGACCAGTGCTCTCGACTGGCGCCTGAAACTGCATGCCAGTTTCGCGCTACTGGCTTACGCCGGCCTGTCCATCGCCACGCTACTGGCCCTGCTGTATTGGCTGCAGGACCGCACCCTACGCCGGCGCCATCTGCAATCCTGGCTGGGCGTCTTGCCACCGCTGGTACAAACCGAACAGATGCTGTTCAAAACCCTCGGCACCAGCTGGCTGTTGCTCACACTCACGCTCACCACCGGCACCGTGTTCGTGGAAGATATGCTGGCCCAGCATCTCTGGCACAAAACCGTGCTAACCGCGCTGAGCTGGCTGACCTTGCTGATTCTGTTGGTCGGCCGCATCCGCTTCGGCTGGCGTGGCGTGCGTGCCGTGCATTGGACTCTGGGCGCGGCCACGCTGCTGGCTCTGGCATTTTTCGGATCGAAGTTTGTGCTGGAACTGGTGCTACAGAATTCTTAAAACGCGGCCTGCAACGCATCCATCAAGCGATCTACCGCAATCACTTCCATATCGCCGAACTGGCCGCGCTTGGGTGCATTGGCTTTCGGCACAATGGCGCGTGTGAACCCGTGCATAGCGGCTTCCTTCAGACGTTCCTCGCCGTTCGGCACCGGGCGGATTTCGCCCGACAGCCCCACTTCGCCGAAGGCCACGGTTTTCTGCACCAACGGACGGTCTTTGAGTGACGACAGCACCGCCAACAGCACCGGAAGATCAGCTGCGGTTTCCTGAACGCGGATGCCGCCGACCACATTGACGAACACGTCCTGATCGGACACGCCGATGCCGCCGTGGCGGTGCATGACCGCCAGCAGCATGGCCAGACGATTCTGTTCCAGACCGAGCGTGACCCGGCGCGGATTGGGCATGGACGATTGATCGACCAGGGCCTGCACTTCCACCAGCAGCGGGCGCGTGCCTTCGCGGGTGACCAGCACCACACTGCCCGGGGCACTCTGACTTTGGCCGGAAAGAAAAATGGCGGACGGATTGGCGACCTCTTTCAGGCCTTTGTCGGCCATGGCGAACACGCCGAGTTCGTTGACCGCACCGAAGCGGTTCTTGAACGCACGCAGCAGCCGGAAGCGCGAACCGCTCTCTCCTTCAAAATACAGCACGGCATCGACCATGTGCTCGAGCACGCGCGGGCCGGCGATGCCGCCCTCTTTGGTGACATGACCGACCAGAAATACCGAGGTGCCGGTTTCCTTGGCATAGCGCACCAGCCGCGCGGCACATTCACGCACCTGACTGACCGAACCCGGGGCGGCGCTGAGCTGCTCGCTCCACAGGGTCTGGATGGAATCGGCAACCAGAATTTTCGGCTTGGCCTGCTGGCAGTGCAGCAGGATCTTCTCCACCGAAGTTTCCGCCAGCGCCAGCAGATGTTCGGTATCCAACCCAAGGCGCAGGGCCCGACCGGCCACCTGACCGAGGCTTTCTTCACCACTGATGTACAGCGCCGGCTGACGCGCCGCCATGCTGGCCAATGCCTGCAATAACAGGGTGGACTTGCCGATGCCCGGATCACCGCCGATCAGCACCACCGAGCCCTCAACCAGACCACCGCCAAGCACGCGGTCCAGCTCGTTCAGTCCGGTGCCGACACGCACCTGGGTCTCACCGGACACCTGTTTGATCGGAGTGATTTTCGGTTCGACGGCGCCAGCATAACCGGTGCGCATCGGTTTGGCCGCAGTCGCGGCCAGCGTCACTTCGGTCAGAGTGTTCCACTGCCCGCAATCACCGCACTGACCCTGCCATTGGCCATAGGATGCACCGCAGTCGCTGCAGACATATGCGGATTTGCTTTTCTTTGAAATCGCCATGGCCCTTAGTGTAGCCTGATGGCAATCAAAAGGCATCGGAAAGCTCTGCATCATGAAGAAATGGTTTCTGCTCGCCGGTCCAGCGGGATTGGTGGTACTGACCTGTGTTGTCGCCGGCCCTTATCTGACCATGCACCGTATTGAAAAGGGCAGCGCTGCAAAGGACTGGATAGTCCGAGCGCCCAGATCGATTTCCCGGCAGTCCGCGCGCCGGACTGAAGGTGCAACTGCAACGTATAATCGAGGCGGAAACGTCTAAGCGCTGTTGCGCCTGAACAGGTGTCCATACAACGCGCCCAGCGCCACCACCGTCAAGCCAAGCAATACGCCGAACAAAGCATTGACCAAGGCCGCAACCAGCCAGGATAGCGATGGCAGCATGCCGGCGATGCGTTCAACGGCATAGTGAAGCCAAGGCACGTTATGGCTGAGGATCCCGCCACCAACCAGGAACATCGCCGCGGTACCGGCGACAGACAGGAACTTCATCAGCTTCGGCGCTAGCCACAGCAGGAAGCCGCCGAAAGCCTGCTTGAAGCGCGACCACAGACCAGCCGACGGATTCCGAATCAACTGCAGACCGGCATCATCGAGCTTGACGATGCCGCCGACCAACCCGTAAACGCCAACAGTCATCAGCAACGCAATGGCGCAAAGTGCGCCGATCTGAACCCCCAGTGATTTGCCGGCAACCGCCCCAAGCGTGATGACGATGATTTCAGCAGACAGGATGAAATCGGTACGGATGGCGCCCTTGATTTTGTCCTTCTCGAACTGCACCAGATCGAGCTTTTCGTTTCTGACCGCTTCAATCAGCTCCTGATAATGCGACTCCGAATCAGCTTTGGCATGCCCGCCAAACTCATGCACGAGCTTTTCGGAACCCTCATAGCAGAGATAGGCGCCACCGATCAGCAACAAAGGCACGATCAACCAGGGTACGAAGGCACTGATCAGCAGTGCCGACGGCACCAGAATGAGTTTATTGACGAAAGAACCCTTGCAGACCGCCCAGACCACCGGCAGTTCACGGTCGGGATTGACGCCACTGACCTGATGCGCATTCAATGCCAGATCATCGCCGAGCACGCCGGCGGTCTGCTTGGCAGCAACCTTGGTCATCACCGTTACATCGTCGAGCAGTGTGGCGATGTCATCGATTAGGGCAAGCAGACTGGAACCGGCCATGGGGCGCTCCGGACAGAGGGAAACCCGCCGGAGCGGGTTTTTCGAATGGTGCCGGAAAGAGGAATCGAACCTCCGACCTACGCATTACGAATGCGCCGCTCTACCGACTGAGCTATTCCGGCGGATATATGATTTTACGGTTTTTGCCAACTTTAGGCAATGAAACTCAGTCCAGAAGGGTGATGCGCAGCTCTTTCGGCAACGCGAATACTATATTTTCGGGCTGGCCGTCGAGCTCAGTGACATCGCAGCCACCCAACTGCTGCAGATGCGAAATTACGCTCTGCACCAGAATTTCCGGCGCCGAAGCGCCGGCGGTGATCCCGATGCAGACCGCCCCCTCCAACCATTCCGGACGGATGTCGTCGACACCGTCAATCAGGTAAGCCCGTGCGCCATTCTTTTCGGCCAGTTCGCGCAGACGATTGGAATTGGAACTATTGACCGAGCCAAGTACCAAGACAAGATCGCATTTTCCAGCAAGCGCACGCACCGCATCCTGCCGGTTCTGGGTGGCGTAACAGATATCATCATGACGCGGCCCTTCGATTTTAGGGAATCGTGCCCGCAGGGCTGCGATGATATCGCGTGTTTCATCGACCGAAAGTGTGGTTTGGGTAGTGAATGCGAAGTGCTCGGGTTGAGACACTTCCAGTCTCATCACATCTTCGACATCTTGCACAAGGTAGATGTTGCCACGCGCACCCTGGCCAAGCCACTGGCCCATAGTGCCTTCCACTTCCGGATGCCCCTCATGCCCAATCAGGACCACATCGCGGCCGGCACGGCAGTGCCGGGTCACCTCGATATGCACCTTGGTCACCAACGGACAGGTCGCATCGAATACTTTCAAGCCGCGGGCTTCCGCTTGACGGCGAACCGCCCGCGGCACACCATGCGCGCTGAAGATAAGGGTGGCACCGGATGGGACTTCATCCAGGCTTTCGATGAATACCGCTCCGCGTGCGCGCAGATCATTGACCACGAATTGGTTATGCACGACCTCATGGCGCACGTAGATCGGCGCGCCGAGCAAGTCCAGCGCACGATTCACGATTTCAATGGCGCGGTCAACGCCGGCACAGAAACCGCGTGGATTGGCCAGTATGATATTCACGGCGACTCCGTCGTACTGTCAGGTACGAAACTGAAAATAATCAGAAGTACGGCAGCGACGGTAATTGCCGAATCCGCCAGATTGAATACCGGCCAATGCAAGTCATTCCAGTACCAGTGCACGAAATCGACGACGTAGCCGAAACGCACGCGATCGATCAGATTGCCGAGCGCGCCGCCGATAATCAGCACCAGTGGCAAGGCCATGCGCCAATCACCCCGCGGCTGTTTTGCCAGCATTCCAACGCATATGGCTGAAATGATTACAGCCAGCGCACTGAAAAGCCATTGTTGCCAGCCGCCGGCATCGGCAAGAAAACTAAAAGCAGCACCTGTATTATGCACCAGCGTCCAGTTCCAGAAGCCGGGAACCACTTCCTGCGGCACACCGTAGGTCAGCACCGACAATGCCCATTGTTTGGTGACCCAGTCCAGCACGATGATGGCAACGGAAAGGCCGAGCCAGGGCAAGGCATTTTTTCGTGCTTTCATCAGAAGAATCTCCTTGTTTCGCCCGAACCACGGACATTATCAACGCAGCGATTGCACAATTCCGGATCCTCATCATCAGTGCCGACGCTGGCGCTGTAATGCCAGCATCGCACGCATTTGCTTTGTCCAGACACCCTGGCCAGAACTCTGAACGGCGAACCCTCGACGGCTATCGCCTCAGCCGGCGCAGAAGCCAGTGGCGCGAGCTGTAGCTGCGAAGTGATAAACAGGAACCGCAGTTCGTCACCAGTATCAGAAAGTGAAGAGATCACATCATTCTCGGCATAGACCGTCACTTCAGCCTGCAAGGCGGCGCCGAGCTTGCCGTCGGCACGCATCGGCTCCAAAACTTTACCGACCGCATCACGCATGGCCAGGAGCTGCTGCATATCGGCGCCATCGGCTTTCAGGTATTGGCCATCAGCGGGCAACAGCACATCAATGGCGGTATTGTCCTGCAGAAAAACGCTTTCGGGTCCGGATCCAGGAACATGCTGCCAGATTTCTTCTGCAGTGAAGCTCAGCACCGGGAGCAAAGCCCTGACCAGCACCTGTACGATGGCGTGCATGGCGGACTGTGCCGAACGGCGACCGAGACTGTTCACCGGCATCGTGTACAGGCGATCCTTAGTCACGTCGAGGTAGAGTGCGCCCATTTCATTGGTGCAGAAATTCTGCAGGCTCGTGACGACACGTGCGAAATCATAATCAGCATAAGCCTGGTTAACACGCTCATGCAGCTGGCGGGCTTTCGCCATCGCCCATTGGTCGAGCAACAAACAGTCATCCGGCGAGACCGCATGCTGAGATGGATCAAAACCAGACAGATTTCCAAGCAGGAAACGAGCGGTATTACGGATACGACGGTAAGCATCGGCACTTCGCTTGAGGATGTCATCGGAGATCGACATTTCGTTGCGGTAATCGGTACTAGCAATCCACAAACGCAGCACATCAGCGCCGAGCTTGTCGATTTCCTTCTGCGGCTCGATGGTGTTGCCAATCGATTTGGACATCTTCTTGCCGTGCGCATCGACCGTAAAGCCGTGGGTGAGCACTTGCCGGTAAGGCGCCATGCCGTCCATGGCTATGCCGGTCAACAGTGAGCTCTGGAACCAGCCCCGGTGCTGGTCGGATCCTTCCAGATACAGGTCGGCTGGCTTCGACAGGCCGTCTTGCGGACGTGCCGCCAGCACGGCCTGGTGGGTTACCCCGGAATCGAACCAGACATCGAGAATGTCGGTGATTTTGTCGTAATTTTCGGCATCGGCACCCAGCAAAGACTCTGGAGACAAATCGAACCAAGCATCTATGCCGGACACAGCAACAAGATCCGCGACTTTCCGCATCAGCGCTACGGAATCCGGATGCGGTTCGCCACTGATTCTATCGATGAACAGCGCGATCGGAACGCCCCAGGTACGTTGGCGTGAAATGCACCAATCCGGCCGGTCATCGATCATGCCCTTGATGCGCGCCTGCCCCCAATCGGGAATCCAGCGCACGCCTTCGATGGCTTTCAGAGCGTCGTCGCGCAAGCCGGCCTGCTGCATGGAAATGAACCATTGCGGCGTAGCACGGAAGGCCACCGGGCTTTTATGGCGCCAGCAATGCGGATAGCTGTGGGTGAGCTTGGAGAAAGCCAACAGTGCACCACGCTCGCGCAGCAACTCGACAATGCTTTCGTTTGCCTTCCAGATATGCTGGCCGGCGAAAAGCTCGGTATTGGATAGGTAGACGCCTTTGCCATCAACCGGATTGACCGTTTCAATGCCATATTTCTGACCAACTGCGAAATCTTCCTGACCGTGGCCGGGAGCGGTATGGACGGCGCCGGTACCGGCATCGGTGGTGACATGCTCACCCAGGATAATCGGCAGCTGGCGTGCATAGAACGGATGCTGGAGAACTTGATGTTCAAGTGCCGCTCCCTGTGCGCGGCCGAGAATATCGACTGTCGTCATGCCATAACGCTCCAGGGCAGAGGCGGCAAGCACCTCAGCCAGCACCAGCAGTCCGTTGGGACCCCGCACCAGAACATAATCGACTTCCGGCCCGAGGGTGACCGCCATGCTCGCTGGCAGCGTCCAGGGCGTTGTGGTCCAAATTGGAACCGCGATGGACTCGGTGGATTCAATGCCGAAAATATTCGCTACCGCCTTCGGATTCAATGTGACATAAGCTACATCGACCGCCAGCGAGGTTTTATCGGCATATTCGATTTCGGCTTCGGCCAAGGCCGAACCGCAGTCAAAACACCAGTGCACCGGCTTCACGCCGCGCGCCAGATGACCCCGCTCGGTGATTCTGGCCAAACTGCGGAGCATCTCTGCTTCGAAGGCGAAATCCATGGTGCGGTACGGATTCTTCCAGTCGCCCAGAACGCCGAGTCGCTGGAAATCCTTGGACTGGCCGGCAATCTGCTCGGCTGCGTATTCACGGCACTTCTGACGGAATTCGCGTGCATCAAGCTTGACGCCGACTTTTCCATGTTTCTTCTCGACTGCCAGTTCGATCGGCAGACCATGGCAATCCCAGCCCGGTACATACGGAGCATCGAAACCGGCCATCAGTTTGGATTTGACGACGACATCCTTCAGTACTTTGTTGACGGCATGGCCGATGTGGATGTTGCCATTGGCATAGGGCGGCCCGTCATGCAGCACAAACACCGGCTTTCCGGTGTTGCGGGCGCGAATCGCTGCATACAGATCCTGCTGCTGCCATTGCGCCAGGATCGCCGGTTCGCGTTTCGGCAAATCGCCGCGCATCGGAAAAGCGGTCTCCGGAAGACTGATGGTGTGCTTGTAGTCCTTGCTGTTTTCCTGCGTGCTCACGCACATTCTCCTAAAGTCCAGCGCGCCAGAACGTCGCGCGCCTGTACGGCATCCCTGTCCATCTGCTGCACCAAGGCAGCCAGATCATCAAATTTTTCCTCGTCACGCAGCTTGTGCACGAACTCCACTTGCAGGTGCTTACCGTAAAGATCGCCGTCGAAATCGAATAGATGCGCTTCGAGCAATGGTTCGCGGCCATTGACGGTCGGACGGGTGCCGAGACTGGAAACGCCGGCAATCGGCCCGTTGCCGATGCCGTGTATCCAAGTCGCATAGATGCCCATCAGTGCCGGCTTGCGACCTTGCAGACGGATGTTCGCGGTCGGATACCCAAGTGTGCGTCCGAGCTGCTTTCCGCGCACGACACGACCCTCGATGACATACGGATGGCCGAGTTTCAGCGCCGCTTCCTGCAGACGCCCGGCCTGTAAATCGGCACGGATCAGCGAACTGGAAATCCGCTCGCCCTGCTGAATCTGCGGCTGAACACCCTGCGCCTCGAAGCCGTGTATCGCACCGAGATCCTTCAGCATGTCCAGATTGCCGCGGCGCCCTTTGCCGAAAAAGAAATCCGGGCCGACCAGCACATCCCGTGCATTCAGGCGCCGCACCAAAAGCTCAGCGATGAAGTCCTCGGCCGACGTGTCGGCCAGGCCCTGATTGAAGCGGAGCAGACCGATGGCATCGGCACCGGCCTCACGCAGTGCCCGGAATTTCTGGCGGGCACGGATCAATCGTGGCGGCGGATTGGCACGGCCGAAGAATTCGCGCGGCAAGGGTTCGAAACTGACGACCACCAGGTCCAGATTGCAGGCATCGGCGATTCGCCGTGCTTCGGTCAGCAGGTGTCGGTGTCCGAGATGCAATCCATCGAATGCACCGATACAGACCACGCTTCCGCGTGGACTGATCCGTGGTCCTGAGAAATCCCGGAATAATACTGTCATAGCCTTGGAATTATAGCTGTTTCCGACCTCAGACTTCACGCAAATGACGCAGACGCAGGCCGAAAATCAGGTGAATCGCCAAATAGGCGGCAACACCCGCCGCTACTGCCGCCACCAGCCAGAGCACCCGGTGAAGACCATGCAACTGACCCCAGTCGCCGATTTGGGAGCGCACCACCCAAACCACTGCCCACATGAGCACGGTAGCCACGAAAATTCTCAACAGCCAGACCAACCAACCGGCTTCCGGGCGGTAAACGCCTTCCCGGTATAAGAGCCACGCCAAGGCAGCGGCATTGAATATTCCGGCCATGGCGGTTGCCAAGGCGATGCCGGTATGGGCATAAGGCAATTGGGCCCAGCGCATCAATGAGACGAAGGAAGCGATTAAGACCACATTGACCAGTACCGTCCATACCGCCACTCTCATAGGTGTCTTGGTGTCATGGCGCGAATAGAATGCTGGGAGCAATACCTTGGACAGCATGAAAGCCGGAATGCCGATACTCATGGCAGATACCGCCAAGGACACCATGCGGGTATCCTCAGCGGTGAATTTGCCATGCTGGAACAAGGTGGCACACAAAGGCTCGGCCAAAGCCACCAGACCCACCGCCGCCGGAATGCCGATCAAGCACACCATTTTCAATCCCCAATCCAGGGCATGGTTATAGCCCTCGCGGTTCTCGGCGGCATGTTGCCGAGACAGATGTGGAAGGATGACGGTACCGATGGCCACACCGAACAGTCCCAGCGGAAATTCGGTCAGCCGGTCGGAGTAATACAACCAGCTCTGGGCGTTGACGACCAGCGCCGATGCGAATACGGTACCGACCAGAAGATTGAGCTGTGCCACCGAGGACGAAAAGATGGTGGGCAGCATCAGTTTAAATACCCGCTGCACGCCCGGATGTTTGAAATTTAGTCGCAATGCCGGCTTCACACCGAATCGCGCCAAGGCCGGCCACATCACACAGAACTGGAGAATGCCGGCCAACAGTACGCCCCAGGCTAAGGCATAGGCCGGAATGCTGAACAGGGGGGCCAGCACCAACATCGCCAAAATGATGGCTAGATTATGCAGAACCGGAATGAATGCCGGCAGACCGAAATGCCTGAAGCTGTTCATCACCGCACCGGCCAGCGCGGTCATCGAAATGAAGCTCAGATAGGGAAAGGTGATGCGAAGCATGGATGCGGTCAAGGCCACCTGCTCGGAGTCCTTGTCGGCAAAAGCCAGGAATAGCTGGGCAATCCACGGCGACAGCGCAATACCAAGCCCGGTCACCACCGCCACCACAGCCAGCAATGCTCCCGCGATATGGTTCAGGAAGTCACGGATCTGTGCTTCATCGCCTTTTTCCCGCAATTCCGAGAGTACCGGCACGAAGGCCGAGGAAAACGAGCCTTCCGCGAAAATGCGGCGAAGATAATTGGGGATCCGGTAGGCCACCACGAAGGCGCTCACCGCCGGTCCGGTTCCGAACAAAGTGGCCTGCAACAGGTCCCGGGCAAACCCGGCCAGGCGCGACAGGAAGGTCATCCCCCCGAAAACGGCGGTGGAACGCAACAAACCGGGTTTCGCCACTGTTTTCACCGAATCCTGAACGCTGTACCTACGGCCATTATTGACGCAACAGGGATTTTCTGCCATACTTTTCAATCTTTGACACCCCCAATTCACCGATTTTCAGGAGCCCGCTGTGGCCAATATCAAATCCGCCAAGAAACGCGCCAAACAGACCGTGGTCCGCAACGCGCGCAACACCAGCCAGCGCTCGATGCTGCGTACCCTGGTCAAGAAGGTCGTCAAGGCCTTGGAAACCAAGGATGTCGCCGCCGCCGAAGCCGCTTTCGTCGAGGCCGTGCCGGTTCTGGACCGTTACTCCTCGCGTGGCCTGATTCACCGCAACAAGGCCGCCCGTCACAAGAGCCGCCTGACTGCCCACATCAAGGCGCTGAAAGCCGCCTGATTACGGTTGCCTTTACCCCATGAAAAAACCGGCCTCGGCCGGTTTTTTATTGTTAATCCGAAGCCGAAGCTCCGGGTCAAACACCCATTTTGGCGCGCTCGGTGAGGTCCTCGGCGGCTTCCAGGGCGGCGTGTTTCTGGTCGTCGAAGAACTGCTGGATCTTCAACATGATCGGCCAGGTGCCTTCGCGGCCGATGGCTGAGACGGTAAACCAGGGTTCTTTCCAGTCGAGCGCGGCGATGATGGCTTTTGCACGTTCAGCCCGGGTTTCATCGTCCAGCAGGTCGCCTTTATTGAGCACCAGCCAGCGCGGCTTCTCGAGCATGTCCGGGTCGTACTTGCGCAACTCGTTTTCGATCGCGCGGACCTGTTCGGCCGGATCGATTGACTCATCGAACGGCGCCATGTCAACCAGATGCAGCAGCAGGCGGGTGCGTTGCACATGGCGCAGGAACAGACTGCCAAGCCCGGCGCCGTCGGCAGCGCCCTCGATCAGACCCGGAATATCGGCAATCACGAAGCTGCGGGCGATTTCGACGCTGACCACACCCAGATTCGGGTGCAGGGTGGTGAACGGATAATCCGCAACTTTCGGCGTGGCCGCGGAGACCGCGCGGATGAAGGTGGACTTGCCGGCATTGGGGAATCCGAGCAGACCGACATCGGCCAGCAGCTTCATTTCAAGGCGGATTTCGCGCTCTTCGCCGGGCGTGCCGTTGCTGGCTTTGCGTGGTGCACGGTTGATCGAACTCTTGAAGTGGACGTTGCCCTTGCCGCCCTCGCCACCCTGGGCAACCAGCATGCGTGCACCGTGCACGGTCAGATCGCCGATGATTTCATCGGTGGCGACATTGACCACTTCCGTGCCAATCGGCACTTTGATGGTGATGTCTTCGCCGGCCTTACCGAACATCTGCCGGCCCATGCCGTTCTGACCGCGCTGGGCCTTGAAGTAGCGGTCATGGCGGAAATCGACCAAGGTATTCAGATTTTCGTCGGCTTCCAGCCAGACGCTACCGCCGTCGCCGCCGTCGCCGCCATCGGGACCACCAAGCGGAATAAATTTTTCACGGCGGAAACTGATGCAGCCGTTGCCGCCGTTGCCGGCAGTGACCGTGATGACTGCCTCATCCACAAACTTCATGGGTATTCTCTCGAGGGGAAATGATGTTTAGCTTAAATGAAAAACCCCGCCGAAGCGGGGTTTCTCCGACAAGCGCGGATAGCTTATTCGGCCGGAACCACGCTGACCGTGCGGCGCTTTTTCGGCCCCTTCACGGCGAAATCGACGGTACCGTCGACCAGTGCATACAGGGTGTGATCACGACCCATGCCAACATTGGCGCCGCGGTGGAACTCGGTACCGCGCTGACGGATGATGATGTTGCCTGCTTCGATGGCTTGGCCGCCGTAAATCTTGACGCCCAGGTATTTCGGATTAGAATCGCGGCCGTTGCGGGTCGAGCCTACGCCTTTTTTCGATGCCATGACGTGTTCTCCTCAGTCTTAGGCAGTGATGCCGGTAATTTGGATTTCGGTGAAATGCTGGCGGTGGCCCATCTGCTTACGATGATGCTTACGGCGGCGGAATTTCACGATGCGGATTTTGTCCAGACGACCGTGCGATTTGACGGTCGCGGTGACTTTGGCGCCGGTCACGGTCGGGGTGCCGACAGTGACGCTGTCGCCATTGCCGACCAGCAGGACTTCATTGATTTCGACGTTGGCGCCGGCTTCGGCATCGAGCTTCTCGACGCGGAGCACTTCGTCCTTCATCACGCGGTATTGTTTACCGCCGGTAACGATAATTGCGTACATGACCTGGATTCCTCTGTAGTTATTTTTGAAAAAACCGGACTTTGGTCGAAGCCCAGACGCGAAATTATGCGCCTAAGCCCTCGAAAAGTCAACAGACTTTGGGTTTTCGGGCAGAGGATTCAGGCCAGCTATCCGGCTTGAGCCTGAACCAGTGTTCAGACTACCGCCCGGCAACTGCTTCCTGATAGACTGAACGATTGATTCCCGGCCGTATCCGACCCCTATGATGGACTTTATCCGCATCCGCGGTGCACGTACCCATAATCTGAAGAACATTGACCTCGATCTGCCCCGCGACAAGCTGATCGTCATCACCGGTCTGTCCGGCTCCGGCAAGAGCTCGCTGGCATTCGACACCATCTATGCTGAGGGCCAACGCCGCTACGTCGAGTCGCTGTCGTCCTATGCCCGCCAGTTCCTGAGCGTGATGGAAAAGCCGGACCTCGACCATATCGAGGGCCTGTCCCCGGCCATTTCCATCGAGCAGAAATCGACCTCGCACAACCCGCGTTCCACGGTCGGCACCATCACCGAAATCTATGATTACCTGCGCTTGCTGTTCGCGCGCGTCGGTACCCCGCACTGCCCGGACCACAATTACCCGCTCAGCGCCCAGACCGTCAGCCAGATGGTCGATCAGACCCTGGCCCAGGACCCGGAAAAACGCTTCATGCTGTTGGCCCCGGTCATCAAAGACCGCAAAGGCGAGCACATGCAGGTGTTCGACCAGCTGCGCGCCCAGGGCTATGTGCGGGTCCGCGTCGACGGCGTGCTGTATGAACTTGACGACGTGCCGCCGCTGGCCCTGCGCCAGAAGCACAGCATCGATGCGGTCATCGACCGCTTCAAACCGCGCGAGGACATCAAGCAACGCCTGGCAGAAAGTTTCGAAACCGCCTTGAAACTAGGCGATGGCAGCGCCGAATTGGCCCCAATGGATAATGCCGACACACCCAGCATCCTGTTTTCGGCGAAGTATTCCTGCCCGGTCTGCGATTACTCGCTGACCGAACTCGAGCCACGCCTGTTCTCATTCAACTCGCCGATGGGGGCCTGCCCGTCCTGTGACGGACTCGGCGTCGCGCAGTTCTTCGATCCGGGCAAAGTGGTGCTGCACCCGGAACTGAGCCTGGCTGCCGGCGCCATCCGCGGCTGGGACCGGCGTAACGCTTATTATTTCCAGCTGATCCACTCGCTGGCCAAGCATTACCGCTTTGATCCCGAAAGCCCTTGGCAGGACCTGAGCGAGCCGGTGCGGCACGCTGTGCTGTTCGGCAGTAGCGACGAGCAGATCGCTTTCACTTACCTGACCGAGGCCGGCGGGCGGACCGTGCGCAAGCATGTGTTTGAGGGCATCATTCCCAACCTCGAACGGCGCTACAAGGAAACCGAATCCCAAGCCGTCCGCGAGGAACTCGGCAAATTCATTTCCAGCCGTGAATGTCCGGAATGCCAGGGCTCGCGCCTGAACCGCTCGGCCCGTAACGTACTGGTCGGCGGCAAAAACCTGACTGACATCAGCCGGATGTCGATTGATGCCTGCACCGCCTTCTTCGCCGATTTGAAAGTGGCTGGATGGCGCGGCGAAATCGCCGAGAAAATCGTGAAGGAGATCCTCGAACGCCTGCGCTTCCTGATGGACGTCGGCCTGGATTACCTGAGTCTGGAGCGCAAAGCCGATACCCTTTCTGGGGGCGAGGCCCAGCGCATCCGGCTTGCTTCGCAGATCGGCGCCGGATTGGTCGGCGTCATGTACGTTCTGGATGAACCCTCCATCGGCCTGCACCAACGCGACAACGAGCGCCTGCTCGGTACCCTGACTCGCCTGCGCGACATCGGCAATACCGTGATCGTGGTCGAGCACGATGAAGACGCCATTCGCGCCGCCGATCATATCGTCGACATCGGTCCCGGTGCCGGCATCCACGGCGGTCGCATCATCGCCCAAGGCGTCCTGAAGGATATCCTTAAGGCGAAAGATTCGCTGACCGGCGATTATCTGTCCGGCAAGAAGAAAATCGAGCTGCCGGAAAGGCGCACCAAGCCGAATCCACGCATGAAGCTCGCCCTGAAAGGCGCTTCCGGCAACAATCTGAAAAATGTCGATCTGAACCTGCATGCCGGCCTTCTGACCTGCATCACCGGTGTGTCGGGGTCCGGCAAGTCGACCCTGGTCAATGACACGCTGTTCCCGATCATCGCCAATGAACTCAATGGCGCCTCGCACACCATTGCCCCGCATGTCTCCATCGATGGTATTGAACTGTTCGACAAAGTGGTCGACATCGACCAGTCGCCGATCGGACGCACGCCGCGCTCCAACCCGGCCACCTACACCGGTCTATTCACGCCACTGCGGGAATTGTTCGCGCAGGTTCCGGAAGCACGAGCGCGCGGCTATTCGCCCGGACGCTTCAGCTTCAACGTGCGCGGCGGCCGCTGCGAGGCCTGTCAGGGCGATGGCTTGATCAAAGTCGAAATGCACTTTCTGCCTGACGTGTATGTGCCCTGCGACGTCTGCCACGGCAAACGCTACAACCGGGAGACCCTGGACATCCTGTACAAGGGCCATTCCATCCACGACATACTGGAAATGACCGTGGAAGACGCCCTGGAGCTGTTCAAGCCGGTACCGGCCCTTGCCCGCAAACTGGAAACCCTGATGGATGTCGGCCTGAGTTATATCAAACTCGGACAATCCGCCACCACGCTTTCCGGTGGTGAAGCGCAGCGCGTGAAACTCTCGAAGGAACTGTCGCGCCGCGATACCGGGCGAACCCTGTACATCCTCGATGAACCGACCACCGGCCTGCACTTCCATGACATCGACCATCTGCTCGGAATCCTGCACAAGCTGCGCGATGACGGCAATACTGTGGTGGTGATCGAGCACAATCTCGATGTCATCAAAACCGCCGACTGGATCATCGACCTCGGCCCGGAGGGCGGATACCGCGGCGGCCAGATCATCGCCGAAGGTACGCCGGAACAGGTTGCCGCCAATCCGGCTTCGCATACCGGCCGCTTCCTGGCGCCGCTTCTGAAAAAGGTACGCAAATGAACCCTATTTTCAGCCATGGCATGGACATTCGCTGGCGCGAGATGGATGCGCTCGGCCATGTCAACAACGCCCAGTACCTTAGTTATGTCGAAGAAACCCGTGTGCAGTGGTTCAATAGCCTGCTAAACGGTTGGCAGAACGGTGACTGCGCGCCGATCGTAGCGGCCATCCATGTCGACTTCCGCAAACCCCTCGTGTGGCCGGAGCAGATCACCGTTTCGCTGTTCGCTGAAAAGCGCGGAAGCAAGAGTGCCACCATCGGGCATCGCATCCACAGTGCAGGGGACGCTTCGATAACCTATGCCGAAGGCTATACGGTGTTGGTCTGGATCGATCGTACCGGACAGACGGTTGCCCTGCCCGACTATATCGCCGCACTCTTTATCTAATCGAAACATTAACGAGACCGCCATGATCGAAATCATCCCGCACGGCAATATCCATGAAATCAAACTGGCACGGCCGCCGGTCAATGCCCTGAACTTCGCACTGCTGGATGCACTGGCAATGGCAGTACAGGCCGCTCCGGGCAACGGTGCTATCGGTATCGTGCTCAGCGGCGGCACCAAAGTATTTTCCGGCGGGCTGGATGTGCCCTATCTGCTGGGTTGTGATGAAGACGGTCTGCGCGCCTGTTGGTCGCGCTTCTTCGATGCCGCACGCGCCTTGGCGAAATCTCCGATTCCGGTGGCCGCTGCCATTTCCGGGCACAACCCTGCTGGCGGTTGCGTTCTTGCGCTGTGCTGCGATTACCGTGTCATGGCCGAAGGCCCGTTCCGCATCGGTCTGAATGAAACCCAGGTCGGCTTAGCTGTACCGGAAGCCATCCAGTATCTGATGCGTCGCATTGTCGGTGCGCATCGCGCTGAGCGGTTGATTGTGGCCGGTGCCATGATTGAATCGGCGCAGGCGCATGCGCTCGGCATTGTCGATGAACTGGCGCCGCAGGAAGCAGTGGTGGAAAACGCAGTGGCTTGGCTGAACAACACCACGGCGCTGCCGCAGGGACCACAACGCGTTTCACGCGCGATTGCCCGTGCCGACATCGTTCAGGCGCTTGACGGTTTCGCCGGCGACCAGATGGAACAGTTCCTGAAGGGCTGGTATTCGGAAGAAACCCAGCGCGTATTGCAGGGCCTATTTCCGAAGAAATGATGCTGTCAAAGTACGATTAGCCGCCAATAGCCACCTGATTGGCATCATCGGCAATCCAGCCACTCCAGCTCGGTGCAAACAGCCGCCAATGATCCAAGCCGGCATGGCTCAAGGCCAGGGCATTGTGGCAGGCCGTCACGCCCGAACCGCAGCTGAGTAGCACTTCTTTTGATCCAGCGCCTGCTGCATCGAATTCCGCACGCAGTATTTCGGACAGTTTGAACAGTCCGTTTTCAAGGTTTTGCGCATAGGGTCGGTTGACTGCGCCGGGGATATGACCGGCCTTGCGGTCCAAGGGCTCGACCTCGCCGCGGAAGCGCTCCGGCGCACGGGCATCAAGCAGCAGGGCATCGGCGCTGTGCAGGCGGACTTTCAGCTCATCTTCGGCAATCAGCCGCTGCATACGGAAATACACCGGATACCGTGAGGGTTCCGGCACGGCGACGATATCCTCGGTCGGAAGATCCAGCGCCAACCAAGCATTCATGCCCCCGTTCAGTACGGTCACGTTTTGATGCCCGGCCAGCACGAACAGAACCCAGGCCCGCGCCGCCGCCATGGCGCCGTCGGCTTGATCGTAAATCACCACCTCGTGTTCCGGGGCAATCCCGAGGCGCTCCAATACCATTTGCCAGTGCGCCGGTGAAGGCAGCGGATGCCGGCCCAGATGCGGATCGGTCCTCGGTCCGGAAAGATCGGCATCGAGATCCAGGTATTGCGCGCCACGGATGTGTTGGTGCAGGAACTCCCTGCGACCGAGGGTCGGATCCGCGAGCGAAAACCGGGCGTCGAGGATTTTCAGATTCGGCGCGAACAGTTTACCGGCCAGTGCCGATGCCGAAATCAGACTCATGGCAGCGCCCCCAGACGCTGGCGGAGATTGACCAGCATACTTGCGGTAGCACCCCAGATCCGATGATTCTGCCAGCGGAATTCTTTCAAGGAACGCATCACCCCACGGAATTCGATTTCGAAGGGATGCTCATTGCCGGCATCAAGAAACAGCGACAAGGGCGCTTCGAACAGCTCGGCGACTTCCACACCATCGGGCTCAGCACGGTAATCGGGATCAACAATCGCCACAGCCGGAAACACCCGGTAACCGGTGATGGTCACCAGCGGGTCGAGATAACCGAGCAGTCGCACATAGTCCGCCTCCAGCCCGATTTCTTCATGCGCTTCGCGCAAGGCGGCTTCGAACGGGTTGGCGTCTGCGGTTTCGATACGGCCACCGGGAAAGCTGATCTGTCCCGGATGATGGCGCAGATGCGGCGAGCGCTTGGTCAACAGCACATGCAGGCCATCGACGCGCGGCACCAAGCCACACAGCACCGAGGCCGGCGCGAAAGTGTCGGCTTCCGGCAGAAAGGATTCCAGTTCCGCCAAATTATGCGGCATTGTCTCCAGGGCCTCGGTTTCACTCAACAGCGCGCGTTGCACCTGTTGCCAGACAGCCTGCGGCATTTCAGGATTCGCTTTCGCGCTGCGGCAGCACGGTTTCCATAAGGTATTCGCGCTGCTCCGGGCTGTAAGTCAGCCAATCGCCGATTTCGCCCAGGCTCCGGAAGCAGCCTTCGCAGAAACCACGGGCGTTGACGGTGCAGATGCCCACGCAGGGGCTGAGAACGGGTTGGGCCATTAACGTAAAGCCCCGGCGGACCGGGGCTCTTTCATCACTTGACGGAGATCAGTTTGATATCCAGCAGAATGGCCTGATTCGGGCCAGGGCCGCCGCGGGCGGACTCGATACCGCTGCCCCATGCTTTTTCCGGCGGCAGCAGCACCTGCCAGCGGGCACCGTTAGGCATCTGCTGCATGATTTCCTGCATGCCCGGCAGCTTGACCACATCGCTCAGTTTTCCGGAAACCGGCTTGACGTCGGCGAAGGTGCTGACGAAGGCCTGGCCGGTCGTTGCCAATGCGCCCGAGAAGTTGAACTCGACATTGCTGTTGAGATTGGGTTTGACACCCGCACCGGCTTCGATGACTTTGTACTGGATGCCGCTCGGCAGGGTGACCACACCGGGCTTGGTTTTGTTGGAGGCGATGACCGCATCCGATTTGAGTTTGTTTTCACGGGCGGCGGTATCGAAGCGGGACTTGGCTTCAGCTTCGCGTTGTTTCTGGTAAGCGACCATGGTGGCTTCCAGTTTTTCCGGAGCGATGGTCGGCGGACGTTTGGCGTAACCGTCTTGGATGGCGCGGTTGATGGCAGTGACATCCAGACCCGGAGCTTGATCGGCCATATTGCGGCCGAAATCATAGCCAAGCGCGTAAGCCAGCGCGGCTTTATCGACAGGACCGCTGGCAACCGGAGTTGCAGGCTTGGCGGCAGGAGCGGTTTGCGCCAGAGCGGCGGTGGCCAATGTGGAGGCCAGTACGGCCGACAGCAATTGCAACTTCATAGTCTCTCCAGAGTGAAAAAAAGAGCAAAAATGCTCCCGACAGGTTGATAGAATACCCATTCACCGGCCCTTCGGCTAGTGATAGCCACAGTCGCTTCGACCGCCAGCCGCCCGCATGAGTTCCAACCGACGGAGACACTTGCCATGAACTACTCTAACCTGTTGATTGAATTGAAAGACAATGTCGCCTGGGTCCGTATCAACCGTCCGGAAAAACTCAATGCATTGAATCGGGAAACCCTCCTCGAATTGCACAGCGCCTTCCAAAGCCTCACTATCCATCCGCAAGTGCGCGTGATTGTACTGACCGGTTCGGGTGCAAAAGCGTTTGTCGCCGGTGCCGATATCGCCGAAATGAACGGTCTGAGTGCCATCGCGGCACGTGATTTTTCCAAGCTCGGCCAGGACCTCATGCTCTCCATCGAGCAATGCGGAAAGCCGGTCATTGCCATGATCAATGGCTTCGCTCTCGGTGGCGGTCTTGAGCTAGCCATGGCCTGCGCCATCCGTATTGCCGCCAGCTCCGCCAAACTGGGGCAACCGGAAGTCAATCTGGGATTGATTCCTGGTTTCGGTGGCAGTCAGCGTCTGGTCCGTCTGTGCGGCAAGGCCGTGGCACTGGATCTTTGCTTGAGCGGTCAACCAATCGATGCTGCGCGCGCGCTGGCGGTCAATCTGGTCACCCGTGTACAAGCCCCGGAAACGCTGGAAGAAGAGACCGCGAAACTGGCGGCGCATATCGCTTCGCTGGCGCCGCTGGCCCTACGCGGCGTTCTCGACTGCATTCGTTACGGTGCCGAAGCCACGCTGGATGTCGGTTTGGATTACGAAAGTCAGATGTTCGGGTTGATGTTCGCCACCGAAGACATGCGCGAAGGCACCGACGCCTTCCTGCAACGCCGTCCGGCTGCTTTTGCAGGCAAATGATGACGGATACGGATGCCCTCGCCCGCGCCAAAGCTCTGCTCGGCGAAGCACGGCTTGCACGCGCGTCCGCGCTGAAACACCGTTTTGAACGCCGCAATTCACGGCTGGAACGGATTGCACGCGATGCCGACCTGAAGCGCCGGCAGGCGCTTGGCGATCCGCTGTCCCGGGCGCTCGCACGCGCCAAGGCACTGGCCGAAAAAGGCGATGACGCGTGAAAGCGGCCGACCGCGTCGAATTCTTCAGCCGTCTGCGCGAACTCAATCCGCATCCGAAGACCGAACTGCTCTATACCAATGAATTCGAGTTGCTGATTGCGGTCATGCTGTCGGCACAGTCTACCGATATCGGCGTGAACAAAGTCACGCGCCGCCTTTATCCGTTAGCCAACACACCGCAGGCGATCTTGGCACTCGGTTTGCCGGTGCTGCGCAAGGCCATCAGTACGCTCGGTCTCTACAATGCCAAAGCAGCCAATGTCTTCGAAACCTGCAGGCTTCTCATCGAACATCACGGCGGCGAGGTTCCGCGGACACGGGATGCCTTGGAAGCCTTGCCCGGCGTCGGCCGAAAAACGGCGAATGTCGTGCTCAACACCGCTTTCGGGGAACCGACCATGGCGGTCGATACGCATATCTTCCGGGTTGCCAACCGCACCGGCCTGGCGCCGGGCAAGACCGTGCGCCAGGTGGAAGACAAACTGCTGAAAGCGGTTCCGGCGGAGTACCTCGTCGATGCCCACCACTGGCTGATTCTGCACGGGCGCTACGTGTGCAAGGCGCGCAAACCGGAGTGTCCGACCTGCGTGGTGCGCAGCCTGTGCCGTTACCGGGATAAGACCGTCTGAGCCCCTGATGCGGGCTGACGGTCCGAGCGTATGGCGTCCTCCGTCAGGTTGGGATACAAATTGCGGATGAATTGCCCGGTCGTACTTTGCCATGAATATTTCCGGGCATGTGCCACCGCATGTTTCGGATCCAGATCAAGGGCGGTCATGCAAGCCTCCAGAAGATCGCTGCGAAGTGCAGCAGCTTCACAGCCCGCCAGGACATCCCGGGGGCCGGCTACTGGATAGGCGGCTACCGGAAGCCCGGAAGCCATGGCTTCCAGCAGGACCAGACCGAAAGTATCGGTTTTGCTGGGGAATACGAACACATCCGCCATGCGGTAAATTTCGGCAAGTTCCGCATGGGTTTTCGCGCCGAAGAACACCGCCGCCGGGTAGCGCTCGGACAATACCTCCAATGCAGGACCATCACCAACCAACCATTTTTCTCCGGGCAGAGGCAGATCGAGGAAGGCCTCGAGGTTTTTCTCGACTGAAATACGGCCGACGTACAGAAATATCGGATTGGTTTCGTCACGACCTGAACGTGGCAAGCCGGCATCGAACAGCGCCATGTCCACACCGCGACTCCATTTCACCAGATTACAGAAGCCCTTGGCCTGCAGCTCGGCAACAACGCTGTCGGTGGAGACCATTATCGCTTTTGCCGGATGATGGAACCAGCGCATGGCCGGGTAGAAATAGTGCGCCGGAATACCGGTCCGCGCCTCAAGATATTCAGGAAATTTGGTGTGGTAGGCCGTGGTGAAGTTCAACCCGTGCTTCAAGGCATAACGTCTTGCCGCGAATCCGAGCGGACCTTCGGTGGCAATATGGATTGCGTCCGGAGCGAATACAGACAATATTGCCTTGATACGGCGATACGGCATAAGCGACAGCCTGATTTCGGCATAGCCCGGGCAACGCATTGTCCTGAAACCCGACGGCTCCACCACCAGAACCTCATGCCCGAGATTTTCCAGGCAACGCACGGTCTGCTCCAGGGTTTTGACCACACCATTAATCTGCGGACTCCAGGCATCGGTGACAATCGCAATCTTCATTCAGCACTCTCCAGGGCGCGTTCGATATTGACGGACACCTTGGTGATAAGGAGTTGAGGCTCCTGCACGGCGGCGGACGACGTGATCTCATTCCAATGCACGATTTCCAGACGTCCGTCGAAATGCTCGACCATGGCGGTCAGACTTTCAACCCAGTCACCGTCATTGCAGTAAAGCACGCCGTCAATCATCTTGATTTCGGCCTTGTGGATGTGCCCACAGACCACGCCATCACAGCCGCGCCGGCGGGTTTCATGCGCCATCATGGTTTCGAAGCTACTGATAAAACTGACTGCATTCTTGACGCTGTGCTTCAGGTACTGCGACAGCGACCAGTACGGATAACCGAGCCGGAGGCGCAGCCGGTTGAACCAGCGATTGGCGACCAGGATCACGCTGTACAGCCAATCGCCCAGGTAGGCCAGCCAACGCGCGTATTGCATCACGCCATCGAACAAATCGCCATGGGTGACCCACAGACGCCGGCCATCAGCAAGCACATGGATGTCCTCATGCCTGATGCGGATTCTTCCGAACGACATACCTGCAAACTGGCGCCCGGCTTCATCATGGTTGCCGGGAACATAGATCACACGGCAGCCTTTACGTGCTTTCTTCAGAAGCTTCTGCAGCACATCATTGTGTTCCTGCGGCCAATACCAGGACTTCTTCAGTCGCCAGCCATCGATGATGTCGCCGATCAGATAAATGGTTTCGGCATCGTTATACCGGAGGAAATCGAGAAGAAATGCGGCCTGGCAACCTGGCGTGCCAAGGTGCACATCGGAAATGAAGAGCGTTCGGTATCGGTTCATGAGGCCCTTTATGCCATCGGTT
This sequence comes from Arenimonas sp., assembly GCF_044348765.1. Lineage (GTDB taxonomy): Bacteria > Pseudomonadota > Gammaproteobacteria > Xanthomonadales > Xanthomonadaceae > Arenimonas. The sequence continues at coordinate 70,019 of NZ_JBIKSE010000002.1, forward strand.
CATGACAGATTTATTGCACTTGCAGATTTGAGCTGGAAATGAAATTAGCTTCGAATTTGTAACATTAATGAAATATTCACCTTCTAATCTGTGCAGGTCTTACCCCACTACCTGACAAGGATTCCACGATGAAAACCCGCTATTCCCTGCTTACCGCCGCTGTCCTGTTCACGCTTGCCAACACTGCCAGTGCCCAATACACCATCGATGTCATCGGGGGCTCTGAAGTGACCCTCGAAGGCCTCGTCCAGGCCGATTCCTACTGGTACAACGACGACTTCCGCGTGCTCAGTTCCGATCCTGTCGATGGCACGGACAGCGATTTCGGCATGCGCCGCGCCGAACTGATCCTGAAGGGCAAAGGCCCAGGCATGTGGAACTGGGTCATCGGTTATGATGCCCGTTCCGACAAGTTCCTCGACAACAATATTTCCTACCGTTTCAACGGTCAGACCTCCGTATTCGTCGGCCAGTACAAGCAACCGAATAGCCTGGAAGAGCTGTCCAGCACCAAGAACAACGACTTCATTTCCAAAGCCATGACCACCAATATGCAGGGCGTTGCGCGCCGCATGGGTGCCAAGATCGATACCGATTACGGCAACTGGGGTGGTACCGTCAGCTACTTCGGCAATGAAATCACCAACAATGAAAGCCCCTCCCTGGGTTCCGGCCAGGGCTACGGTCTGCGCGGTTACTTCGCCCCGATCAAGACCGACACCAGCATTCTGCACCTCGGCCTGTCCTACATCGATATGGAAGCCCGCGACAGTTTCGACAAAGGCACCGCCCGTCTGCGCGTGCGCCCGAACGCCGATGCCGCGAATCAACGTCTGATCGATACCGGCACCTTCAATGATGCCGACCGCCTGAAAACCACCGGTTTCGAGGCCGCTTATGTAGATGGCCCGCTTAAAATCCAGGCCGAATACATGACCACCAAGGTCAGCCGTAATTTGAACCCCGGCTTCACCGGCGACAGCTGGTATGTCTACGGCGTATATAACTTGACCGGTGAAAGCTCGGGCTACAGGGGCGGCGTGTTCAGCACCCCGCTGCCGAACGACCCGGCTAAAGGCATGTGGCAGCTGGGCCTGCGCTACGATACCGCCGACCTCAACGACGGCAGCGTGAATTTTGCCAATCCGGCATCTCCGGTGGTGACCGGCGTCATGGGCGGCGAGGAAAGCAACTGGACCGTGGGCGTCAACTGGTATTGGCGTTCAAACTTCAAGTTCTCGGCTAACTACGTGATGGTTGATTCCAGCAGATACAGCAGCAGTATCAAGAACTTTCAGGATGATAATCCGGAAATCTTCGAATTCCGCGCCCAACTGTTCTGGTAAGTGGCTGTCATAATCCTGTAACAAATCCTCTTCACCATATGCCAAGCCCATCGTGGGCTTGGCTCAGGAGCACACATGTTCAACACCTTGAAAACCTCGATTCTCGCACTGGCGCTGGCAAGCGCCGGCATGGTCGCCAACGCCGCTGAAATCACCGGTGCCGGCGCCTCCTTCGTCTTTCCGGCCATGTCGAAATGGTCGGCCGACTACAACAAAGCCACCAAAAACAAGGTCAATTACCAATCTATCGGTTCCGGTGGCGGTATTGCCCAAATCAAAGCGGCAACCGTGGATTTCGGTTCGTCCGATGCCCCGCTGAAGCCCGGCGATCTGGCCGCCTCCGGCCTGGCCCAATTTCCCTCGGTCATGGGTGCCGTGGTTCCGGTCGTCAATATTCCGGGCGTCAAACCCGGTAGCGTGAAACTGACCGGGCCGATTATCGCCGACATCTACCTCGGTAAAATCACCAACTGGAACGATCCCGCCATCGCCGCCGTCAATTCTGGCGTCACTTTCCCGGCACTGAAAATCACCGTGGTGCACCGTTCGGATGGTTCCGGCACCACTTTCAACTTCGTCAATTATCTGTCGAAAGTGAGCCTGGATTGGCGCAACAAGGTCGGCGAAGGCACGGCCGTGAAGTGGCCGGCCGGTATCGGCGGCAAGGGCAATGAAGGCGTCGCTGCGTACACCAAGCAGATCAAAGGCGCGATCGGTTACGTCGAGCTGTCCTACGCCATCACCAACAAGCTGAATTACACCGCCGTCCGCAACCGCGCCGGAAACTTCATCGTGCCCAGCAAGGAATCAATCAAAGCCGCTGCCGCTTCGGCCGAATGGGGCGACGTGAAGGACTTCTCGCTGGTGATTACCGACGCTCCGGGCGAACAGGCCTATCCGATTTCGGCCACCAACTTCATCCTGATGTACAAAAATCCCAAAAACCCGCAACGCAGCAAAGAGGCCTTGGCCTTCTTTGATTGGGTGTACAAGAATGGCGATACCTCGGCGGAAGCCCTGGGCTATGTCGCCCTGCCGGCCGACCTGACCACGCAAATCAAGGCCTACTGGGCCGCCAACATCAAGTAATTGCGTTATCCTATGGCCCGATGCCCCTCCCAGGCATCGGGCCATTTCTGCATCTGAACCCGCGAGACGCCATGACGATTTCGATTAGCCAGCAACGGACCCAACGCGATAGCCGTAACGACCGGTTCTTCAAGGGCGCAGTTACTGTTGCAGGTCTTTTTGTACTTATTTCCTTGTTTGCCGCCGCCGTGATGATGTTCAAAGGCGGCTTCGAGGCGTTCCAGACCTTCGGCCTGTCGTTCTTCACGACGCCGAACTGGGATGTGCCACAAAGCCAATTCGGTGTTCTGGTTCCGGTGTTCGGAACGGTATACACCTCGTTGATTGCCCTGCTGATTGCAGTCCCCATCAGCTTCGGTATCGCCATATTCCTGACTGAACTTGCACCGAGCTGGCTCCGGTTGCCGGTATCTTCAGCCATCGAACTGCTGGCCGGCATTCCCTCCATCATTTACGGCATGTGGGGCCTGTTCATCTTGGTGCCGTTCTTGGGTGAGCACGTATTTCCCTGGTTTTCCGAAAACCTGAGCGAAAAACCCCTGATTGGCGCCCTGTTCCAAGGCCCACCACTCGGCATCGGCATCGGTACCGCCGGACTGGTTCTGGCCATCATGATCATTCCGTTCATCGCTTCGGTCATGCGGGAAGTATTCCTGACCGTTCCGACGCAGTTAAAAGAATCAGCCTATGCGCTCGGATCCACCACCACCGAGGTGGTCTGGAACATCGTGCTGCCCTACACACGATCTGCCGTCATCGGCGGAATTTTTCTCGGACTTGGCCGCGCACTCGGCGAAACCATGGCGGTCACCTTCGTGATCGGCAACGCGTATGATCTCGGCCTCGGCCTGATGAATCCGGGAACCTCCATCGCATCGTCGATTGCCAATGAGTTCGGCGAAGCCGTGGACCCGCTGCATAAATCAACCCTTCTGGCACTCGGTTTCGTCCTGTTCATTCTTACCTTCATCGTACTGAGCATTGCGCGCTTGATGCTGCGCAGCCTGAATAAACGGGATGGCAACTGATGTCAAACGTCGAATTCATTTACCTCAAGCGTCGCATCATCAATGGAGGGACCATGGTTCTGTCGGGGCTTGCCACGATTTTCGGGCTGTTTTTCCTGACCTGGATTCTGTGGACCACCCTGAGCAAAGGTATTGATGCCATTGGGCCACATCTGTTCACCCAGATGACGCCGCCGCCCGGTGAAGTCAGCGGCGGCATGTTGAATGCCCTGGTCGGCAGTTTCATGATGTGCCTGCTGGCCGTCCTCCTAGCCGCACCCATCGGCATTGCCGCCGGCACCTACCTTGCCGAATATGTGAACTATCACTGGCTGGGCGATACCATCCGCTTCGTCAACGACATCCTGCTGTCGGCACCGTCCATCGTACTCGGCCTGTTCGTGTTCACCATTCTGGTCCAACCAACCGGCGGCTTCTCGGGCTATGCCGGTGCCATTGCACTCGGCTTTATCGTACTGCCGGTGGTAGTGCGCACCACCGACGAGATGATCCGTTTGGTGCCGACCCAGATGCGCGAAGCGGCACTTTCTTTGGGCATCCCGCAGTGGAAAGTCAACACCCAGATTCTGTACCGTGCCGCCCTGCCGGGAATCCTCACCGGAATCCTGCTGGCCCTGGCGCGCATCAGCGGTGAAACGGCGCCGCTGCTTTTCACTGCTCTGAACAACCAGTATTGGAATACGGATATGGCCAAACCGATGGCCAGCGTTCCGGTGGTCATCTTCCAATTCGCCATGAGCCCGTTCGAATACTGGAACAAGCTGGCCTGGGCCGGCGCACTCATCGTCACGCTGTTCGTATTATTCATCTCCATTTTCGCCCGCGTCGTTCTTGCCCGGAAAAATAAATATGGCTAATCTGCACCTGTCGGTTCCGCACACGTCAACCATTCAAAGCCAGACCCCGGCCAAGCTGTCTGCGCGGGATCTTGCTTTCTACTACGGCGACTTCAAAGCCATCAAAGAGCTTTCACTGGACGTTCCGGAAAACAAGGTCACGGCGCTGATCGGCCCCTCCGGCTGCGGCAAATCCACCCTGCTGCGTGTATTCAACCGCATCTACAGCCTGTATCCCAAACAGCGCGCCACCGGAACCGTCATGCTGGATGGTGAAAACATCATCGACCCGAGCTATCCGCTCAACAAACTGCGCAGCAAGGTCGGCATGGTCTTCCAGAAGCCGGTGCCATTCCCGATGTCGATCTATGACAACATCGCTTACGGCATCAGTCATTATGAAAAACTGTCAAAAGCGGAAATGGATGTCCGGGTCGAAAGCGCCTTGCGTGAAGGCGCGCTATGGGAAGAAGTCAAAGATAAGCTCAAGCAGAGTGCGCTTGGTCTTTCGGGTGGTCAACAACAGCGTCTATGCATCGCGCGCGCCGTGGCATTGAAGCCGGAAGTCATTCTGTTTGACGAGCCGACCTCGGCTCTCGACCCGATCGCAACGGGAAAGATCGAACAGCTGATTTCCGAACTCAAGCAACAGTTCACCATCCTGATTGTGACACACAATATGCAGCAGGCTGCCCGCGTCTCGGACTATACCGCATTCATGTATCTCGGCGAGCTGATTGAACACGGCGTGACCGAGACCATTTTCACAAAACCCGGCAAAAAACAGACCGAAGATTACATCACCGGCCGTTTCGGCTAAGGATTCCTATGAACACCCATGACCATATCCTGAAAAGCTTCGACTCCGAACTCGATCGTCTGTACGACGAAATCAAGCAGATGGGTGAATTGGCTACGGCCCAGCTCAATGCAGCCGTGGACGTTCTGGGCCGCCGTGACAGCAATGCCGCCGCCCGTGTCGTCGCCAACGATGATGCCATCGATGCCCTGGAAAACACCATCAGCATGGATGTATTGAAGTTGCTGGCACTGCGCCAGCCGATGGCACGCGATCTGCGTGAAGTCTATGCGGCCCTGCGTATTTCTTCGGATATAGAACGTATCGGTGACTACGCTTCCAACGTGGCCAAGCGCTCTATTGTGCTCAACAACAGTCCGGCAATTCCGGCTTCGGGCCGGATCGCACGTCTGGCCAAAACCGCCAACACCCTGCTTGCCGATGCCTTGAAAGCCTATGCCGAGAGTGATGCCGAGCTGGCCGCCAAGGTTCGTGATGCCGATGCCGATCTCGATGCCATGTACACCAGTTTCTTCCGCGAACTGGTGACCTACATGATGGAAGATCCGCGCACTATCGGAGCCTGCACGCACTTGATGTTCATGGCCAAGAATATCGAACGCATCGGCGATCATGCCACCAACATCGCTGAAAATACCTGGTTCGTGGTGCATGGCGACATGCCCGAAGGCGAGCGAAAAAAAGAAGATCGAACCAGCGAGTGATCCCGATACACTTCCACAAAAGACCCGCTCCGGCGGGTCTTCTCGTTAGGGGAACACTGGTATCATGGGTGTATGTCCGTCACGCCCCCGAAATACCCCCTCAATGACCGTTTCCGCGGTTTTCTGCCGGTCGTGGTCGACGTAGAGACCGGAGGTTTCGATTGCACGCGCCATGCGCTTCTGGAAATCGCCGCCGCGCCGATCGAATACGATCAGAATGGACTGCTGACCGTCGGCTCGATTTATTCCTGCCATGTGATTCCTTTCGAAGGCTCGGAAATCGATCCGAAATCACTTGAGGTCACCGGTATCGATATCTCCCACCCTTTTCGTGATGCCAAGGATGAACGCGGCGCGCTCGACCACATCTTTGCGCCTATCCGGCAAGCAGCCAAGCGCAATAACTGTACACGTGCGATTCTGGTCGGGCACAATGCCTCGTTCGATCTGGGCTTCCTGAATGCCGCAGTGACCCGCGTTGGTCACAAACGCAACCCGTTCCATCCGTTCAGCACACTTGATACCGTGAGCCTTGCTGCGATGGCCTACGGCCAGACTGTGCTCAGCAAAGCAGTCATGGCGGCAGGAATGGAATGGAACAACGATGATGCCCATTCGGCGGTCTATGATACGGAACGGACCGCGCAGCTGTTCTGCAAAATCGTCAATGGCTGGGGCAAATCCCTTTAAGTAGCGGGCGGCCTTCGGTTGACCAGTGACGATGCACGCTCGCGCAGCGCCAGATAGATGCCGTAGATACTGATGACGCACCAGGCTAACTCAATGACAAATGCCGAAATATTGGTGTGCTCGTCGTAAACCAGGGAGGCCAGAATGGCACCCGCACCAATTAAGTTCAGCAATGGATAGATTAGCCCGTCACCACGCATGTGACGCGCCTGTAGTGCCAGATAGGCCAGCAGGGTGAGTGCGACCCCGAGCAGACCAACGATATCGAACCATTGGATGGTCATGACTTCACTCCTTGACGCTGACGGACGGTTTCAAACAATGCAATGCCAGTCGCGACCGACACATTCAGGCTTTCCATTTCACCAGGCATCGGGATTTTGACCAATCCGTCGCAGTGCTCCCGGGTTAGGCGGCGCATGCCCTCGCCCTCGCCGCCCATGACGATGGCGACGTTGCCGGTGAAGTCGGTCTGGTAAATCAATCCAGACGCTTCGCCGTCCATACCGTAAACCCATACGCCGGCATCCTTGATGGCTCGCAATGTGCGTGCCAGATTGGTCACCGAAATGACCGGAATGCGGTCCGCGGCACCAGCCGAGGTTTTCCTCACGGTGGCATTGAGTGGTGCGGCCTTGTCTTTGGGAATAATGACAGCGGTAACGCCGGCCGCGGCAGCGGATCGGAGACAGGCGCCGAGATTATGCGGATCCTGCACGCCATCAAGAACCAATAGCAGTGCTTTACCTGCGTCGGCCTCGATGAGTCCGGGCAATTCCGATTCTTCGGTCGGTTTGGCCGCTTCGTAGCGCGCGATCACGCCCTGATGACGGAGGCCGCCGGCGATGCCTTCCAGCGCCTGGTGCGTGACACGGCGAACGGAAATATCCCGGCGGCGCGCATTTTCCTCGATCTCGATGATTCGCGCGTTCTTGCTACCTGCTTCGAGAAGGACTTCGCGCACATGCTCGATATCATGCTCGAGTGCCGAAGCGACGGCATTGATTCCCGAAATCCACTGACTGGCTTTGCTCATCGGCGTTTTTTCCTTGCTGTCTCGTCCATCACCTGCTTGCTTCGGCCGGCATCGGCGAATACCGGCTTGAAATCGATGCGTTTGTCCTCTACGCTGGCCTTCAATACCAGTACCCGGATCGGATCGCCCAATCGGAAGCTCATGCGCTTGCGTTCGCCGGTCAATGTCTTTCGCATCGGGTCGAAGTGCCAGTAATCATGCGGCAGCTGGGTCACGTGCACCAGGCCATTGACCTTGGAATCGGTCAACTCGACGAACAGGCCGAAACTGGTGACGCCGCTGATGACGCCGTCGAATTGGGATCCGACGTGCTGCTCCATCCAGGCACTGCGGTAACGTTCGTCGACTTCCCGCTCGGCCTCATCGGCGCGGCGTTCAAGCGCGGAACACTGCAGGCACAGCTTGTCCATTTCCTGTGCCGAATAGCTGAAGCCGCCATCGCTAGACGGCAGCAGCGCTTTCTTCAGGGCACGGTGCAGCAGCAGGTCAGGGTAACGGCGGATGGGCGAAGTGAAGTGGCTGTAGGCCTCAAGCGCCAAGCCGAAGTGGCCCTTGTTGTCGGTACTGTAGACCGCAAGGCTCTGCGATCGCAGCAATACGGTTTCCAACAGGGCCGCATCCGGCCGCAGGCGGACTTTCTTGAGCAGACTGGTGAAATCCTTCGGCTGTACTTTGGCGTAACTCGGCATGCTCAGCGCGAATTCCTTGAGGTACTCGAGCAGGTCGGCATACTTCGATTCCGGCGGCCGGTCATGTACGCGGAACGGCGCATGGGCATGGCTGGCTAAAACGGCCTTACCGGCCTCGACATTGGCGGCGATCATGCACTCTTCAATCAGCTTGTGGGCATCATTGCGCGCCAGAAGTCCGCCCTGGATAACTTCGCCCTGGGGGTTGAGTTCGAAATGCACTTCGCTGGATTCGAATTCGATAGCGCCGCGGCGGGTGCGCGCTTTTGATAGGATGTCGTACAGCTGGTGGAGCCGAGAAATGGCCGGCTGCAAATCGCCCAATGCCGCTTTGGCTCCGGCATCGTCTTCACCGATGACTTTCCAGACCTGGTTGTAGGTCAGGCGTGCATGCGAGTGCATGACCGCTTCGTAGAATTTGGATTCGGTGACCAGTCCGTCGAACCCGATCTGCATGTCACAGACAAAACAAAGCCGGTCGACCTTGGGCTTCAGCGAGCAGATGCCGTTGGATAGGTTCTCGGGCAGCATCGGTACCACGAAACCCGGGAAATAGACCGAGGTGCCCCGCAGCACGGCCTCATCATCCAGCGCGGCTCCCGGACGGACATAATGCGAGACATCGGCGATGGCGACCAGAAGACGGAAGCCTGCGGTATTGGACTCGCAGTAAACGGCATCATCGAAGTCCTTGGCATCCTCGCCGTCGATGGTGACCAGCGGCAGATGGCGGATGTCGACACGCGCGGCGGCTTCGGCAGCCGTCACGTCCACTGGAATCGCGTTGGCCTCGCGAAGCACAGGCTCCGGAAACTCGTGCGGAAGATTATGGCCGTGGATGGCCATCTCAACCACCTTGGTTGCGGTCAGCCGATCACCCAGAACCACAAGCACCCTGCCGATTGGCGGACGGCCGGAATCCGGAGAGGACGTGATTTCGGCGACCACCAGCTGGCCGTCTTTGGCGCCGTTACGGTCATCCGGACCGATCAGGACTTCATGCTGCAAACGCTTGTCATCCGGCACTACAGCGGCGATACCGGCACGGATATTGAATCGGCCGGTGACGCGGGTATGGCGGCGCTCGAGCACTTCGGTAATGGCGACATTGCGCCGTCCCTTGTGGTCGATATTGATGATACTGACCAGCACGCGGTCACCGTGGAAGCATTTGCGCAGTTCACTGGGGTTCAGGAATCCATCATCGCCGCCGGTTTCGAATTTGACGAAACCAAAGCCGTCCGGATGGGCAGTCACGGTGCCTGCAAGTAGATCCAGTGCCGCAGCCGGTGCATAGCCGCCGCGACGGTTCAAAAGCAACTGTCCGTCACGAACCATCGCCTGCAGCCTGCGCTGAAGGGCATCCAGACGATCGGGCGCCTCCAGTTTCAAGGCTTTGGCCAACTCTTCAAGCGGCAACGGGCCTTCAGCATTACGCAGGAACTGCAACAGTCCTTCACGACTGAGAATCGGATTATCGTACCTCTGTAACTCGCGATGGAAATGCTGGTCTATGCCGCCCCCATGGCGTACAGGGGCTGGTGCTGTCTTCGACTTGCCTGTATGGGCTTTCGGGTGCTTCTTACCACTTGGCTTACCCGGAGCCCTCTGCCTGAGGGTGTCCGGCATCCAGGCCGGTAAAGTCGAATTATTCTTGTTTTTCGGGGGTTTTTTCATGCCTTCATCTTACACGCATTGCTCTTAATCTGCCGTTAAGCTCATGATTGGAATGAGTGTGGCCGTAATTGTTTTGACAAAAATCGGGGGGGTGGCTAAAATGGCTGCCTGAACAAATCACCTTGCCCAGGTGGCGGAATTGGTAGACGCACTAGTTTCAGGTACTAGCGGGTAAAACCGTGGAGGTTCGAGTCCTCTCTTGGGCACCAATGTAGACCCTCACTCCGGTGAGGGTTTTTTTTGCCTGCAATGCATAAACGCAGGCTAAAATGAGGGCCTTACCCGAGGTTTCGAAATGAGTGAAGATCAGCTTCTGACGTTGGCAAAATCCTTGGTTGACTCGGGTGATCTGGCAGGTGCCGAGGAGGCTTTGGCGGCCCGCGTCAAAATCCATCCGATACCGCTCGACACCCTGTTGCTTCTTGCTGAAATCCGGCTGCGCCTGAACAGGCCGGATGAGGCTTTGGCGCTACTCGCCCCTTACGGCGCGCATCGCCATTGCGCGGACTGGGTCCGCGAATACTGCATCGGCGAACGCATGAATGCTCAGGCCACCGCATGGCTGAATGCCATTCCGAAATCCGGAAGTATTGATGACCTCATCGATCAAGCCGTTTTACTGCAACTGTCGGGTGATGCACGTTCGGCCGCGGCACTATGCCGCAAAGTGCTGACCATCCAGCCGGACAACGCGTTTGGCCATAACCATCTCGGACGTTCGCTTTTTAACAGCGGCATGACGGCGGAAGCGCGCCAGGCATTCGAAAGCGCGACTCGTCTGGCGCCTGCTTACTCGCAGGCCTGGCACAATCTCGGACATGTCCTACGTGCGCAGAACGACCTCAAGGCCGCCATGGCGGCCTATGGCAAGGCCCTGGCCATTGCACCTTATTACCAATCCGCCATGTTTAATCTGGCCCTGCTCAAAATGGGACAGGGCGATAACACTGGCGCTATCGAACAGCTTGATACTCTGCTCGCATTGAATCCCGGACACGCGGAAGGCTTATTGAATATCGGCATCTGCCACCACATACTGCGTGAATTCGACAAGGCCAGAATGGCGTTCGAACAGTCCATTGCGGCCGACCCGGCACAGCCCCGCGCCCTCCGTCATATGGGCGGGTTGCTGCGCGAAATGCAGGACAGCTGGAAGGCCCTAGATTACTACCGGAGCGCCTTGTCGATTTCACCAGGCAATGGTGACCTGCGTGCGGAGTTGATCGCCACCCTGGAGTTGCTGAACGAATTGGATGAGGCCGAGAAGACCGTGACAGAGGGTTTGGTATTGAACCCGAAAGATGCCGGCATCCTGTTCGAATCCGCCAAACTGCATCGCCGCCGTCGGGATTTTGACGGAGCCTGGCAGATCTTAACCAGCATCAATCCGCAGCAACTGCCGTCGCGCCTGCTTCTGAGCTACTACTATGAGTGCGGAACTACGGCCGACCGCGTTGACCGATTCGATGAGGCTTTTACCGCATACGAAAAAGGCAATGAATTAGCACTGACCAGCATCCGTGCCCGAAATACCGACCCGACCGCTCTGCCAAGACAGATTGAACGCATGCAGAAATGGTTGGGGCATGGCGCACCGACTGTAGCGAACGGACCGGATGAGGATCTCGGTGCCGACCTCTGTTTCCTGATCGGATTTCCACGCTCAGGAACCACCTTGCTGGATATCATGCTGGATGGCCACGACAGGGTTCTGTCGCTCGAAGAGAAACCGACTGTCGAGCATGTTGCATTCGCTCTGGACCGTCTACCCGGACACTATCCCGATGCGATGTCTTCCCTGACCGGTAGCCAGAAAGCTGAGCTTCGCCTGCTTTACCGCAGTAAGATTGCCCAATACCGAAGGCCGGAACACACGCTGGTGATCGATAAAATGCCGATCCGGACCATGCATGCCGCCTTCATTCATCGGCTATTTCCGGATGCCAAATTCATTTTCGCGGAACGCCATCCCTGTGATGTCATACTCAGCAACTTCATGCAACATTACGCGATTAATGAAGCCATGATTCATTTTGCCCGCCTGAATACGGCAGTCGTCATGTATGACTCCGTAATGCGCCTGTGGACGTTGACGGAGGAAAAACTCCTCAGCATGCGTGTTCGGCGCGTCCGCTATGAATCACTGATTGCCGATACTGAAGGCGTTCTACGAGATGCCTGCGCTTTCCTGGATCTGCCTTGGCAGGAAGGAATGGATCGGCATCAGGACACCATCGCTCAACGCGCGCAGATCAAGACCAACAGTTACCATCAGGTCACCGAGCCGGTCTATCAACGCTCGAAATTCCGCTGGCTCAACTACAAAAGCCATTTCGAACCGTACATGAAGGTCCTTCAACCACACATCGACCGCATGGGCTATTGATAAATTACGTTCCAGTCTCGGGTTCTGAGAACGGTCGCCGTCATCATGGCAATCTACATGAGCTGACTATCGCCGTAATGGTTTCGGCAGATGGCAATGGCTGAGGCGATATGGAACTGCGCAGTCTTTTCATCGATTTCAATGCCTACTTCGCTTCTGTCGAACAGCAGGACCGGCCGGAGCTGCGTGGGCGTCCGATTGGAGTGGCTCCGGTACTGACCGCAAACGCCTGCTGCATCGCCGCCAGTTATGAAGCCAAACGTCAGGGGGTCAAGACCGGCACACTGCTGCGCGAGGCCAAGGTCCTGTGTCCGGATATCGAATTCATACAGGCGAGACCGGCTCTGTACGTGTCTTATCATCACCGCCTGCTCGAATTGATTCATGCCTGTATCCCGACCGCATTCATCGGATCGATTGACGAAATGGCCTGCGAACTCATGGGCAGCGAGCGCCAGCGCCCCCGTGCTGAAGCTATTGCCTACGCCATCAAAGGCAAACTCGCGGAAAATGTTCCTGCCATCACCGCCTCGATCGGCATCGCACCCAATCACTTTCTGGCCAAAACTGCAACCGACATGCAGAAACCGGATGGCCTGGTCGTGCTTGAAGCCGGCGATTTGCCGCATGCCCTGCATCGCCTGCAGCTGCGTGAGCTATGCGGCATCGGCCGCGCCATGGAGAAACGCCTGGAAAACCACGGCATGACTACGGTGGCTCAGCTCTGCGCGGCATCGCCACTGGCCTTACGACAGGCCTGGGGCGGTATAGAAGGCCAGAACCTGTACCGCAAACTGCGTGGCGAGTGGATGCCACATGCACACTCGAACGGTCGCGGCAGCATCAGCCATTCCCATGTGTTGGCGCCGGCAATGCGCAACCTTAACGGTGCAGAAGCGGTGCTGAAGAAACTTCTGCAGAAAGCCGCCATGCGCCTGCGTTCGGAGAAACTGGTAGCCGGACGACTGGAGGTCAAGGTCAAACACCTCGACCATGCCAGCTGGAAGGAAACGGTATTTTGCAACGATACCGATGACAGCCATACATTGCTGATGCAACTGAGCGAAATGCTGGCACACCGGCCCGCCGGCGGCAGACCCTTGGTCGTAGCGGTAACCCTCTCCGACCTATGCCAGCGGATTGGAACCACGGACGACTTGTTCACCACAGCGAAGACCAAAGAGCACGCGCCGCTGAGCGCGCTGATGGACCGTATTAATGACCGCTTCGGTCCGCAGAAGATCAGCTACGCCTCCAGTCAGACCGCCGCCAAGGAAGCGCCCATGCGTATCGCCTTCAGACGCATTCCCGATATCGCACACGAGGATGAAAGCTTCAGCCGGAAATGAAAAAAGCAGGCTGGAGCCTGCTTTCTAGCAACAGCCCTGATTTGGTCCAATCAGGCAAACGGATCCTGTAGCACGATATTGGCATCCCGGTCGGGGCCGGTCGATACGATGGCGATCGGGCAACCGACCAGCTCTTCCAGCGAACGCAGATAGGCGCGTGCGGCCGGCGGCAGCTTATCCCACTCGGTGATGCCGGCGGTAGACTCAGTCCAGCCCGGGAACTCCAGGTAGACCGGCTCGCATTCATCCCAGCCGGCTTCGTCGAGTGGCGAGTATTCAGTCTGTTTGCCGTGGTATTTGTAGGCGATGCACATCTTCAGGCTGGGCATGCCATCGAGGATGTCGAGCTTGGTGATGCACAGGCCGGTGATGCCGTTGATGGCAACAGCACGCTTCAAGGCGACAATATCGATCCAGCCGCAACGGCGCGGACGGCCGGTGGTAGCACCATATTCAGCCCCTTTGTCGCGTATAAGCTGGCCGGTTTCATCATTGAGCTCAGTCGGAAATGGACCACCGCCGACACGGGTGGCATAGGCCTTGGCGATACCGAGCACATAATCGATGGCATCGGCACCAACACCGGTACCGGCGAGAGCGCCGCCAATGGTGGTATTGCTGGAGGTCACATACGGATAGGTACCATGGTCGATATCAAGTAGCGAACCCTGTGCACCTTCGAACAGTACACGCTGACCCTGTTTGCGTAGATCATGCAGGATGCCTGCGACATCACTGATCATCGGCTTGATGTATTGACCGAACTGCACTGCCTCATCAAGCGTGCTTTGGAAATCGATTGCTTCGACACCCAGGTATTTGGTCAGTACGAAATTATGGTAGTCCAGTGCTGTACGCAGCTTTTCCGCCAGTTGCTGTGGGTAAGCCAGATCGGCAACACGTACGCCGCGGCGGGCGACTTTGTCTTCGTAGGCCGGACCGATGCCACGACCGGTCGTGCCAATGGCTTTGCCGCCTGCAGCTTTCTCGCGGGCCTGGTCGAGTGCGATGTGGTAAGGCATGATCAGCGGCGTAGCCGGACTGATGCGCAGACGCGAACGCACTTCCACGCCGTTGCCTTCGAGCTCGGCGATTTCCTTTTTCAGAGCGCCCGGATGCAGGACTACGCCATTGCCGATCAGGCACAGCGCATCATCGCGCAGAATACCGGAGGGAATGAGGTGCAGTACGGTTTTCTTGCCGGCAATGACCAGCGTATGTCCGGCGTTGTGACCGCCTTGGAAACGCACCACGGCGCCAATCTGTTGGGTGAGCAAGTCGACAATTTTGCCTTTGCCCTCATCGCCCCATTGTGCTCCCAGTACGACGACCGACTGACCCATGATACTCACTCCAGAATGATTGTTACAGACGCAGAAAAAGCCGAACAGATGTCGGCTTTAACGTATTATACGCGCTTTGGATTCGGGGCGGAACGCTAGCGTTTGCCGCCACCGAAATATTTCAGGAACTCAGAATCCGGGTCCACGACCATGGTCGACTTGCCGTCCGCGAAGCTGGCCTTGTAAGCCTCCAAGCTGCGGTAAAAAGCGTAAAAATCAGCATCTTGGCCATAGGCGACGGCCGAAATGCGGGCCACTTCGGCATCGCCTTGACCGCGTACTTTCTGGGCCTCACGCTGGGCATCGGCCAAAATCACTTGGCTTTCGCGTTCGGCCTCGGCGCGGATGCGCTCGGACTCCGCAAAACCTTCGGCTCTCAAAGCATTCGCTACCTGTTTGCGTTCGGAACGCATTCGGTCGAGAACTTGATCGCGAATTTTGGCGTCTTTCGGGAAATTGATACGTTTAATGCGGATATCAACCACTTCAATGCCCAGAGTCGCCGCGCCGAGATTGATTGGTTTCAGCAAGCGTTGGGCCAACTCGGTACGTTCACCGGACACCAATTTTTGCAAAGTGAAGCTATTGATATCATTACGCAGGGTGTTCTTTATGATTGGCGTCAGACGCTGCGCAGCGGCTTCTTCATTGCCACCGCTGGTGGCACGGTAATAGGCGGTCACGTCCTTGATACGCCATTTCACGAAGAAGTCGACTTCGACGTCTTTCTTCTCGACGGTCAGGTAGCGTTCTGGATTATCGTCCAAGGTCAATAAGCGGCGGTCGAACTTACGGACCTGCTCGACGAACGGGACTTTGAAATGCAGACCGGGTTTCAGGTCGGAACGAACCACCTTGCCGAGGTTGAGGACAATGGCGGTCTGGCTTTCATTCACAATGAACATGGATGAAAACAACAGGATTATGGCACCAAGGCTACCGAAAACGAGAGTTGTTGGATTACGCATGATTAGGATCCCTCACGGCCCTGGCGGACTTCGCCACGACCCGTTGTTTCCGCAGGCGGTACTTGCGGCGCAACCACGGCCGGAGACGGACGGGATACGCTGTCGGTGCTTGCTGCGGGCGCAGCACTACCGGGCGCCGGCAAATAGAAGATATTACCCTTGCCGGAAATAATCTTCGAATTACGGGTCATCACATCCTGCATGGTTTCCAGATACAGGCGCCTGCGGGTGACTTCCGGTGATTTACGATATTCATCAGCCAGCTGGCGGAATCGAGACGCATCACCGGTTGCCTTGGCGATACTGGCCTGACGGTAACCGTCGGCCTCGGCCTTGATGCGTGCTGCGGTACCGCGGGCTTCGGGCACAATTTTGCTGGCATACGCCAAGGCAGCATTTTTGATGGAATCGCTTTGCTGTCCGGCATTGATGGCCTCATTGAAAGCATCGCTCACTTCTTCAGGGAAACGGGCATCGGGCAGGGTGAACTGCGATACTTTGATACCGGTGCGGTACATGTCCAGGGACTTCTGCAGGTGCTCCTTGGCCACAATGGACAGCTGGCCACGCTCGAACAGCGCAGCATCCATGGTGTTGTTGCCAACCACTTCGCGGACAGCGCTCTCGGCGGCCTGACGCACCGTTTCCGAGCCCTGCTGACCGCCGGCCGCAACTATATCGTCGCGGTAGCCATACAGATACAGGCGCGGGTCGCTGATGGTGTACTGGGCATTGAATTTGATATCGACGATGTTTTCGTCTTTGGTTAGTACATTGACCGTTTCCTCGACTGTCTGAACCTGCGTGGCATTGACGACAGTCACAGATTCGATTGGCCACGGCAGCTTCAGGTTGGCGCCCGGAGTCAAGATGCGGTCGAACTTACCGAAGCGCAGGACGACGCCGCGTTCGCGTTCATCGATAAGTTTGAAGCAGTTGAAAATAATGAGTACGGCAAGACCAATCAGTACCGGCTTGACCCAGGAGGAACCGTTTCCGGAGTTGCCGATACCCAGCTGGGATTTCAGACGGCCGAGAAAATCATCGACCGGATTTCCGTTACCCCTAGGTTTCCAGGGCTCTTTGCCACCGCCCGGTTGGTTCCATGCCATACTGACTCCGTGTGCCTTATTTTGTGCTTTACGATATGGGGCCGTACCGGACGGCTTCAAGGACCAGACCTATTCGTTACTCGGCCGCATCCGCATCCGCTTCCACTGCATCATCACCACCGGCGGAGCCGATACGTACATTGCGGGCCGGGACCACAGTTGAAATCGCATGCTTGTATACCATCTGGCTGACGGTATTCCTCAGCAGCACCACGAACTGATCGAAACTTTCGATGGTCCCCTGTAACTTAATGCCGTTAACAAGAAAAATCGAAACCGGCACCCGCTCACGGCGCAGGGCGTTCAGGAAGGGGTCTTGGAGGGATTGCGATTTAGTCACGGTACGGCTCCGTTCTTAATTCTGGGTTATTTATTGTTGGTTTTAAACAGGACCGAGAAATGCCCTTATACAGTAGTCTAGCTCATCTTTTTCAGCCTGTGGGTCAAACCACCGTGAAGATACGGAACTGCGAAACCAAGTCAGCTGGCGTTTAGCTAACTGCCGTGTCGCAGCAATGGCCTGCTCCCGGAAAGTCTTTGCATCGGACTGTCCCGAGAGATGCTGCCAGGCCTGGCGATACCCCACCGACCGCATCGAAGGCAGGTCCGGATGCAGCCTCGAATCGGCCTTCAGTTCACGGACTTCATCGAGGAATCCATCGGCCAGCATCTGGTCGAATCGCAGGGCGATCCGGTGGTGCAGCTCACCACGGTCCTTGGGTGCCAGCACAATCGAGAGCAGGCGGAATGGGAAAGCGGGCCGTTCGGACTTCTGCTGCCAGTCACTGCGGGATTTGCCGCTCACCCGGTGGATTTCCAGAGCCCTGAGAATCCGCTGCGGATCGTTGGGATGAATGCGCGACGCGCTGACCGGGTCCAAAGCCTGCAACTGGGCATGCAATGCCAGCAACCCCTCCTCCGCCATACGGGCCTTGAGCTCTGCGCGCACGCCGGCATCGGCCGCGGGCATCGTCGACAGACCCTCGATCAAGGCTCGGAAATACAGGCCGGTGCCGCCGACCAGCAGTGGCACCTTACCCCGAACCGCCAAGTCCTGAAGATGCGGCATGGCTTCGCGGGCGAAATCGGCTGCTGAAAAAATCTCGTGAGGGTCGCGGATGTCAATCATCCGGTGCGGAGCGCTTGCCAAGATTGCGGCATCCGGCTTGGCGGCACCGATCACCAGACGACGATAGACCAGTGCCGAATCGACGCTGACGATTTCAGTCCCGAGTCTCCGGCACAAATCTGCCGCGAAGGCGGTCTTGCCTGAGGCGGTCGGCCCCATGATGGCGATGGCCGGAGGGGCCTGCATGGCGACACTCAATAGCCGGGCTCGAGCTCGGTACGCACCGCTTCGAAGCGTTCCTGCATCGCAGGCGATGCCGGCACTCCGATACGGCTGGCCAGGACAATGGCGACTGAGGCCAGAATGAACCCGGGAATGATTTCATACAGGCCGAACCAGGCGAATTGTTTCCAGATCACCACAGTGGCCGCGCCGGTCACCATGCCGGCAAGCGCACCGGCGCGCGTCATCTTTTTCCATCCGAGCGAAAACAGAACGACGGGTCCGAAGGCCGCACCGAAACCGGCCCACGCGTAACTCACCAGACCCAGTACCCGGCTCTCGGGATTGCTGGCCAGAGCAATCGCCACAAGAGAGACCAGCAGCACGCCGATACGTCCGACCCAGACCAGCTCCTGCTGGCCGGCCTGTGGACGCATCAGTCCTTTGTAAAAATCCTCGGTCAGGGCACTGGAACAGACCAGCAGCTGACAGCTTAGGGTGCTCATGATCGCGGCTAGAATGGCGGAAAGCAGGATGCCGGCGATCCATGGATTGAATAGCAGGCCGGATAACACGATGAAGACCCGCTCGCTGTTGGCGGTGACCGGTGCGGCGAGATCGGGATGCCGGGCAAAATAAGCGATGCCGAAGAAGCCCACCGCCATGGCGCCGAACAGGCACAGCACCATCCATGTCATGCCAATCCGACGCGCCGAAGGAATCGATTTGAGTGAATCGGCTGCCATGAAACGCGCGAGAATGTGCGGCTGACCGAAATAGCCAAGGCCCCAGGCCATGAGGGAAACAATGCCGATCAGCGTAGTGCCTTTGAAGAAATCGATATTGGAGGGATCCACTTGGGCGATCAAGATCATGCTGGAGTCGACGCCACCGACACTGAGCACGACCGCGACGGGCGTCAGGATCAGCGCGAAAATCATCAGTGTCGCCTGTACGGTATCGGTCCAGCTCACCGCTAGAAAGCCGCCGATCAAGGTATATGCAATGGTTGCCCCCGCGCCAAGCCATATCGCATTGGCATAGGAAATACCGAATACCGACTCGAATAGCCTTGCTCCGGCAACAATACCGGATGCGGAGTAAACAGCAAAGAATGCCAGAATAATCAGTGCCGAAATGATGCGCAGCACGCGGGACTCGTCTTCGAAACGCTGCGTGAAATAATCCGGAAGCGTCAAGGCGTTGTTGCAGCGTTCGGTATAGACACGCAGCGGCCCGGCCACAAACTTCCAGTTGCACCAGGCGCCGATGACCAACCCGATCGCTATCCACGACTCCGAGAGCCCACTGAGGAAAAGTGCTCCAGGCAGACCCAACAACAGCCAGCCACTCATGTCCGAAGCTCCCGCGGACAGCGCGGTCACAAAGCTGCCCATGTTGCGGCCACCAAGGATGTAGTCATCCAAGGTTTTGACAGAGCGCCAGGCGACGAACCCGATTCCCAGCATCAGGAGGATATAAAGCGCGAAAGTTATGGTTAATGGCGTCCAGCTCATGGTATTGTGCTCCGGGTCGGTTCTGGAGTAATTGCTCTAGATGCACTAAGGTAGCATCGAAGCATCAATCACATAGTATACGGACGATGCAAAGACTGAAAGCCCTCCGTTATGCATTGGTATTCTTGCTACCCCTGCAGCTACTGCTTGCCATGCAGTGGGGAATCCGCAGCGGCATGCCCGACCTGCTAGCCTGGTGGCCTCTTCTGTTTTTCTTCGTATTCCTTCCGGTGATTGATTTCGGGATCGGACGCGACACGGCGAATGTCCAGCCGGCACAGGAACGCGAGGTCTCGACCGAGCCTATCTTCAGATGGCTGTGTCTGGTCATATTGCCGGTGCAAATTGCCACCCTGTATCTGTCGATGCAGTGGTTCATGGCAGCGGACCTGGGGCCGGTCGGCGAGATCGGCTGGCTGCTGTCACAAGGCATCATCAGTGGCGCGCTGGCGATCAATACGGCCCATGAACTGATCCACAAGAACGACCGACTTGAACAATGGGCCGGTGCCCTCCTGTTGGTTACGGTCGGCTATCACGGCTTCAAAATCGAGCATCTGCGCGGCCATCATGTGCATGTATCAACGCCAGAAGACCCTTCCAGCGCGCCCTATGGCATGACCATCTGGCAATTCCTACCGCAGGCGCTGCGCAGGAACAGCATCAATGCTTGGGCTCTCGAAGCGGACCGGCTGCGTAAAGCAGGCCTAGCGGTTATCAGCAGGCACAACGAGATGCTGGTAATGACACTGATCTGGCTCGCGCTTTCATTGATGGTTTTTACCATAGCAGACCTCAAAGGATTGGCGTTCTTCTGGGTGCAGGGCCTACTCGCCGCGGCGACCCTGGAAGTGATCAACTATGTTGAGCATTACGGGCTGGAACGCCGTAAAACCGATGTCGGCTATGAACGCACCACGCACCTGCACAGCTGGAATTCGAGCTACACACTGTCGAATGCGATGCTGTTCAATCTGCAGCGGCACTCTGACCACCATGCCTATCCGAAACGCCGTTACGGCATCCTGCGCCATTTCGATGAATCCCCGCAGTTGCCGGCCGGCTATCCGACCATGTTCCTGCTGGCTCTGTTCCCGCCGTTATGGCGCCGCGTCATGGACCCGCGAGTGGAAGCACACCGCGCGGCCTTGGCTTCCTAGTCATCCGGCCACTCGATGGCCGGCTTTGATTTGATCGAATGGTCTTTGCGTTTTGCACCATCGACGGCTGCCAGAACGGCAAGGACGTCCTTGGTTTCAGCCACATCATGCACGCGGATGATGCCGGCACCGTTCTGAGCTGCCAACAACGCAGCGGCCGCAGAACCGGCGACCCGTTCACCGACATCACGCCCGGTAATTTGCCCGATCATCGATTTTCGGGAAACTCCCGCCAGCACGGGCAGTCCGAGTTCGGCGAAATAGGCAATATTGGCCAACAGCGCCAGATTATGCTCCAGATGCTTGCCGAATCCGAATCCAGGGTCAATGACCAGATTTTTCTTCGGAATGCCGGCCATTTCGCAGGCAAACAGACGTTCGGTCAGAAACTGTCGGACCTGAACCAGCACATCGTCGTAGTGTACGGACTGCTGCATGGTGAGCGGATCACCCGGCATATGCATCAGACAAACCGGAACCCCGAGATCAGCTGCTGCCGTCATCGCTCCTTCATGACGAAGCGCGGCCACATCATTGATGAATCCAGCACCAGCGGCGACTGCAGCGCGCATCACTTCAGGTTTGGATGTATCAATACTGATCGGGATATTGCAGCGTCCGGCGAGCCCTTCGATGACCGGAATGACGCGATCGAGCTCTTCCTGCAGGGGAACCGGGGTGGCATGCGGGCGCGTGCTTTCACCGCCGATGTCGAGCATGTCGGCGCCCTGCTCCACCAGCCAAAGTGCGTGGGCAATGGCGGCTTGCGTAGTCTCGAACCGGCCACCGTCAGAAAAAGAATCCGGTGTGACATTGACGATGGCCATGATTCTCGGCACGTCGAGCTTCAGGGCACGGGGTCCACATTGCAGACTGGGAAAGGTATCGAACATGGAATGCTCCTCGATGGGGCTTTAGCATAGCGCAAAAAAAAGCCGGAACGGATTCCGGCTTTTTCAGTTGCGCTTATCCGCTCAGGTCTGTGGCATCGGCCCGCCAATCGGACCAGTGCTGGGCTTATCATCCTTGTTGGTTCGACCGGATTTGACCCAATCCAAGGGAGGTCCCGGAACTCGGCCTTCCATCACCGCATCGATCTGACTGACGTCGATGGTTTCATAGGTCAGCAACGCATCCGCCATCATATGCAGCTTGTCGATGTTATCTTTGAGAATATGGGTCGTACGTGCATAGGCCCGATCAAGAATTGTCCGCACGACCTCGTCTATTTTCTTGGCGGTGTCGTCGGAAACATGCTTGGTCTGAGACACCGAACGGCCGAGAAACACTTCACCTTCGTCTTCGGCATAGGCGATCGGACCGAGCTCATCGGACAGACCCCATTTAGTGACCATGTTACGGGCCATCTTAGTGGCACGTTCGATGTCATTGGAAGCGCCGGTGGTGACTTTTTCGGCACCGAAAATCAGTTCCTCGGCAACACGGCCGCCATAAAGTGAGCACAGTTGCGACTCGATGGCGACCTTGTTGTAACTGTACTTATCGCCTTCAGGCAGGTACATGGTGACCCCAAGAGCACGACCACGCGGAATGATGGTGACTTTGTATACGGGGTCATGTTCGGGCACCATGCGTCCAACGATGGCATGGCCGGCTTCATGATAGGCGGTGAGCTTCTTTTCGTCTTCACTCATGACCATCGAGCGGCGTTCGGCACCCATCAGGATCTTGTCACGCGCCTTATCGAAGTGCTCCATACGCACTTCCTTGGCATTCTCGCGGGCTGCGAACAAGGCGGCCTCGTTGACCAAATTGGCCAAATCGGCACCGGAGAATCCGGGCGTGCCGCGGGCGATGGTCATGGGCTCGACATCGGCATCCAACGGTACTTTGCGCATATGAACTTTAAGAATCTGTTCGCGGCCTTTCACGTCAGGAAGGCCGACCACGACCTGGCGGTCGAAACGGCCCGGACGCAACAGCGCCGGATCCAGCACGTCTGGACGATTGGTGGCGGCAATAACGATGACACCCTCGCCACCTTCGAAACCGTCCATTTCGACCAGAAGCTGGTTGAGGGTCTGCTCGCGCTCGTCATGGCCACCGCCCAGACCGGCACCACGGTGCCGGCCGACTGCATCGATTTCATCAATGAAAATGATGCACGGCGCGTGCTTTTTGGCGGTATCGAACATATCGCGTACGCGCGAAGCGCCGACGCCGACGAACATCTCGACGAAATCGGAGCCAGAAATGGAGAAGAACGGTACTTTTGCTTCGCCGGCGATGGCGCGGGCCAGCAGGGTTTTTCCGGTTCCGGGGTTACCGACCATCAACACGCCACGCGGAATACGACCGCCGAGCTTCTGGAATTTGGAAGGATCGCGCAGGAACTCGACCAGTTCTCCGACCTCCTCCTTGGCCTCATCGCAACCGGCGACGTCCGCGAAGGTGACCTTGACCTCGTTCTCACCCTGCATTTTTGCGCGCGAACGGCCGAAGCTCATCGCCCCCTTGCCGCCACCCTGCTGCATCTGCTTGATAAAGTAGAAGGCGATGCCGAAGAACAGGATGTAGGGCAGAATATTTAGCACAATGGCCCAGAACGGCGGGCCGGAAGCCGGCTTGGCCTGGATGATTTCGACCTTGCGCTTGACCAACACATTAACTAGGTCGCGGTCGTACGGACCCCAGGTCTGACCGACACTGCCGTCACCCCGGGTGTACTTCAGCTCGGTTCGGGCACTGGAGCTGTCTTGGGAAAACTCGACTTTGGTGACCGTTCCGGTATCAAGCTCATCAAGGAATTTCGAATACGCCACTTCCGGCGTATTCTTGCCAAATTCTGGAGAGAATGCATTCATCACCGTCATCATCAGGAAGCCGACGACGACGAATACGATGATGTTCTTGGTCAAATCGTTCATTTTGTTCCTTCAGCGCTTGCCAGTAGCCAGTGCATAAACTTCGTTGGAACGGCGGCGTGAAGCCGCCGGTTTTCGGATGGTCAGTTTCTGATAGCGTGGACGGAGGTCTTTGACATATGCATCGAAACCTTCACCATGAAACAGCTTGATCAGAAAATCACCGCCTTTTTTAAGATGGCCATCGGCGAAGTCGCGCGCCAGTTCGGAAAGGTACATCGCACGCGCTTGATCGACGGTATCCACTCCAGACATATTGGGGGCCATATCCGATAAAACAAGGTCTACCGGTTGATCACCCACCAACGCCTGTAACTGCGACAATACCGATTCCTCCCTGAAGTCGCCGTGAATGAATTCAACTCCGGCGATGGGAGGCATTTCGAGGATATCGAGAGCGATGACCCGGCCTTTATCACCCATGACCTTGCGGGCCATCTGCGACCACCCCCCGGGAGCGGCGCCCAAATCGACGATGATCATGCCCGGCTTGATCAGCCGATCGCGTTCTAGCAATTCTTCGAGCTTGTAGGCCGCACGCGAGCGCAGTCCTTCGGACTGGGCTTTTTTGACATAGGGGTCGGCGAAGTGCTCTTTCAGCCAACGCTGGCTGCTTTTGCTGCGGGTAGCCATAATCGTTGTGGGCTTGGGTATGCCTTCATGATACCCTTTTATCCCCATCACCGCATTGGACCATAGGTCATGACCACCCCCCTCAGCAATCCGCAGAAACGCTAT
>NZ_JBIKSE010000085.1:0-2766 GCF_044348765.1 Arenimonas sp.
CGGATCCCAGTAAAACGGGCCCTGCACTAGACCAATCAGCAACGCGATTTCATGGTCCTGCAGCTGGGTGACGTCGCGTCCGAACCAGAAATCGGCACCGGCAGCGATGCCGTGAATGGACTGGTCACCGACCTGGCCGAGGTAGACCTGGTTGAGATAGGCCTCGAGGATAGTCTGTTTATCGAAGCGCGCCTCGATGATCAGTGCGTAAAGCGCTTCCTTGACCTTGCGGGTAATGGTTTTGGTATTGCTCAGAAACAGGCTGCGCACCAATTGCTGGGTCAGGGTCGAGGCGCCCTGTTCGAATCCGACTTCGCGGATGTTGACATAAATGGCACGCGCAACACCCATCGGATCGATGCCGATGTGTTTGTCGAAGTTGCGATCTTCTACCGCCTGAAGGCCCTCGACCAGCAGCTTCGGCACCCGGTCGATTTTGACCAACCGGCGCTCCTCGGTGCTGTTGCCGTACAAAGTGGCAATGCGAACCGGATCGACTTTCGCGGAACTCAGATTGCGTCGCGTTTTGACATCACGCACGGCGGCGACGCGGCCGGAAACCAGCAGCACTTCGAGCTGGCGTGACGGCACCTTGCCGTTGACGTCGAAGAACTCACGGGTGGTCAGACGGAATCGGCCGCCGCTGCGTCCGTAGCTTCCGGCCAAAACGCCCCGGCCGTCATCCTTGTAACCCCCAGCCTGCAGTTCCAGTGCGAGGCTGCCGCCATCCAGTGGCAGACCGGGCTTGAGCACCAGAGGCCGGGCGAACACCTTGGTCGGGACCTGCCAGTTGAGTTGAGCGAATTGATCGCGCACCTGCTTGTCGAGATACCAGATATAGGGAATGCCGATGCCGATGAACAGGCCGACCGCGAGAAACAGAAGACGCCACATCCCACGCTTGAGCATGGAGTCGTTGGATGCCGTATCGTTATCGGGTATGTTCACGGGAATGTTTTGGCTGGATTCGGATCATTTTATCAGGTGGAAGATGCTTGTGTACGCCTCAGAAACGGCGGACTTCCAGTACGCCGGGCACAGCATCCAGTTTACCCAGAAGCGCGCTGAGCTGTCCGAAATCAGCGACGTTGAGCGTCATTTTCAGTTCCGCCATCGGACCGGCCTGTGGCAGGGTATTGACGCCGGCAATATTGACGTTCGCCTGCGCGATGAGATTGGTCAGATCCTTCAGCAACCATTTTCGGTCATAGGCGCGGATCAGGATAGAAACTTCATAGCGGCCGTCTTCGCGGCTGCCCCAATTCACTGGCAGTTCCCGCTCCGGATGCTGCGAAATCAAATAGGCCACGCTGGCACAGTTGGCACGGTGGATGCTGACTCCTTTACCTTTGGTCAGATAACCGACGATGGCGTCGCCGGGAACCGGCTGACAGCAGCGTGCCAGCTGCATCAGCAAATTGCCGACCCCCTCCACGGTCATGTCGCTGCGTCCAGCCGTCTTGCGCGGCGCCGCAACCCGACGCATCGGCAGGGTTTCGGACGCCGGCTGCAGGTGCTCATGCAGGGCACGCGTAATCAGACTGGGACTGATATCGCCGAGTGCCAGGGCGATGCACAGCTCATCCCGGTCGGGAAGTTTGAACTTGTCGAGCACCGGTTTCAGGTCAGTCTGCATCAGGGCCACCCGGCGCAACTCCTTTTCCAGCAACTCGCGGCCGTCTTCGAGATTGCGTTGACGGTCGAGTCGGAAGAAATAGGCGCGGACCTTGTCGCGCGAACGCGAGCTGGCCAGATAGCCATTGGCTGCCAACAGCCAATCACGTTTTGGAGTTCCGGTTTTTCCGGTCATGATTTCAATGCGGTCGCCGGAGTTCGGCCGGTATTCCAAAGGCACAATGCGGCCGTTGACCTTGGCGCCGCGGCAACGGTGACCGACATCGGTGTGCACGTGATACGCGAAATCAAGCACGGTGCCGCCCGCCGGAAGGTCGATGACCTCGCCTTTCGGCGTCAGCAGGTATTTGCGGTCCTCGACCAGCTCGGTGCCCAAACCCGCCATCAGCACGGTTTCGTCGGCCGCCTTGCTGTTCTCCAGAAGCTGCCGCATCTGGGCGATTTTCTTTTCGAATTCGCCCTGCGCTTTGCCGCCTTCCTTGTAACGCCAATGCGCCGCCACGCCCATTTCGGCATGCTCATGCATATTCCGGGTCCGGATCTGCACTTCCAGACCGAGTCCGTCGGGACCGATCACTGCCGTATGCAGACTTTGGTAATTATTGCTTTTGGGCTGCGCGATGTAATCGTCGAACTCCCCGGGAATCGGCGTCCATAACTGATGCACCAGACCCAGAACGCTGTAGCAGGCGGCGACATCGTCGACCAGCACGCGGATGGCACGGATATCGTAGAGTCCGTCGAAATCCAGATTCTTGCGCTGCATCTTTTTCCAGATGCTGGTGATGTGCTTGGGTCTGCCAGCGACATCGGCAGCAATGCCGGCCCTGGCCAGCGCCGCCTGGATCTGCTGCGTGGCCTGTTCGATGTAGCGTTCGCGCAGACCGCGTTTTTCCTGCAACTGGCGGGCAATGGCCTGATACTGCTCCGGCTTCATGATGCGGAACGCCAGATCCTCCAGCTCCCATTTCAACTGCCAGATGCCGAGCCGGTTGGCGAGCGGTGCATGGATATCGGCGGTCAGATGCGCTAGCGCCAAGCGCTCTGATTCCGGCCAGGACACCGCTTTTCGCATCTGCACCAGCTGCCAGGCCAACAATACGATCAACACCCGCAGATCCAGAATGATGG
>NZ_JBIKSE010000020.1:0-31423 GCF_044348765.1 Arenimonas sp.
GCGCACGCCACGTCGATCCAGCTCCTCGATTTCGGTATCGAGCATGCGCAGGAAGAGCTTCATCAGGGTGCTGACTTCTTCCGGCGGCCGATTCCAGTTTTCGCTGGAAAACGCGAACAGAGTGAGACTGCCGATGTCCAGCTCGAGGCAGAATTCGATAGCTATCTGGACTGCTTTGGCGCCGGCACGGTGTCCGACACTGCGGATGCTGCCGCGCTGCTCGGCCCAACGACCGTTGCCGTCCATGATGACGGCGATGTGTTGTGGATGACGCGGCATATCCGAGCGCATGGCCAGAGCTCTTCAGACGGCCAGTAGCTCGGTTTCCTTGGCTTTGGCGATGTCGTCGATGTCCTTGACCGCCTTATCCGTGATTTTCTGGACCTCTTCTTCGCTGCGGCGCGCCTCGTCCTCGGATACGGATTTTTCCTTCAGCAGGTCCTTCACCCCAGAAATGGCATCACGCCGGATGTTGCGGACCGAAATTTTGGCATTTTCGGCTTCGGCATAAACATGCTTTATAAGCTCCTTGCGGCGCTCTTCGGTCAGTGGTGGCAGATTGATACGGATGACCTGACCCAGCGTATTCGGCGTGAAGCCGAGGTTGGAGGCGAGGATGGCTTTTTCGATGGCGCCGACCATGGCCTTTTCCCAAGGGGTGATGGTAATTGAACGGGCATCAGCGACAGTGACCGTTGCGACCTGACTCAGGGGCATATCCGAGCCGTAATAGTTCACTTTCAGGTTATCGACAAGTCCGGTACTGGCGCGGCCAGTGCGCAGCGAGGACAGCTCATGCTTCAGGGCGTCGACGCTTTTGGCCATGCGTGTCTGCGCATCTTTTTTGATTTCGTTGAGCATGCGGGGCTCCTGTTCCGATGATGAGCCCAATTATAAACCGAGATGATGCTAAATGCTTAAAATCAATGAAAAAACATCAGTAGTGCGGTGCATGGTCGTGATGGTCATGCTGTAGAATTCGCCCAGCTCGATCTGCAGCGTCACGTGGTTGACGCCGAAGTGCTCCTGCAAAGCCTAGCTGGCTGCATCGATGAATCCGTCATGGCCGTCCAGGGGGCTGCGGATAATGTGCGCATCAGCGCGATTTCTTCGGAATCCGGCGACCAGATGTGCACATGATGGATGGCAGCCACCCCTGCCGGGACACTGAGAAAGGGCTCTGGTCCGGCTGGCTCGAGGTTTTCAGGTGCCGCATTCATGGCCTGCATGAAGCCGGCTTTGAGCAGTGCCAGCTACTGGCACCGATGACCAAGACCTCCAGCAGGGCGGTCAGCGGATTTAGCCCGTACCAATGACACCACCAGTGGCGCCCGGCTTGCCATCCAGACCGCGGCCCAGGCCAATGCTAAATCGGCGGCATCGCCGAGGTTATGAAGGGCATCCGGAATCAGAGCAAGCGAGTTGTAGCTGAGGCCGAATAGGCTAGATAGATCCACATCGCCTATGCGAATGGGGATGACTAGCGTGGCATTGTCTACGATGACCCTGCGGATGTCCGTGCATGTGGTCAGCGGGTGACCAGTGTACCGATATCTTCACCTTGCAAGATGCGCATCAACGCGCCGGCATTGCTCATGTCGTAAATCCGCAAAGGAATGTCATTTTCACGGCATAGGGCGAAGGCGGCAGTATCCATTACCTGTAGATTGCGCTGCAGTACATCATCATAGGTCAGGCGCTGGAAGCGTTTTGCCGCCGGATTTTTCTTCGGATCCGAATCGTAAATGCCGTCCACCTTGGTTGCCTTCAGCAGCAGTTCGGCATTGATTTCGGTGGCGCGCAGCGCGGCGGCGGAATCGGTGGTGAAGAACGGATTGCCGGTGCCGGCCGCGAAAATCGCGATGCGGCCTTTTTCCAGATGGCGCACGGCACGGCGACGGATGTAGTCTTCGCAGATCTGGTTGATTTTGATGGCGCTCATCACGCGGGCGTTGACGCCGTGTTTTTCCAGCGCGTCCTGCATGGCCAGGGCGTTGATGACGGTGGCCAGCATGCCCATGTGGTCGCCGGTGACACGGTCCATGCCGCCGGCGGCCAAGCCGGCGCCGCGGAAGATGTTGCCGCCGCCGATGACTACACCCACTTCGGCGCCGGCCTGCTGCGCCGCGATGATTTCGCGTGCCAGGCCGTTGATGATGCCGGGATCGATGCCGTAATCGCCGTCGCCCATCAGGGCTTCGCCGGACAGCTTCAGGAGAATGCGGCGGTATTTCAATGTGCTCATGGCGGGCTCCGGGGTGGGCATCGTTAGGTCATTCTAGCGGATTGGCGGCGGCTTTAGCAGGGTGCGGGCCAGCTTAGGGTTCGTAGATGACGTAGACCTTGCGCGCGTATTCACGTACTTCCCAGGTTCCGCGGTAACCCGGTTCAAGGGTGAATCGGTCGCCGGCGCGGACGGTCTGGGCTTCCCCGCCGTCTTCGGTCATCACAATCACACCCTGCAGGATTTCGCAGTATTCGAATTCGGTGTAGTTGACCTGCCAGATGCCGGGCTCTGCTTCCCAGAAGCCGCTATGGAAATTGCCTGCGGCATTGCTGAAGTGGTTGCTGAGGATCTGCTTCGGGCTGCCCGCCCGCATTTTCTCCGGGGCGACCTCATAGGGTTCATGCGGGGTGCTTGCGTAATCGAGACGGCGAAGACGGGACATGGCGGATGGCTGCTCCGGAATAATTGAAGGGGTGAAAAAAAGCCACCCGAAGGTGGCTTTCCAATTCAGACGGCCATGGCCTTGGCAACTTCGGCGGCGTAATCTTCCACCACCTTTTCGATGCCTTCGCCGACCACCAGACGCTGGAAACCGATGACATCGGCACCGGCGGCTTTAACGGCCGCTTCCACGCTTTGGTCGGTATTCAGCACGTAGGGCTGGCCGTACAGGGTGACTTCGTTGATGATCTTGCTGACTTTGCCGGCAATGATTTTCTCGAGGATGTCAGCCGGCTTGTTTTTGTCTTTCTCCGGCATTTTGGCCAGTTCGATTTCTTTTTCCTTGGCAATGAAGTCGGCCGGAACATCGGCGGCTTTGTTGTAAGGAGGATTCATCGCAGCCACATGCATGGCGATACCGCGGGCCAGTTCCATGTCGCCGCCGGCCAGATCGACCAGCACGCCGATACGGCCGCCGTGGATGTAGGCCGCCACGGTATTGGCCGAGTTGATGCGGACCAGACGGCGGACCTGCACGTTTTCACCGACTTTGGCGATCAATGCAGCGCGGGCTTCTTCCACGGTGCCGCCATTCATAGCCACCGACTTCAGGGCTTCGGCATCGGCGGCATCGGACGCCAGGGCGGTTTCGGCCACGGCATTGACGAAGGACAGGAAGTTGTCGTCCTTGGCGACGAAATCGGTTTCGGAGTTGACTTCGACCAGCACGGCTTTGCCGCCGCTGCTGGCCATGCCGATGCGGCCTTCCGCGGCGACGCGGTCGGCTTTCTTGTCGGCTTTGGCAAGACCGGTCTTGCGCAGATATTCCATCGCGGCATCGATATTGCCGGCGTTTTCAGTCAGGGCTTTCTTGCATTCCATCATGCCGGCGCCGGAGCGCTCGCGGAGTTCTTTTACCAGGCTAGCGGTAATTTCCATCGTATTAACCTCGGGGTTGTTCAAGGGTGGGATCGCATCGGCAGACGCCGATGGGAGAGGGGGTGCCGAAGCACCCCCTGTCAGGCTTCAATCAGGCGTCGCGTTTTTCGCGGCGCGGGGCGGCTTTCTTGGCCGGAGCGCGGCGGGCGCCTTTCTTGTCGTCTTTACCGATCGGATTACCTTCTTCGTCCAGTTCGACGAAGTCGTCATTGGCGCTGCTGGCGGTGATCGGAGCGGCAGCCTTGCCTTCAAGTACGGCGTCGGCGGCGGCGCGGACATACAGCTGAACGGCGCGGATGGCATCGTCGTTGCCTGGGATGGCATAGTCGACGAGGTTGGGGTCGTAGTTGGTGTCGACCACGGCAATCACCGGAATGCCGAGTTTCTTAGCTTCCTGGATGGCGATGTTTTCATGACCGATATCGATGACGAACAGGGCGTCCGGCAGACGGTTCATGTCTTTGATGCCGCCCAGCGAGGCGTCCAGCTTGTCGCGCTCGCGGCGCAGGGTTAGCACTTCGTGCTTGACTAGCTTTTCGAAGGTGCCGTCGGTTTCGGCCGCTTCCAGTTCCTTCAGCCTTGAAACGGACTGCTTGACGGTACGGAAGTTGGTCAGGGTGCCGCCCAGCCAGCGCATGCTCATGTAAGGCATGCCGGAGCGAGTGGCTTCTTCTTTGATGGCATCGCGAGCGGAGCGCTTGGTGCCGACGAACAGGATGGATCCGCGCTTCTGTGCGATGGCCGAGATGAAGTTCATGGCATCCACGAACAATGGCATGGTTTTTTCAAGATTGATGATGTGGATCTTGCCGCGGGCACCGAAAATGTACGGACCCATTTTCGGGTTCCAGTAACGGGTTTGGTGACCGAAGTGAACGCCGGCTTCCAGCATCTGACGCATGGTGACTTGGGACATGGTTGAATCCTTTAAGCGATAGGGAACCGGCCTGGGTCAAGGCGTATGGTTCCGGGGTTGGGCCTCCACCGAATCGCTACTTCGAACCCCGAGGGGCACCCCGAAGCAGGGGGAAATCCGGTGTGTGAATTCGCCGATTGACGCTCGGCGTGGGCGTTAGAAGCCCGCTGATTATACAAGAAAGTGCGATTTTGCCGCAAGTGTTGGATAATAGTGACATGAAAGCCTCCATCAAGACCCCCCAGGATATCGAAAACATGCGTATCGCCGGTCGTTTGGCCGCGGAGGTGCTGCAGATGGTCGCCCCGCACGTCAAGCCCGGTGTGACTACCGCCGAGCTGGACCGGATTTGCCATGAACACATCGTTCAGGTTCAGCAGTCGATTCCGGCGAATGTCGGCTACAAGGGCTTTCCTGCCAGCATCTGCACTTCGGTCAATAACGTCATCTGTCACGGCATTCCGTCGCCGGCTAAAGTGCTGAAAGAGGGCGATATCCTCAATATCGATGTCACCGTCATCAAGGACGGCTGGCATGGCGATACCAGCCGGATGTATACCATCGGGGAGCCCTCGGTCAAAGCCAAGCGGCTGATTGACGTCACCCGGGCCGCCATGTTCGCCGGTATCCGTGCCGTTCGCCCCGGCGCCACCCTCGGCGATATCGGCCATGCCATCCAGAAGCTGGTGGAAGCCGAGCGTTTCTCGGTCGTACGCGAATACTGCGGGCACGGCATCGGCCGCATCTACCATGAAGACCCGCAAGTTCTGCACTACGGACAGCCGGGGACCGGTCTCCGGCTGGAAAAAGGCATGACCTTCACCATCGAGCCGATGGTCAATGAAGGCGCCCGCCACACCCGGTTGATGCCGGATGGCTGGACGGTCGTGACCAAGGACCGCTCGCTGTCGGCGCAGTGGGAACACACCGTGGCGGTGACCGATGATGGCGTCGAGATTCTGACCCGTCTGCCCGGCGATGACAACGATTTGTGATTCCAGGCAGCGACAGCGCTGACCCTGCGCCACCGACCTTTCAGCAGGCCGGTACCGCCGCAGAATTCATCGCCGCCGCCAAGCAGGTGTTGGCCACAGAGCGCAGCACACTGACCGAAAGTCTGGCCAAGGGAGTCGCCATTGAAACCCTGCTCGGCCGTTATCGGGACTGTCTGGATGCATTGGTCAGCAAGGCATGGACGCTTTGCTTAGACGCGGATTTTGGCCTGGCTCTGGTGGCCACTGGTGGCTATGGACGCAGCGAAATCTACCCGCACTCCGATATTGATCTGCTGGTCTGTGGTGATGAGGCTCAACAGGTACGTCACGCGGATGCCATTGGCCGGTTGTTTTCGCTGTTATGGGATTCAGGCCTAAAGGTCGGGCAGGCGGTACGTTCGGTCAGTCAATGTCTCGAACAAAGTCGTTTGGATGTGGCAACCTATACCTCTCTGCTGGAAATCCGTATGCTCGCCGGGGACGAGAGTGTCTTCCGCACGCTTGAGGCCAAAGCAAACTCGCCTGAAGTCTATGACGCCCGCAGCTATTTCGAAGCAAAACGCGACGAACAGCGTCAGCGCCATGCCAAATTCCACAATACTGCTGACAATCTCGAACCCAACCTGAAGGAAGGTCCGGGTGGGCTGCGTGATTTCCATACCTTGAACTGGCTGTCTCGGAAACTTTACGGGGTTCCATCGCTTTCCGGTCTCGTCCCGCTCGGGCTTCTGGGTGAATCGGAATGGCAGGCTCTTCTACGTAATTGGCGTATTGTGGCGCGCCTGCGCTTTGCCCTGCATCTTTTGGTCAAGCGGCCGGAAGAACGGCTTTTGTTTGACCACCAGAAGAGCCTAGCCGAGCTTTTCGGATTGAAGGACACCCCGGACAATCTCGCAGTCGAACAGCTGATGCAGGAGTTCTTCCGGTCGGCGGCCATTCTTTTGCGCATTAATGACCGCTTGCTTCAGCGTTTCGAAGAGCATCTGGCTGAAGAGCAGATAGTCACGGCAATTGATGCGCATTTCATGCTGAAAAACGGCTATCTGCTTGCACATGACAACTGCTTTGGCGCCGATAGTCTTCCGCGGCTGTTCGACCTTTTCGCGGTCTGGGGCAGGCAGTCCGCATGCCATGGATTACATTCGGATACCGCACGCGGGCTTGCGGAATCCCTATCGGACATCCTTCCTTATAGCGAGCAATCCGAATCCGTAAGGATGGCTTTCATTGCCCTGATCAGTCAGCCGCAAGGCGTGCTTAACCTGCAACGCCTGGCACGTCTGGGCATACTGGCTCGTTATCTGCCGGAGTTCGGCCAGGTTACCGGACGCATGCAGTACGATCTGTTTCATGTGTATACCGTCGATCAGCACACCCTGAATGTGTTGGAGTTCATTCGCCGATTCGAACAGGGCAGGGTGGACGGTTTTTCACTGCCGCACGAAGTCTTTCCGCGCCTCCGTAAGCCGCACCTGATCTGGCTGGCCGGTCTGTTCCACGACATCGCCAAAGGCCGCGGCGGCGATCATGCCGAACTGGGTGCCGCCGACTTCGTGCGTTTCGCCCAAGCCCATGGCCTTCCGGCGGCCGATGCGCAGCTGGTGCAATGGCTGATCGCCCAGCATCTGCTGATGTCCTTTACGGCCCAGAAATTCGACATTTCGGATCCGGCCATCATCAATAGTTTTGCCGGCAAAGTCGCCGATCGCGAACATCTGGATTATCTGTATGTGCTTACCTGTGCCGATATCGCCGGTACTAGCCCCAAGCTCTGGAACGCGTTCAAAGACCAACTGCTGGTCGATCTGTACACCGCCACCCGCTATGTGCTTCGGGTCGGTCTCGAGCATCCGCTGAACGCCGAAGACATCCGTGCAGAAACCCGCAACATGGCCCTTGCCAAGCTGATGGATGCCGGGTTCAGCGAAGGGGATGTACAGCAGTTATGGCAAAGCTATCCGGAAGACGTCTTTCTGCGTTACCGGCCGGACCAGCTGGTCTGGCAGACCCAAGGTATCCTGTCTCATCCCGCGCAGCCATCGCAGATTCTGGTACGCGAACTGACCGGAAGGGACTCACTGGAAATTTTCGTGCGCACGCCCGACCGCGACGGCATCATTTCCGGCCTGTTGGCCACGCTCGACCGTCTGAATCTGAGCGTGGCGCATGCCCGTATCCTGTCTTCGAACGACGGTTTCGCCCTCGATAATTTCATCACGCTCAAGGGCAGCCACACGCCGGATGCCAAACGCATCGTGCAAACGCTGTCGGCGGCGTTGAAGGATCCGGCCAGCATCAAGCCGGCCAAACATCTGTTACCGAGCCGTCTGCGGCATTTCAAAACACCGACCCAGATCGAATTCAGTCCGGCCGCCACCGGCGACCGGACGCTGATGAGCCTGGTCTGTGCCGACCGTCCGGGGCTGTTGGCCGATATCGGCTATGTGCTGCTCCAGCGCAAGGTGCGGGTGCACGACGCCCGGATTGCCACCTTCGGCGAACGCGCCGAGGATATCTTCGTACTCAGTGACCGCGACAACCATGCCCTTTCCGATCCTGCGGTCTTGCATGGCCTGCAGTCGGCGCTGGTAGACTATCTAGAAGGAAGGAAACCATGACCACTGAACTCAAGACCCGTATCGAACATGCCTTCGACAACCGTGCCGCGCTCGATGCGGTCACCATCGAGGTGCTAAAACCCGATCTTTATCATGTCATTGCCATGCTTGAGTCGGGCGACGCCCGCGTTGCCGAACCGCATGCGGGCGAATGGCATGTCAATGAATGGCTCAAGAAAGCGGTGCTACTGTATTTCCGATGCCACGACATGGTTGTGATGGGTGAGCCCGGAAACCCGTTCTGGGACAAGGTTCCGCTGCGCTTCGAGAATTATGATGCCGAGGATTTCCGACGGCTTGGCGCACGAGTGGTGCCGGGTACCGTCGCACGCGCCGGCTCCTATATCGGCAAGGACGCCGTGCTGATGCCGAGTTTCATTAACATCGGAGCCTATGTGGGTGCCGGTACCATGGTCGATACCTGGGCCACGGTCGGCTCCTGCGCCCAGGTCGGTGCCCGTTGCCATATCTCCGGCGGCGCCGGCATCGGCGGCGTGCTGGAGCCGCTGCAGGCCGCACCGACCATCATCGAAGACGATTGTTTCATCGGTGCGCGCTCGGAGGTGGTCGAAGGCGTCATCGTCGAGCGCGGATCGGTCATCGGCATGGGTGTGTTCATCGGTCAGAGTACCCGCATCTACAACCGTGCCACCGGCGAAGTCAGTTACGGCCGCGTGCCGGCCGGTTCGGTGGTAGTGTCCGGTTCCTTGCCTTCGGCTGATGGAAAATATTCCCTGTACTGCGCCGTCATCGTCAAACAGGTCGATGAAAAAACCCGGAGCAAGACCTCGGTCAATGAGCTGTTGCGTGGAGCCGCCGAGTGAGCTTGACCCTTTACGGTCTGCCGAACTGCGACACCTGCCGTAAAGCGCAGAATTGGCTGCAGCGCATCGAGCAGTCGTTCACGTTCATTGATTACCGCACCCATCCGATTGCTCCGGACATGTTGAATGCCTGGGCCGGGCAATTGGGCGGCTTCGATGCGTTGCTGAATAAAACCAGTACTACCTGGCGCAACCTGCTGCCGAACAAGAAGTCGCCGGGCTCGACGCCCGAATACCTGATGCTGCTGAAGGAATACCCGGCGCTGGTCAAACGCCCGGTGCTGGTTTTTCCCGACGGCCATGTAGTACTTGGCTTCAAAGACGCACAGTACAAGAAACTGTTTTCCGCCTGAGGACCGACCATGAGTGATGTGCTGGCTTTGACACAGGAATTGATCGCACGGCGTTCGGTTACGCCCGATGACGCCGGCTGCATGGAACTCATCGCCTCGCGTCTTGAGCGGTCCGGTTGCCATTGCCAGCGACTGGATTTCGGCGCCGTGAAGAATTTATGGGTGACGTATGGGCAGGGCGCACCGGTGACCGTGTTGCTCGGTCACACTGATGTTGTGCCGCCGGGTGATGCCAATCTTTGGGCCTCCGATCCCTTCAGCCCGGAAATCCGTGATGGCATGTTGTATGGCCGTGGCGCTGCCGACATGAAAAGCTCGGTCGCCGCCTTCGTGATTGCCATGGAGCAGTTCGTCGCTGCCTATCCCAATCATCGCGGCACCTTGGCGCTACTGCTGACCTCGGACGAAGAAGGCGATGCCATCGAAGGCGTAAGGCGTGTGGCCGAACACTTCCGTAGCAGCGGCCAGCACATTGACTACTGCATTACCGGCGAGCCCTCATCGATGGCGACGCTCGGCGATCTGGTCCGCGTTGGCCGTCGCGGCACGCTTAGTGGCACGCTGACCGTCAATGGCATCCAGGGCCATGTCGCCTACCCGGAAAAAGCACGCAACCCGATCCACCAAGCCCTGACACCACTGGCTGAGCTGGCCATGCGGCGCTGGGACGAGGGCTATCCCGAATTCCCGCCGTCTTCCTTCCAGATTTCCAACATCAGCGCCGGTACCGGAGCCAACAATGTCATTCCCGGAACGCTGCGCGCGTTGTTCAACTTCCGCTATAACCCGGGCTGGCGCGCCGAACAGCTCGAGCACGAAGTCGAGTCCGTGTTGAACGCCGCCGGTCTGGATTACCAGCTTCACTGGCACCGCGGCGGCGAACCGTTCCTGACCCGCGATGGCCCCTTGCGCAGTGCCGTGCGTGACGCCATTGCGGAATATTGCGGACTGGTTCCGGTCGAGAACACCGGCGGCGGCACTTCGGATGCCCGTTTCATCGCGCCGCTAGGCGCGGAGGTCATCGAACTCGGTCCGGTCAATGCCAGCATCCACAAGGTCGACGAGCATGTGGCCGTGGCCGATCTGGAACGCCTGCCCGGATTGTTTCAGTTGATTCTGCACAAGCTTCTGGCTTAACCTCGCACCACTATTTCATTTTCATTCACTCGAATCAGGAGAGTTTCATGACGATTGCACAATGGTGTGTTCTGGCGGCATGTCTGCTGCCCATTCTGACCGTGGGCTCGGCCAAGGCCTCACTGGCCCGTATTTCCAGAAAACAGGGCGGCTACGATAACTTCAATCCGCGCGCGTGGGAGGACAAACTCGAAGGTTGGCGTGGCCGGGCACATGCCGCACAATTGAACGGCTTCGAGGCGCTGCCCTTATTCATTGCTGGCGTGCTTTTTGCCCAGATCGGGGGTGCCGAACAGGCGCGTATCGACCTGCTGGCCATGGCATTCATTGCCGCCCGTCTGCTCTATACCTGGGCGTATCTGGCCGATCGCGCCACCCTGCGCTCCTTGATCTGGGCAGTTGGCCTAGGCCTCAGCATCGCCTTGCTGGCTTTGGGCTGACCCTGACGATTCAGCCGCCGGTTGGCTTCAGATCGAGGGTGTATTCAGTTTTTCCGGGGAGGAAGGGCGTGGCTTTGTGCTGAACCCAGTCGGCATGGCCTGCACCCCAGAATGGCGAGAGCAGGTGCCCGCTTTGGCCGCCCGGCATGTGGATGATGCCATCCTCTTCATGGCCTGGCGAGACTACCATGCGTTGGGATGCGCCGAAATTCGGTGACACCACCAGAGCCATGTCGGCATCGCCGGCGAGTTGATCCGGCGGCATGCACAGCGCCGATTTGGCGAAAGCCGGCAAAGCCGCGGCAAGCGGATGGCAGATGGCGGCGGTATTGCGCTCGCCCCACGTGCGATCCTTCAGTGGGCCTTGTGCGCTGAGTTTGGCCTGCACCGTTTTGGCAGACTGTTCCAGCAGGTCGTTCCAATCTTTGTAGTCGCGGGTCAACAGGTGTTTCGGTTGGTCTTTCAAGAGCGCCCAGGCCACGTCCTCGAAGCCGGTGAAGCCCGGTGCTTCGTAATCGAAACCGTTCGGACCGGGCTTGGTGGCCTCGCGCCCCAAGCGTTCAATGGCCGGTGCCAACAGCATTTCCTCAATACGATTACTCACTTCCAAGCGCCAGGCCCGGGTGATGCGGTAGCTGACCGAGTCAACTTTGGCGCCGCCATCCCAGCTCGGATCGGCATCACGCAGGGCGCGCAGGGCGGAATCCGCCGCGGCATTCCCGGCGGCGGCGTCGAGCTTTTGCCACCAACGTTCCAGGAACGGCGCACGGTGATCGGTCTGAATCGCCAGCAGGTCTTTTTCGGTGAATTGTTTTTTGGCCAACAGATTTTCACGGATGGCCGTACCGCGGGCACCAAAGGCATAACCGGCATTACCGACCAGCTCCAGCCACGGGCCGTTGACGACGCGGCCGTTGGCTGTCCATAGCCGAGCCATCGGCGGATCGACCAGTTTCGGATTTTCCGCGCCGGGAAGCCAGCCATCCCAGGTGCAGCCGGCCGTCGGGTCCATCGGCATGCGCTTGTCGCAGTTGCCGACGCGCTTCGGCATCTGGGCGGTCAGGCGCCAGGCGATGCGTCCGTTCTTGTCGCCGATGACCAAATTCTGACCGGGAATACCGGTGCTTTCGGCAGCCAGGAGCGCTTCATCGAGCGAACGGCTGCGGGTGACGCCGTTCAGACCCAGGTTGAGCGCGCCCGGTTCCTGCGCTACCCAGCGCAAGGCCAGGGAGACCCGTTTATCGACCTCCCAGGTCACCGGGCCCCATTCGGTTTCACTGACGTCCAGCATCACGGCTTTGCTGCCTTTGACCGCGATACGCTCCTGGAAGCGGCGGACCGGAACGGCCTTGCCTTCGGCATTGATGTAGCTGCTGCGGGCTGCATCGGCCCAGCGCACGATGAAGAAATCGGTGAAATCGCCATAGCTGTTGGTGAAACCCCAAGCGATATGTCGGTTGCTGCCGACGATGACCGAGGGAATGCCGGGCAGGGTAAAGCCGGACACATCCGAATCGCTGCCGGTGAGCAGGCGGGCACGGAACCAGAGGTTGGGCGCGCGCAGCCCCAAGTGCATATCATCGGCGACGATGGCGCGTCCGTCACGGGTCAGCGATCCGGCCACCGCGAAATTATTGCTGCCGACCGCTTCGGCCTGCCGGTTCGGCTGGAATGCCAATTGCGGGGCGTTCATGCTGTTGAGGTTGATCTGATTGGCATCGGGAATGCTCATCGCGTTCTTCGGTTCGCCGAACAGCGGGGCATCCCACTGCGATTGGGTTCCGGTCAGAAGTCTGTAAATCGGATCCGGCAGCGCGGTCTTCAGCTGCCAGAGCTTGAACTCGCGTTCGTTACTTTCGTCCTGCAGGTCGAAGAACATCGCATAGCCGACCAGAAAAGAATCTTCCGGCTGCCAGGCTTCAGGCTTGGTGTTGAGCAGCAAATAGGGCCAAGGCCGGACCGACAGCTCAGCTAGGCCGGCATTGACGCCATCGGCATAGGCCTGCAGCACCGAGGCATCCTCACCGGCCATCTGCGCGAAATTTTCGCGGATGCGCACACGCAAGCGGTGGATACGGATGGACTTGTCCTTTTCCACCGCCATTTCACCAAACAGCGCAGACAGCTCGCCGGCGGCCGAGCGCCGCAGCAGATCCATTTCAAAATAACGCTCCTGGGCGTGCACGTAGCCGAGCGCACGGGCGGCATCGGCCTCGTTGCCGGCGGTCAGTGTGACCGTACCATTGCCGTCACGGCTGATCTGTACCGGTTGCGACAGCCCCTGCAAGGTCTGTGTACCATCAAGCACCGGCAGGCTGCCGCGTAGCAGGTAGTAAATACTTGCCGCGAGCAGGAGCACAATCAACAGCAGCGCCACCAGTGCGCGTTTGGTCCAGGTCAGCACTGCCATGAAATCGGACTCCTCGGAAAATTAAAGACTTTCGATACTGTCGACGCGCTGGAAACCGCGCGGCAGGGCATGCCCGCGCTGGGCACGCGCACCCTGATAGGCCTGCAGGTCGCGCCAGCTCAGCACCAACTTGCGCTGCCCGCAGTGCAGCACCAGCTCGCCGCCGTTGCGCACACAGGTGACGGCCACGATATTCTCCTCGCCGTCCTTGAGTTTGGACGGCGGAATCTGCAGAATTTTGTTGCCCTTACCTTTGTCGAGTTCCGGCAGTTCGGAGGCCGGGAAAGCTAGCAGATTGCCACCGCTGCTGATGGCCACCACGAAATCGCTGGCGATGTCATGCACCGCCGCGGGAGGAAGAATGCTGGCGGCTTTGTCGGCATTGATCAGCTGTTTGCCGGCTTTCTTGCCGGCCAGGAAGTTTTCGAAGGCGGTAATGAAGCCGTAGCCGAAACTGGAAGCGACGACGAACTTCTGGCTCGGTTCGCCCGAAGCCAGTCCGACGAACTCGGCGCCCGACGGCGGACTGAAGCGGCCGCTGAGCGGCTCGCCATTTCCGCGTGCCGAAGGCAGCGTATGCGTCAGACAGGAATAGCTGCGGCCGGTGGAATCCAGCACCGCGGCATTCCAGGTGCTGCGTCCGCGCATAAAGTCAAGAAGGGCATCGCCGTCGCGGTAGCCGAGTGCGCCGGGGTCGAGCTCATGCCCCTTGCCGGCGCGGATCCAGCCTTTCTGCGACAGTACGATGGTCATCGGTTCGCTGGCGACCAGCGCGGTTTCATCGATGGCCTGGGCCGCTTCGCGTGCCACCAGTGGCGATAGACGGCCGTCGCCGAATTTCTTGGCATCGGCCTGCAGCTCGTCTTTCAGCAGTTTTTTCAGTTTGGCGTTGGAGCCGAGCGTGGCGATGATTTTTTCCAGTTCGGCGGCCAGTTCGGCCTGTTCGCCGCGGATTTTCATTTCCTCGAGTCGAGCCAGTTGTTTCAGTTTGGTTTCGAGGATGTACTCGGCTTGGTCCTCGCTCAGTTTGAAGCGGGCGATCAATGCGGCTTTCGGCTCGTCTTCGGTGCGGATGATGTGGATGACTTCATCGAGATTAAGGAAGGCGATCAGCAGACCTTCGAGCAGGTGCAGGCGGCGTTCCAGCTTTTCCTTGCGGTAGGTCAGGCGCTTGCGCAGGGTGTCCATCCGGAACGCCAACCATTCATTGAGCAGCGCCTTCAGGTGCTTGACCTGCGGGCGACCATCGAGGCCGATGATATTGAAGTTGACCCGGTAGCTCTTTTCCAGATCGGTGGTGGCGAACAGGTGGCCCATCAGCGAATCGACATCGACCCGGTTCGAACGCGGCACCAATACCAGTCGGGTCGGGGTTTCGTGATCGGACTCGTCGCGCAGGTCTTCCAGCCAGGGCAGTTTCTTGGCGCGCATCTGCTGTGCGATCTGTTCCATCACTTTCGACGGTGAGACTTGGTAAGGCAAGGCAGTCAGCACGATATCGCTGTTTTCCTTGACATAGGTGGCGCGTGCGCGGATCGAGCCACCGCCGCTTTCATACATGGCGATGATTTCGCTGCGCGGCGTGATGATTTCGGCCTGGCTCGGATAATCCGGGCCGAGCACATGTTCGCACAGATCGCGCACGCTGGCCTGGGGGTCATCCAGCAGGCGGATGCAGGCGCTGACCACTTCGTTAAGGTTATGCGGCGGGATGTCGGTGGCCATGCCGACCGCAATGCCGGTGGTACCGTTGAGCAGGATGTGCGGCAGACGCGCCGGCAGCCAGGTCGGTTCCTGCAGCGAGCCGTCGAAGTTCGGGTTCCAGTCGACCGTGCCCTGGCCGAGTTCGCCCAGCAGCACTTCCGCGATCGGAGTCAGTTTGGATTCGGTATAACGCATGGCCGCGAATGATTTCGGGTCGTCGGTGGAGCCGAAGTTGCCCTGGCCCTCGATCAACGGGTAGCGATAGGAAAATGGCTGTGCCATCAGCACCATGGCTTCGTAACAGGCGGAGTCGCCGTGCGGGTGGTATTTACCGA
The DNA here is from genome assembly GCF_044348765.1 of Arenimonas sp. Taxonomy (GTDB): domain Bacteria; phylum Pseudomonadota; class Gammaproteobacteria; order Xanthomonadales; family Xanthomonadaceae; genus Arenimonas. The sequence continues at coordinate 15,340 of NZ_JBIKSE010000020.1, forward strand.
TGACGTCACCGACCGTACGTGCCGACTTTTTGGGCTTGGCGGCAGCGTTGAGCGACAGCTCGCTCATGGCGAAGATGATCCGGCGCTGGACCGGTTTGAGGCCGTCGCCAAGGAAGGGCAGTGCGCGGTCGAGTACCACGTACATCGAGTAGTCGAGATAGGCGCGTTCGGCGTATTCGCGCAGGGGAATCTGTTCGAAACCGTGGAAGCTGGGTCGGGTCAAATCGGTCATGGCATGCTCATATTGCGGATGTTTTCATTCTAACGGGTTTACCGGCGATTGGGCGGTATCGGACATCGGTTCCGGCATTCGGTTAAACTAAAACAAAGGAGCCATCATGAGTACAAGCATCATCATCGGCCTGATTGTTTTGGTCTGTCTCATCCTCGTGTTCAAGGTGATGGGTTTTCTGTTGCGCTTGAGTGTGGTTCTGCTGGTTGTGGTGGTCGGCTATTGGTACCTGGGACCGCACTTCGGCTGGCCGGCTTTACCGTTCTGATGCCGGTAGACAGCACGTATGCCGCTTGAAACCATGGCCATTTCCCGGCGCCGATTGGCGCTGGTCCTCGGCCTGCTGGCGATGATTGGTCCATTCGCCATCGACAGCATTTTCCCGGCGTTCCGTGCACTCGCCCATGATTTGCAAGTGGCCGATACCGCCATCCAGCAGACTATCAGCATATACCTGTTAGGTTATGCGGCGATGTCGCTTCTGCATGGCGCACTGTCGGATGCCTTCGGACGCCGGCCGGTCATTCTCAGCGGCTTGGGGCTATTCTTGGCTGCCTCCGTCGGTTGCGCGCTTGCCGCCGACCTGCAACAGTTGCTGATTTTCCGGTTCATCCAAGGGCTTTGTGCCGGTGTGGGACTAATTGTCGGCCGCGCGGTGATCCGCGATGTGTTCGATGGCGACCACGCCCAACGCATGATGAGCATGGTGTCGATGATATTCTCCATCGCACCGGCGATTGCGCCGATCATCGGTGGCTACATTTTGAGTTGGAGCGACTGGCAGGGCATTTTCTGGTTCCTGGTCGGATTGAGTCTGTTCATGCTGGTGGTGGTGGCCTTGTTCCTGCCGGAATCACACCCGCCCGCGAAACGGGTGGCGTTCCATCCGGTGCCGCTGAGTGCGACTTACCGGGAAATGGTTCAGCACACCGGTTTTAGGCGTTTGGCACTGGCCGGAACCTTCCTGTTTGGCAGCCTGTTTCTGTACATCGCTGCCGCCCCCGATTACGTGATGACCCATCTGCGTCTGGACGAAACCCAGTTCGGCTGGTTTTTCGTACCGACTATCGCTGGCATGAGTATCGGTGCGTTCATCAGCGGTCGCCTGGCCGGCAAGGCCAGTGGCATGCGCATGGTGCAATGGGGCTTCGGCATCTGCGCGGCCTCGGCAGTTTTGAACCTGATCTATACCATGAGCGCGGTCCGGCTTGAACTGCCTTGGGCGGTGTTGCCGATGAGTGGTCTGGCTTTTGGCATCGCGCTGGTGTTTCCTATTCTGACCATCGCGCTGCTGGATCTGTACCCGCAGATCCGCGGTACGGCATCTTCGATGCAGGCCTTCATCAGCCTCATGTGCAATGCCCTGATTTCCGGATTACTGGTGCCGCTAGTGAGTAAAAACCCGGCACTGATGGCCGGAGTCTGTTGTCTGTTCGTGGCAGCCTCGTATGGCGTATGGCGTCTCTACCTGCAGTCGCCGCATGCGGCCATTCATTGCCCGGATCAGCCGGCGGCGTTCGAGCCTACCGACGAACTGTAAGTCCTGTAATCGGAACGCAGCAGTTCCTGGAAATGATGCAAGGCGTTCTCACGCAGCGGGTTTAAACGCCCGGCGGTATATGAGCCGCTATCCAGGCCACGCTGTACGTCAACGCAGATCTGGATGTCTTCATCCTGCACCACGTCCGAGAATTCCAGATCGCGCTTGCGGCGGGCTTCATCCTTGGCTGAATCGGCGCTCACGGTGTAGAAGAAATCGAATTCCACCCGGCAACGGTTGTTCGGCAAGGGCAGAACGCGATTGGTCTGCAGGCGGCCAGGCAGGATGTTGAGCATGGTGTTCGGGTACATGAAGTAATACAGCGCTTCACCGGAGCCATACAGGTCATCGCCGCTTTCCAGAGGACTGAACTGCATGGAGTGCCATTGCTTGGTTTCGGTCACGTAGCTGCGGTAATCCAGTAGCTTGTTCAGCTCGGGATGCACGTGCGGCACATGGTAGCCTTCCAGGTAATTGTCGACGTAGGTCTTCCAATTGCAGTCGATGTCGTAACTCAGATGCTGGTGGAAGCGCAGATCATCAAGCGCATGGCCACTGACTGCGAGACGTTCGGCGATTCCTGTAACGTATTCCTCGAATGGTGGCGGATTTTCTGAAGCGGCAAACACCAGGCCCGCGAACTCACATACCTGCAGGGCGGGCAAACGCACCGAACTGACCTCGAAATTCGCTACGTCCTTCATTTCGGTGGCGGTACGCAGACTGCCGTCGAGATTGTACGTCCAGCCGTGATAACGACAGCGCAGCTGTTTTGCCCCCTTGCCCGAACACTGCGCCAAGGGGCCGGCCCGGTGCCGACAGACATTATGGTAGCCACGCAGACCGGTATCGGTGCGAATGACGATGACCGGCAGCTGGCCAAGCACCGACACCACATAATCGCCTTCATCGGCAATCTGCGAGGCGTGGCAGACATATTGCCAATGCCGGTTGAAAATGGCCGACTGGTCGATCGCCGCCGTGCCTTCCCCGGTATAGAAGCGGGCGGGCAGGGCGGTTGCGGTTGCCAGTACCTGCGGTTGCAGATCGGAATCGAGCTTAGGCATGCATCGTCCTAATTACGGAGTCTTCCAGCCGCATTGCTGGCCTTGGTTCTGTTCCTTCAGCCAGCCCTGCAAGGGCGCGAAATATTCCAGCACTGCGGAGCCATCCATTTCTTCCTTTCCGGTCAGTTCCTTCATGGTCTTCTGCCACGGTTGGCTGGAGCCTTTGCTCAGCATTGCCCAGTAGCGCTTACCGGCTTCCGGGTTGTTGGCGAAATTGCACTGATACAGCGGACCTTTGAAGCCGGATGCATCGCAGAGCGCTTTGTAGAACTGGAACTGCAGGATGTGGGAAAGGAAATAGCGGGTATAGGGCGTATTACCGGGCACATGGTATTTGGCGCCGGCATCGAAGAATTCTTCGCCACGGGCAGTAGCCGGGGCCACGCCTTGATATTTCGCTTTCAGATCCCACCAGGCTTTGTTGTACTGGTCCGGTTTGATCGATCCATCGAAAACACCCCAACGCCAGCGGTCGATCATCAGGCCGAAGGGCATGAACGCGACCTTGGCCAAGGCCATGCGCATTTGACCGTTGATGACAGCTTCCTGGCTGACGGCCGGCTTGTCGACCAGACCGATCGAACTCAGATAGTCAGGTGTCATCGACAGCACGATGGTATCGCCGATGGCTTCGTGGAAACCGTCATGTGCACCGCCTTGGAACAGGATAGGCAGTTTGTTGTAGGCCAGGTAGTAATAGACATGACCGTACTCGTGATACAGCGTGGTCAGATCTTCTTCCGTAGGCGTGATGCACATCTTAATGCGCACGTCTCCCTTGAGGTTCATGTCCCAGGCACTGGCATGGCAGACCACGTCGCGGTCGCGCGGTTTGATGAACTGCGCGTTGGACCAATGCGATTCGGGTAATTTCGGCATCCCTAAGCCGGTATAGAAGCTTTCCGAGAGGCGTGCCATATCCTTGGAATACTGCAGGTCGGCTTCATGCGAGATATCCGCGAACTTCAATGGGCTGAGTGATGCGGCGCCACCGGCTGCAGCGAGTTTGTCATTCAAAACCTTGTCATGCTGTTTCTGCAGGACGCTGTTGATGTCGAGGCTGCCGGCACCTTTGTAGGGTTCGAGAATCGGCCAGAGATTGCCCCAGTCCTGCTGCCACAGGTTGCCGGTCAGGTGTGCCGGAATCATACCGTTGATCTGGCCCTTGTCGCCGTACTTGGCGACCAGTTTGTTCTTGGTGTAGCACTGCAGTTCCTTGTACAGGGGTTCGACCTGACCCCACAGGCGGTCACTTTCCTTCTGAAAATCGGCCGGATTCATATCGTAACCCGAGCGCCAGAGTTCGCCGGTGTTGCCGAAGCCCAGGTCCTTAGCGCCCTGGTTGGACAGCTCGGCGAAGCGTTGGTAATCCTTGCGCATCGGCATGGCGATGGTGTGCCAGCCGTTCCAAGCATTTAGCTGTTGTTCGTAGCTGCTGGTGGGCTCTGCCAGAATCTTGGACACGGCGCCGATGTCGAGGCATTCATCGGGCTTTGTGTTGTCCGGACAGAATTTTCCGGAACCGTACATGCCTTCCAGCTTGGTGGCCAGACCGGTCATCTCGGCCAAGGCTTTCGGATCATTCGGCGGCGGCAGGGTGACGCCGATCTTTAGTAGATGCAGGGCACGGGCCGTTTCCGGCGTCATTTTGGCATCGGCCGGAAAGGTCTTGGCTTTGGCGATGTACTTGCTCAACATGCCCAGATAGCGTTCATTGGCCTTGGCCGAGATGCGTTCGGAATCGCTGTTGATGTAGGTCGAGGCCAGCCATTGCGAGGAGGTGATTTCCGGATAGGCTTCGGTCAGCTCGCGGTTGACGCGGGCGATGAATTCATCGGCGGTCTCATTGGCATAAGCGGCTTCCATCGAGCCGCCGTCACCGGTTTTCGGGCTGCAGGCGGACAGACCGAGCAGGCTGGCGGATACGGCAAGGGTGAGGGCAAGGCGTTGGATGTTCACGGAGGCTCCGAAAGCGGGTTGGAATGCCTCCGATGATATCAGGCTTCGCTAATCGGCTGAAGCCTCGGTCGGGCCGGGAAGGGGCAGCAGTCCCCGCGCGTGCAGGAAAGTACGAGCATCATCGGCGTCCTGTTCAAACCAGACGCGGGCCGAGCCGAGCCGGAAGCTGTAGCCCCAGGCATCCATATCGGCACAGGCACGCTCGAAACCGAAGCCAGTAAGCCGGTCGGCCAAGGCCAGCTGCAGGTAGCAGGTGGCATCCTCTTCCAGTATCGAGTCGGTGGCGTCGGTATGCACGGCCGCTCTTTTATCAGTCGGCAGAACCATCAGGTGGCAGGCCTCGTGCAACAAGGAATGTACGGGGGTATCCGCCCGTACATGGACGCAGCTGCCGATCAGACCGGCTTCGCATTCTCCCCAATAGCTGCCGGGAATGGCCTCATTCTCTGCAACGAGGACCAGTTCCAAATCAAACAGGCCCAGCAGTTGCCGGGCCTGTTCAATCGCGATGTCGCGCAGGCGCACGACCGCTGCGTCCGCCTCGAAACCCATGGTTCAGCTCTTGTCGGGCAGGGCAATCTGGATGTCGAGGACTTCCTGGGTGCCATCCTTGTCTTTTTCGAAGTTAACCTTGACCGCTTCGTCATTGACCTGGACGTATTTCTTAATCACTTCCAGCAACTCGCTACGCAGGCGCGGCATGTAATCCGGCGCACTGGCGTCCCTGCGGGACTGCGACACGAGAATTTGCAGACGGTTCTTGGCGGTCGAGGCCGAGGTCGGTTTGCTGTCGAGTTTTTCCAGCTGATCGATAATGTTGCGCAGAAGTCCCATGGCTCAAGCTCCGAACATTTTCGAGAAGAAGCCCTTCTTCTCGACGCTGATAAAGCGCATCGGACGGTCTTCGCCGAGGATGCGGGCGACGGCATCGGTGTAAGCCTGACCGGCATCGGAATTTTCGTCCAGGATGACTGGATTTCCCGAGTTGGAGGACTGCAGCACTTCCGGCGATTCCGGAATCACGCCAACTACTTTCAGTCCAAGAATTTCCTCGACATCACCGATCGACAGCATTTCGCCTTTCTCGACACGGGCCGGATTGTAACGGGTCAGCAACAGATGCTCGCTGATATGTTCACCGGCTTCGGCTTTCTGGGTCTTGGAAGCCAGCAGGCCGAGAATGCGGTCAGAGTCCCTTACCGAAGACACTTCAGGATTGACCACGACAACCGCACGGTCAGCGTAGTACATGGCCAGATAGGCGCCTTTTTCAATCCCTGCCGGAGAATCACACAGAATGTAGTCAAAGCCTTCGGCATCGAGATCCTTGAGCACCTTCTCAACACCCTCGCGTGTTAGGGCATCCTTGTCACGGGTCTGCGATGCGGCTAATACATAAAGATTGTCAAAACGTTTGTCCTTAATCAGCGCCTGTTTCAGACTGGCTTCGCCATGCACGACATTGACGAAGTCGTATACCACGCGTCGCTCACAGCCCATAATCAAATCGAGATTGCGCAGGCCGACGTCGAAATCAATGACTACGGTCTTTTTTCCGGCTTTCGCCAGACCACAGGCAATGCTCGCGCTTGAGGTGGTCTTGCCGACGCCGCCCTTACCGGATGTGACAACGATGATCTCTGCCAAAATGCGCTCCTTAGTCTGTCAATAGTGGTGATTCATATTATGCCAGTTCTTCGATGCGGATCTGGTCTTTATCGAGCCAGATCTGTACCGCTTTTCCCAACAGTTTTTTAGGGATTTCATCCAGCACTTTATAGGTGCCGGCAATCGCGACCAGCTCTGCATTGAACTCACGGCAGAAAATGCGCGCCTGGGCGTTGCCGGAGGCACCGGCCAGGGCGCGGCCGCGCAGTGGTCCGTAAATGTGGATGGAGCCGTCGGCGATGGCTTCAGCGCCGGCTCCGACCATGGCACAGACGGTCAAATCACGGCCGGCAGCGTAAACCTGTTGACCCGAGCGCAACGGCTGTGTCTGCAAAAGGCCAGGTTCCAGACCGGGTAGGATTGCAGGTGAGGTGGCGGCCGGCATGGATGTATCCTCGGAAACCGGTGTCGGTCGTGTCGGTTCCGGGCTGTCGTCGCGTTCGAATGAGGCCCTGAATTTTGCGAGAATCGGCAGACCGACCTGTTCAGCCAGTTTCTCCACCGCCGGGGTACCGTAGGCGATTGCGACCGGCATGACCCCGGCGTTGCGCAATGCATCGATCAGCGCATCGGCGGTTTCGGCATCCGGACAGCCGGGCAAAGCACTGAAATCGAGAATGACCGCCGCATGTCGAAATAGTTTCGGCGCGCGCTCAACACGCTCATGCATTTCGTTTTTCAGGGCGACAATGTCCAATGTCCGGATACGCAGATTGGCGATGCCGACTTGGCCGAATTTTAATTCTCCGCATTGCTCGTAGCTTGCCATCGTGCCAGCCATCTCAGGTACCTGTGGCCAAATGGCCGCTAGGCTGGGGTTTTACCCTGGCCTGGAGCCAGTCTACTGGTGGCAGTTGCACGCCATAAGTAGCCAGAACGAATGGATAACTGCAGAGATCCTTATACAGCATGGCGGCCCGGAGTGGGGAATCCGGCAGCTGATGCTGCCCGACCTCATGGAAGCCGAAACTGCCATGGAACAGCAGGGCCGGGTGAGTGCTGTCTTCGATGAAGACCTCGGCGACCAAAGCCGGTGCCCGCATTTCCGCAAAACTCTGTACGTCGGCATAGAACAGGCGGCCGATACCGGCACTGCGCTGGCCGTTAGCAATGACGATGCGGTCGACGTAGACAAAAGCATCATAATGATCCTTGAACCACCGAAAATTACTGCTTTCATAGTCGGCATCGCGGGTCATGGCAATCAGGAAACCGACGAGGCAGTCATCGGATTCGGCGACCCGGAAATAGTCGGCATGTTGCCAGAAATAGTGGATCTGCCCTTGATTCATCGGCAGGATGCCGCTGCCTGCGGCATTATTCATGGCCAGAATGGCATCCAGTTCGTGCGCTTGTGCGTCGCGGATCGAAATCGACATCGAGACTACTCCAGAATCCAAGCAACCCGTCTTCGGATTGATGCGGAATTATCGCATGGAGAACACGATCCGCGTTAGATTTTTTATAGCCATGACTTATGGCGGCTTGCAAGTGATTGATTAGGAGGTATCATTCCCCGATGAACGCACGCATCAATCATCAACAGCTTTTGCGCTTTGCGGGGCTGTTATCCTGGATTATGGTCGGCATTCCCCTGATGTATGCCGGCTGGCAGGGGTTTGATCAAAGCGGACTCAGCCCGGTCTCCGTTTTCGGTTGGACTTTCAGCTATCTGGCTTTTGGTGTCCTGTATCTGCTAGTCAGTGGCCGGCTTAACATCTACCGCCATGGCTGGGGCGATAGCGTCGGTCTCCTGCTCCTCACTGTGTTCGCAATTTCGGTAAGTTATTATTCTGAAACGGCTTTAGGCAGCATGCTGTTGACCGTCATTGCCGGCATCCTGCCGTGGTTGCTACCGGTCCGGGCGGGTTCGCTATGGCTCGTCATTGGCCACTTGTCGGTCATTCCCGTCTTCATTTTTAGTTCCACCGGGTTGACTTGGTGGGAGGCCTTCCTGCAAAGCCTGCTGTATGCCGGATTTTCGACCTTTGTCTTTGTTACCGGCTATGTTGCTAGGCAGCAGGCGGCAGCCAGGGAAGAGCAGCGTCGCTTGATTGCCGAGCTGCGTGCGGCCCGAGCACTCTTGGCGGAAAACTCCCGGGTCGGTGAACGCTTGCGGATATCGCGGGAGTTGCATGATCTGCTGGGGCATCATCTGACGGCACTGAGTTTGAATCTGGAAGTGGCCGGGCATCTCACCGAGGGCAAGGCGCAGGAGCATGTCCGCCAAAGTCACGCTGTGGCCAAACTGCTGCTGTCCGATGTGCGCGAAGCGGTTACGGAGATGCGCGAGGGCTGCGCCATCGATATTCTGGCGGCGATGGCGCCGCTGGTACAGCCGATACCCAATCTGGACATCCGTCTGAGCGCAGATTCGGGCCTGAGCCTTGAAGACTCTGGCATAGCTCAGGTGGTCCTGCGTTGTGTTCAGGAATTGATTACTAATACCATCAAGCATGCCCGTGCCAGCAGGCTCGAATTATCTTTACAAAAAATGGATAATTTATTGATTTTAAAGTCAGAAGATGATGGCGTCGGGGTCGATTTGGTCCGGCTTGGCAATGGACTGCAGGGCATGAAAGAACGAATCTTGGCCCTCAAGGGACAGCTGCTCATTCAATCGACCCCTGGACATGGATTCAGCGTCATCATCAGCTTGCCCATGGGAGAATAATGGATGATTCGAGTTTTTTTGGTGGATGACCAGACTCTGGTCCGTCAGGGGGTTAGATCACTGTTGTCCTTGGCCACCGACATCGAGGTAGTTGCGGAGGTCAGTGATGGTCAACAGGCCATCGATATGATCCCCGAAGTTAAACCGGATGTGGTCTTGATGGACATGCGCATGCCGGTCAAATCCGGTCTGGAGGCGGTGCAGGAGCTCTCGGCCGCCGGCCATCTGCCGCCAACCATCATCTTGACCACGTTCGACGACGATGAGCTGGTGTTGGCCGGAATCCGCGCCGGAGCCAAAGGGTATTTGCTGAAGGATGTCAGTCTGGAGCAACTGGTCGAAGCCATACAGGTGGTTGCCAAGGGCGGGTCATTGTTGCAGCCGGCAATGTCGCAACGCCTACTGTCCGGTTTGGCGGGGTTGAACAATCATTTCGTGAGTCTCGAACGTCCGGATTCATTGACCGAGCGTGAAACTGAAATTCTGCGATTGATGGCCGGGGGCTTCTCCAACAAGGAAATCGCCAACTCCCTGTGCGTGGCTGAAGGCACCGTTAAGAACCATGTCTCCAACATCCTGTCCAAGCTCGGGGTGCGTGACCGTACCAGAGCGGTGCTAAAGGCTTTTGAACTTAAAATAGTCTAAAGACGCCGTCCTGCCGGTGAAAAGTGCCGGTCGGGAGCACCCAATCCGGATATTAAATGGTATCCTTTAAAACTGATTGCCTGTATAGGCAGTTTGCCCCTGGAGAGAGTCTTTAAATGAACCGAATTTATGAATTTCTGATTTCGCTGGCTGTAGTCGTTGCGCTGTTCGCCGCCGTCGGTCTGTTCCTGCCTTCGAAGCGCTCTGTTGAACATAAAATCGAAAGTAATCGTCCAATCAGCACCGTATACGACGTCCTCAACGGCTTCAATCGTTTTGACGAGTGGAATATCCTGCGCTCGGACAGCATGCTCAAGTCTCAGGTCAGTGATCCGGCAACCGGTGTCGGAGCCAGTATGAGCTACAGCTCGCTTAACCGTTCCACCGGCAGCGGAACCTGGAAGCTGATCGAAAGCGTACCCCAGGAAAAGATTAAATACGCCATCGAAGACAGCTCCCAGGGTAGCGATAAGTTCCTGACCATCCACCTCGACCGCACCGGCCCTCTGAATAAGAATGTTGAAATCCGTCAGGTCTATGAGGTTGATTATGGCTGGAACCTGTTTGGCCGTTTTGCGGGTCTGTATGTCGAGCGCAATATCGGTGACAAGATCAAAGCCGGTGCTAAACGTCTGACCACCTTTCTGGCTACAGTTCCGAAGCTTTCCTATGCCGACCGCGTGAACCCGATTGCGTTCACCGAGGTTCCGGCAACGAATGCTCTGGTGGCCACGGTGATATCTAAGCGTGACAACAATGAAATCGCTATCGGTATCGTTAACAAAATGGCCTGGATCAACAAAATCATCGCCGCCAACGGCTTGCAGGCGAATGGTCCGATGCGCATCGTGACCAATGAATTCACTTCGGACAGCTATAGTTTCGACGTCGTCCAGCCGGTCAGCAAAAATGGTGAAAGCACCGGTGAGTGGGTTGTCAAAACCGAGGCAGAGGTCACTTTCGAGCAGATTCCAGGCGGTCGCGCCGCTACTACTGATTACACCGGATATGCTACCGGTCTCGAAAGTGAGCGTCAGTCCGTACGGGCTTGGGCCATGGTTAACGGGGCATCGACCCGAGATCGTGCCTATGAGGAATATCTGGTGTCGCCGCAGTTGATGATGACTGAAGACGCCAAGTTCAAAGTATACTGGCCGCTAAAGTAATACTCCGGAAAAGCGGGCTACGGCCCGCTTTTTCTTTGGGTGAATGTTGTCAGCATCCTCCGATGTTCTATACACTTGAGTAAACCGATCGGATAGGGCGGGATGATCCAGGCAGAAGGAATCAGTAAGCGTTTCGGTGCGATTGCCGCCGTCGAGAATCTCGGCTTCCAGGTCGAGAGCGGGGAAATCGTGGCTCTGCTCGGCCCCAACGGTGCGGGCAAGACCACCTGTATGCGCATGCTGTCCGGATTCCTTAAGCCCGATCGTGGCAGCGTCCGGGTCGGAGGCTACGATCCATCGGATAAGCCGATCGCTCTACGCCGCAGTCTGGGCTATCTGCCGGAACATGCACCGATTTATCGAGAGTCCAGCGTTCTTGCCTACCTGCGCTTCATTGCGTGCGCCCGCGGACTTGGCAAGCAGGCCAACAGTACCGTCGATGACATCTGCGAGCGGCTTACTCTCAATCCGATCGCTCATCAGACGGTTTCGACACTGTCCAAAGGCTCGATGCGCCGTGTCGCCCTGGCGGCAGCGATCATGCATCAGCCGCCGGTGCTATTGCTCGACGAGCCAACTGACGGTCTGGACCCCATCCAGAAGCAGCAGGTCCGGGGGTTGATCCAGGAGCTCGGGAAAAACAGCGCCATTCTGATGAGTACCCATCAGATAGACGATGTTTTGGCACTTTGTCCGCGTACGCTGATCATGGGAGCCGGCAGGAAACTGCTCGATAAGAGTACCGAAGAACTTTTACTTCAGTCGAAGTACCATAATTCGATTTCGTTCGTCGCCCGTGAAAGTATCGCGGCACGTGCCGCCTTGGAAGGGCTGTCTGGTATAAGCGGCTTCGAGCAGAACGCTGCCGATGGACGCCTCTATGTGTTCGTGCAAGGCAGCAAACCGCAGAACCAGATCATCGCTGAACGCTTGGCACAAAAAAATGTGCCTTATCTCGATTTGCGCCTTGAAGTCGGCCGTCTTGATGAAGTGTTTGCCAAGGTCGTTGCCGAGGGCAGGTCATGAGTCCATTTCTGGCATTGCTGAGGCGTGAACTTGCGGCCTACTTCCACACGCCACTGGCCTTGGTCTATACCGTTATTTTTCTCATGCTCTCGAACAGCTTCGTGTTTTACCTCGGCGATCTCTACGAAACTGGGCAGGCCAGCATGCAGGCTTATTTCCGGCTGTTGCCATGGGTCTGTCTGCTATTGGTGCCGGCACTTTCAATGCGGGGTTGGTCGGAGGAGTTCCGTTCCGGCACCATCGAGTTGCTGGACGCTCTGCCAGTGCCACCCTGGCAGCAGGTTCTGGCAAAGTTTGGCGCACTCTGGAGCGTGGCGGTAGCAGCCCTGCTGCTTTCCTTTCCGCTTTGGTTGAGCTTGGCCTGGTTGGGCGATCCCGATCACGGAACCATCATGCTTGGCTACATCGGAACCTGTCTGATGCTAGCAGCCATGCTTTCAATAGGGCTATGCGCCTCCTCGTTCAGTGAAAACCAGCTTGTAGTCTATCTGCTGAGTGCGATGATTCTATTGCTATACCTGCTCGCAGGTTATCCGCTTGCGCTTAATCCCATTCGTGAGGTCTTTCCGCAGCATGTCGTCGATCTGATCGGGTCCATGAGTTTCCTGACCCATCTGAATGCCATTACCCGCGGGGTATTAGATCTACGTGACCTTCTATTTTTTGTAATAACCACCTTGTTCTGGCTTGCGCTCAATTTGCTTGTGCTGCGCGCAAGAAAAGGCGGGCGTATGACTCTGCCGATATCTGCACGCCTGCCCTTATCCATTCTCATGTTGTCCTGCGTGTATTTCGTGCTATGCCAGCTGGTTCTGGGTCTGATGCCGCCAAAGCGTCTCGATTTGACCGAAAAAAAACTATTCACTCTCTCTGAGGGTAGCATCCACATCCTGCGCGATATCCGGACTCCGGTAACGTTGACGCTGTATTATTCGGAAAAAGAAGCGCGTCCATACCCCCAGTTCCGTCAATACGCCACGCGTGTTGTCGAAAAAGCCGAAGAGTATGCGGCGCAGTCCGATGGCAAGGTCATGCTACGCATTCTTGATCCGGAGCCGTATTCGGTCATTGAAGATGCCGCCATTGTTGATGGAATTTCGGCCATTCCGCTCGAGGATGGGTCGGGGCCGCTGTATTTCGGTTTAACGGCACTTTCAGACGGCAGGAAAAAAACCATCGGCTTCGTCAAGCCAGAGGCGGAAGAACACCTGGAATATGAGCTTTCCAAACTCATCCGCTCGGTTCAACGCATCGAAAAGCCGAAAGTGGCTCTGGTTACTGAGCTGCCGGTAACCGGTAATTCCAATCCGGCTTTTGGACCGGTAACGCCCGCCTGGGTGGCTTTCCGGCAGCTTTCAGAGCGCTACGACATGGTCACGCTATCGCCGAGGGACCTTAAAATCCCCGAGGATGTCGATGTATTATGGGTCATGCATCCGCGCGGCTGGTCTGCAGATAGCTACAGGAAGATTCAGGATTTCATCAACGCGGGGCGTCATGCAGTCATCCTGCTTGATCCGAATGCCGAATCGGTTCCAGTTTTCGGCAATACTGGCGAGTTAGCCCTCGGATCGGATGCGGCTTCGCTTTTTCAGCCTTGGGGCATCGTTTTCGATCCGGGCCAGGTCGTACTCGATAGCAAGTACGCGTGGCTCATGCAACTTAATGAGAACCAGTTCCCGAAACGCAATCCGGGCCTGATTAGCCTCCCTGCTGCCGCAATGAATCAAAGTGACTTGGTGACGACGGATCTTGACCGTATCGTTCTATCCAGCACCGGAGCTTTGGCCATTCGCGACAACAGCGAGCTGAAGATTGAACCCTTGCTGCAGAGTTCTGATGCTTCACGATTGCTTGATGCAGTGGCATACCGGAGTGCTGCCAATGATCCGGAAAAGCTATTGAATAAATTCGTGTCAAGCCAGGAGCCGTTCGTTCTTGCAGCGCGTTTCACAGGCAAGGTTGCCGGATCAAAGTCCGGTACAGGTAGCATCAACTTCATCGTCATCAGTGATACTGATTTTCTCAGTGATCGACTTTGGGTTATGGAGAGCAATCTGTTCGGCGAGCCGGTATACAGTGCGCAGGCCAGTAATGGTGACTTTTTCTTCAACGTCATCGATCAGCTCTCAGGATCCGATGATCTCATATCGATCCGAAGTCGCGGAATGGTCGCTAGGCCCTTTGAAAAAGTCGACCAACTCCGCCGTACAGCCGAACAGCGTTACCGTGACAGTCAGATTGGTCTATTGGCTGATTTGGAAAAGGTTCAAGGAGAAATCAATTCTCTCCAGGTAGAAGCCAAAGCCGGTTCATTAATGGAGAACCCGCGTCGTGCTGGTCTTGATGCCAAGAAGATCAACCTCCGTAAGCAACTCCGCCGTATCCAGCGTGAGTTAAACGAAGATGTTGAAAATCTGGGGCAGCGTATTAAACTTCTGAATATATTCGGTCTGCCGGTACTTCTCCTGCTGATTGCCGGCATCATCGCAATCCGCAGAAGGATGTTTAAGGATTACGCCCGGGCTCCCGGACATGCCGCGGCATAAACGCGGTTTCGACGTAGACGCCGCCCGGCGTGCGCTGGTCAAGGCCGATCCTGCATTCAGGCCATGGGTCCGTTCCATCGGACGCATTGATTACTCATCCGACTGGGGCAGACCCTTCGATGTCGCCGATGCCCTTGCGCGCGCGATACTTTACCAGCAGCTCAGCGGCAAGGCGGCGGCCACCATCGTCGGACGGGTTGAGCAGGCCATGCCTGAGCCGCGATTCCATCACCGAAATCTTGAGCGCCTAAGCGATGCGCAGCTTCGAGCATGTGGGGTATCTGGCAACAAAACGCTGGCATTGCGTGATCTGGCGCGCCGTGACAAGGCGGGCGAGATTCCCGATGCGCGCAGTCTGCAGTATCTCGACAACGAAGCCATTATTGCGAAGCTGGTGCCGACCCGCGGCATCGGCCGCTGGACGGTCGAGATGATGCTCATGTTCCGGCTTGGCCGGCCGGATATTCTGCCCGTGGACGACCTGGGTGTGCGTCAGGGCGTCATGCTGTTGGATGGATTGCCGGAAATGCCGCAGCCAAAAGCGCTCATGTTGCGCGGAGAGGCCTGGGCGCCTTATCGGACATTAGCCAGCTTCTATCTTTGGCGCATCGCCGACTTCCGAAAAGAAGCCGTAAAACGCTCTCAGGACTGATTACTGCCGATCCAGAGCCAATGCCACGGCTCATAGCTGATGCCATGTGCATTACCGCGTGGATAGCTCATTCTGAACCCGAATCTCGCCGCGTTGCGGTTCAACCAGGAGAATGCCGGTGTGTTCTCGAAGCATTCCTGCGCGGCAGGTTCTCCCGGAGTTCCGATATCGATGGCGCGTCCGCTGTGATGTTCACTGAATCCCGGGGCAGCATTTACCGCAAGGATGTCGCCAACTGTCATACCACGTATGATTTTTCGGCGAAAAATTCCCATCTGATAATACGGACTCCGATAACCGGAAATGGCCTGGATTCGGACCCCGTCAGCTTCAGCGGCCGTCCGCATCCGGGCCCAGGCCTTGGCAGCATCGTAGACCAGCCATAAGGGCCGTCGGAAACAATCACGGCCCGCGTATTCAAGTTGGACCGGCTCGGGCACTGCGGATAGGCCGCTCTGCTGACTGTAAGCATCGGCATCGAGATCCAGTTCCGCATGCAATGGTGCCAGATCGGAAAGCGGAAGATAGATGATGCTGCCATCGGCCGCAGCCAACAACTCACCAACGGCGTCGAGCCACTGTTGTGGGGCAGGGCTGCGGTTCAGGAAGCGCACCCGTGAGGCTTGCATGGTTGCGATATAGCTACCGCTGCTGCGGTTGCGGATCAGCCAATCCGCACGGGCCAGTTGCCGTGCATGATTGTTGGCGCGGGCACGGTACAGGCAGGCAGGCACCACATCGAGCCAGCTGCCATTGATCAGGCGGTATTCCGCGGGTATCAGCATTACAGGGCCTGCAAAGTGTCGAGGAATTCCCTCGGTCGCTCCAAGCTTAATAAAACCGGACCACTTTGGGTAGGCAGATAGACGACTTTTCTGCGGTCGGTGATGTAGACGTGCGCTTTAC
>NZ_JBIKSE010000126.1:0-2747 GCF_044348765.1 Arenimonas sp.
AGACTGGTGGAAGCCCGCCATGCCGAGGGCATGCATCATGGCTGGCTTGGTAAATGCCTCGGCTAAGAAGATAACCTGCGGCGATTCATTTCGAATTATCTTTGTAAGGTCTGCCCAGAAATGAACTGGCTTGGTGTGCGGATTATCAACTCGGAAGATTGAGACACCCTTAGAAATCCAGAAACGTAAGGTCTTTATTGATTCATCAAGTATGCCTTGGTAATCATTATCGAAGTTAATAGGATAAATATCTTGGTACTTCTTTGGTGGGTTCTCAGCATATGCAATCGTGCCATCGATGCGGTGGCTAAAGAACTCAGGGTGTTCTTCTACCCAAGGATGATCTGGTGATGCTTGCAGTGCAAAGTCGAGGGCAACAGAGATTCCATTCTTTTTGGCAACCTTGAGAAAATCTTCGAAATCTTCGATGGTGCCGAGCTCAGGATTTACAGACATATGCCCGCCAGATTTATTTCCGATCGCCCAAGGAACTCCGGGATCAGATTCTGTTGGGGTGAGAGAGTTATTGCGTCCTTTGCGGTGTGAATTACCAATCGGATGAATAGGAGGCAGATATAGAACATCGAATCCCATAGCAGCAATAGCTGGTATTCGTTTTCCTGCTGTTTTAAATGTTCCACTGGTAACTGAGCTATCGCGATTAAGGATGGCACCTTCGCTACGTGGGAAGAATTCATACCAAGAGCCAACCAGTGCACGCGAGTAATCTGCGCGGATTGGGTACTTTCTTGTCAGCGAAGAGAGGCGTCGAATGGGATGGGTTTCAAGAAATTCGCTAACAGAGCTCTCAGATGCATAGCTAAATCTTTCGAGTGCGCTCAACTTCTTATCTTCTAAAGCTGCCAGCGCCTTCTTCAGGGCAGACTTTGCAGCAGAATCGACAGAGATGAGCTCTTTAAACAAAGCAGCTCCAGTGTCACACATCAGTTCTGCTTCGACACCAGCGTTTATCTTGATCTGCGCATCATGTAACCAAGTGGCTAAGGGATGGTCATAACTCTCAATTGCAAATGTGTAATCACCTACTGCAGGAAGACTGATATCAGCTGCATATCGATCGCCACCTTGCCAGAGAAGATGCATTTGCTGACGTGATATTTCGATGCCGTCTGCAGAGTAAAGAATTACATCGGCGCCTAGGGCATCGTGGCCTTCGCGGAAAATTGTTGCAGAGACTGAGATTAATTCATGTGCGATTGCTTTGACAGGTACAAAATCTCCCCCAAAGAAAACTGTGGGGGAGATATCTGTTACTGGAATTCGATTAATCAGCCTGATCCTTCAGTATTTCCTGCATCTGCCGCTGTGACATCATCGATACGATACTTCGAAATTGCCTCACTTACTAGAGATTCTTTAATATCTCCAGATTGCGCGAGCTCAGCTAAGGTAGCGACAACAATTGATTCAGCATCGACTTTAAAGTGACGACGGAGCGCACCGCGAGTATCAGATAATCCAAAACCATCGGTTCCAAGTGACTTAAATCGGTTAGGAACCCATGGAGCAATCTGATCTTGAACGGCGCGCATAAAGTCAGAGACCGCGATGACAGGTCCATCACTTCCCTCAAGCTTTGAAGTTATATATGCGCTCTTCTTCTGATTTGGATGGAGCAAGTTATGGCTATCGATTGCTAGTCCATCACGGCGAAGTTCGTTCCATGAAGTCACAGACCAGACAGAGGCAGAGATACCCCAATCATCTTGGAGAAGTTGTTGCGCCTTAAGGGCCCAATTCACTCCGACGCCTGAGGCGAGAATTTGCGCATTTTTCTTGCGCTGCTTCTTTCCAGGTGACAATAGATAGATTCCACGCAAGAGACCATCAACATCGAGATTATCTGGTTCTGCAGGTTGCATATATGGCTCGTTATAGACAGTGAGGTAGTAGTAAATGTTCTCGCTATTTGGGCCATACATACGCTTGAGACCATCTTTAAAGATATGTCCGAGTTCGTAACCAAAGGCTGGATCGTATGAAACGACAGCAGGGTTGGTTGATGCCAGAAGATGAGAGTGACCATCTTCATGTTGCAACCCTTCACCGTTAAGGGTGGTGCGTCCTGCAGTTGCGCCAAGAACAAAGCCGCGAACCAGCTGATCCGATGCCGCCCAGAATGCATCTCCGGTGCGCTGGAATCCAAACATCGAATAGAAGATGTAGATCGGGATCATTGGTTCATCGTGTGTTGAGTACGAAGAACCAACAGCAGTAAATGATGCAACCGATCCTGCTTCATTGATGCCTTCGTGAAGAATTTGACCAGAGGTAGATTCTTTGTAAGAGAGGATGAGTTCGCGGTCTACGGCGGTGTACTGCTGGCCGTGAGGTGAGTAAATCTTCAGTGATGGGAAGAGTGAATCGAGACCGAAGGTGCGCGCCTCATCAGGAATGATCGGAACGATGCGCTTTCCGATGCCTTCATCCTTAACGAGATCTTTGAGCATTCGCACAAAGGCCATCGTTGTAGCAATCTCTTGTTGTCCAGAGCCACGGCGCACGGATTCGTAGGTGCTATCAGGTGGTTGAGGAAGTGGCTTAGAAACTGAACGTCGGCGCGGAATAGAACCACCGAGTGCGGCGCGACGTTCTTCGAGGTACTTAGCTTCGACAGAATCAGGCGCTGGCTTGCAGTAGGCAGGCATGTACTTATCGAGCTGCGAATCTGCCAAAGGAATATTGAGGCGATCACGGAATTCAATGATGTCTTCAAGCGTCATCTT
>NZ_JBIKSE010000131.1:0-2714 GCF_044348765.1 Arenimonas sp.
CGGGTAAAAAATCGAGAGTTCCAATCCTCACCCAGTCCGAAGACTGGGCGCTATATGCCGACATCCAAGTACAGACAACCCTCGCCACAGTTCCAATCCTCACCCAGTCCGAAGACTGGGCGCTATCGGGTTTGCAAAACCAACAGCTTTCATATAACATAGTTCCAATCCTCACCCAGTCCGAAGACTGGGCGCTATATCAGGCGAAGGAGAAGGCGAAGGAGAAGGAGAAGGAGTTCCAATCCTCACCCAGTCCGAAGACTGGGCGCTATTTTAAAGTTCCATTTAATCAGCATCCGATAGAAGTTCCAATCCTCACCCAGTCCGAAGACTGGGCGCTATTTATCAATCAGATATCCCAATTCGCGTGATATTAGGTTCCAATCCTCACCCAGTCCGAAGACTGGGCGCTATTTTGACACATAAGGCTTGATATCAGTGAACTGTTCCAATCCTCACCCAGTCCGAAGACTGGGCGCTATCAACGACTTCAGGCTCTTTAAGAGTCTCAATATTGTTCCAATCCTCACCCAGTCCGAAGACTGGGCGCTATTGTTCTCATTTTCCGCAAGTATGTACTAGCCCGGTGTTCCAATCCTCACCCAGTCCGAAGACTGGGCGCTATCTCTCGACTTTCTCCCTGCCTTTGTCTATGCTCAGTTCCAATCCTCACCCAGTCCGAAGACTGGGCGCTATGCAACCATCAAAAAGAATTTACGCTTAGGACACGTTCCAATCCTCACCCAGTCCGAAGACTGGGCGCTATAATGTCAGCCCTGAAAAAATGGCGAAAATTATTGTTCCAATCCTCACCCAGTCCGAAGACTGGGCGCTATGCTATCATCTCTCCATACCTCCATCAACACTATGATAAAGTTCCAATCCTCACCCAGTCCGAAGACTGGGCGCTATAAAAGACGGAAAATCCTCCAATATGGCCGAGCGCAGTTCCAATCCTCACCCAGTCCGAAGACTGGGCGCTATAATCTACCTTGATTGTATTTGGTGTAGGATAGACCGTTCCAATCCTCACCCAGTCCGAAGACTGGGCGCTATTCAATTTGGGGCAAGCGTCAGAACGCGAGGGAATAGTTCCAATCCTCACCCAGTCCGAAGACTGGGCGCTATAGGCTTTGCTCCAGTACGGTGAATCTAACTTTTTGTTCCAATCCTCACCCAGTCCGAAGACTGGGCGCTATCCTAGATGTGTTAGTGTCGGACGTTCTATCAACCCAGTACGGTGAATCTAACTTTTTGTTCCAATCCTCACCCAGTCCGAAGACTGGGCGCTATTTTGGCAAGTAGCACTTATCAATCAAAAATAGCCTTGTTCCAATCCTCACCCAGTCCGAAGACTGGGCGCTATCAATCCTAATAGAGGAGAGGTCAGCAAAGGATTGTTTGTTCCAATCCTCACCCAGTCCGAAGACTGGGCGCTATATCTTTACCAACATAGTCATAAGGATTGGACTTGAGGTTCCAATCCTCACCCAGTCCGAAGACTGGGCGCTATATTATCTACAGGGTTTTATAAGAGTTATCGGTTTGAGTTCCAATCCTCACCCAGTCCGAAGACTGGGCGCTATAGTTATAGCATTTTTGGCTTTTTACCCCCGATCGGAGTTCCAATCCTCACCCAGTCCGAAGACTGGGCGCTATAAAAGCATCTCTAATAACGGACGGTGAAAGAGATTTAGTTCCAATCCTCACCCAGTCCGAAGACTGGGCGCTATTTTCTGCGCATACACGAAAGCGGGTAAAAAATCGAGAGTTCCAATCCTCACCCAGTCCGAAGACTGGGCGCTATATGCCGACATCCAAGTACAGACAACCCTCGCCACAGTTCCAATCCTCACCCAGTCCGAAGACTGGGCGCTATCAAAGGCGATCGATTGCCTTTCGAGATTGTCATTGTTCCAATCCTCACCCAGTCCGAAGACTGGGCGCTATTTTGATCGACTCCCTTAATCCGCCAGCCGTAAAAGTTCCAATCCTCACCCAGTCCGAAGACTGGGCGCTATCGTAGGGTAAGAAGGGGACTTTGTAGCGTTTGTTCCAATCCTCACCCAGTCCGAAGACTGGGCGCTATCAGGAGTATCTGGCAAAAAGCTAAGCAACGCAGCCAGTTCCAATCCTCACCCAGTCCGAAGACTGGGCGCTATTGCGAAGAGAGTGCTGCATAATTTTCTCAAGAGCAGTTCCAATCCTCACCCAGTCCGAAGACTGGGCGCTATCTCGTTATTCTCTCTCTCTCTCTCTCTTGTTCTATTTGTTCCAATCCTCACCCAGTCCGAAGACTGGGCGCTATTCAATACCACGATCGCCGTCAATGGCGCGGGTATAGTTCCAATCCTCACCCAGTCCGAAGACTGGGCGCTATAACAAAAAGAGGCTAAGGATGGTATGGACAGGCTGTTCCAATCCTCACCCAGTCCGAAGACTGGGCGCTATTCATCAGACCAACTTTCGATTTGGGAAGCAGTACGTTCCAATCCTCACCCAGTCCGAAGACTGGGCGCTATTTGCTTAGCTTTTTGCCAGACACTCCTGACCAATGGTTCCAATCCTCACCCAGTCCGAAGACTGGGCGCTATGTAACATCTTTCAAGTAGTTCTATCTCTTTCTCTGTTCCAATCCTCACCCAGTCCGAAGACTGGGCGCTATAAGAGAACATCATAATTTTTGACATCGAGATTGAGTTCCAATCCTCACC
>NZ_JBIKSE010000046.1:0-9885 GCF_044348765.1 Arenimonas sp.
ATCTCGACGACGTATTTCCTGAGCCGCGCCTACTTCCGGCCAAACCACTGGCGCGCGCCTTCGTACGCGGACTAGCGTTGTATATCGCCTCGGAAGGACAGCCGCTGATGAACCTGCGCGTTCTCCAGCATCTGCAGCATACGCATGGTCTGGATGAGGACGCCCGCAACGCCTGGGTTCGGCATTGGCTGGCAGTGAATTTCGGCAACATCGAAACGCAACTGGCGAATAATCCCCATGGCAGCAGTTTCACTGTCGGTGACAACCCGGGCCTGGCTGAATGCTTCCTGGTGCCGCATGTGTTCGCGGCCGCGCGCTTCAATCTCGACATGACACCGTATCCGAACGTAATGCGCATCGCCGGCCAGTGCCAATCCTTGCCGGCGTTCGCGCGAGCGCATCCCGGGCGGCAGCCGGATACACCTGCAGACTTTCGCGTCAATTGAGGTCAGAAAAAAGCCCGCTTGCACGGGCTTCTCGGTTACTGGGTTTTGTATAGATCCCCGTAGGGATCGTGTTCGGCGCTGCCGCCTTCCGACAGTCGGATCTTGAGCGCAAGACCGTCGCGCGAGTCGGCTTTCAACAGGGCTTCGTCGAGGGTGATCTTGCCGTCCTTGTACATGCGGAACAGGCACTGGTCAAAGGTATGGATGTCTTCTTCCAGGCTGGTGTCCATCGCTTCCTTGACTTCGTGGATCTGCCCACGCCGGATGAGGTCGCGGATCATCGGAGTATTGATCAGTACTTCCGTGGCCGGTATGCGGTGGCCATCAACACCAATCACCAGGCGCAAGGAGATCACTGCGCGCAGGTTCAGCGCCAGATTCATCAGGATGTTCTTGTGCGCGACTTCCGGGAAAAAGTTCAGGATGCGTTCGAGGGTCTGATCGGCGTTGTTGGAGTGCAGGGTGGCCAAGCATAAGTGGCCGGTCTCTGCGAAGGTGATGGCTGCTTCCATGGTGGTGGCGTCCAGGATTTCACCGATCAGGATCACATCCGGCGCTTCGCGCATGGCGTTTTTCAGTGCATTGTGGAAGCCATGAGTGTCGAAGCCGACTTCGCGTTGATTGACCAGTGATTTCTTGTGCCGGTGCAGGAATTCGATCGGATCTTCGATGGTCAGGATGTGGCCGGTCTGGGTTTCGTTGCGGTGATCAATCATTGCCGCCAGTGCCGTCGATTTACCCGAACCGGTGGATCCGACTACCAGCACCAGTCCGCGCGGTTCGTTGATGATGCTTTTGAGCGTCTGCGGCAGCTTCAGTTCCTCGATGCTCGGGATTTCGCTCTTGATGGCACGGATAACCATGGCGATTTCACCGCGCTGCTTGAAGCAGTTGACCCGGAAGCGGCCGGCCTCGCGGATGGAGATGGCCATGTTGTATTCCAGTTCGTGTTCGAACACCTTAATCTGGTCTTCGTCCATCAGCGAATACGCAATTTTTTTGACCATGCCGGTTGCCAGCTCGTTGTTTCCCAAGGCGTAAAGTTTGCCTTCGACCTTGATGTAAACAGGCGCACCGGTGCTCAGGAATAGGTCGGATGCGTTTTTTTCACGCATCAGCTTCAGGAAATAGCCAATATCCATAAGTTCCCCTTGCCCGGTTTTTGCCGGAGCCGTTATTGTGTACACTGGAATGCGATCCTAGGTACCCTCTTTCAATGGATTATAGAGTGTCCAAGCAGTTTGTGTACTTGTTGTCGGCCACCGCTTTCTTTCTGGCGTTCACACCCGTGTTTGCCCAGACGTCGGCGCCGTCCCCCGCATTTGAAGCCGCTGAACGGGCGTTGCTCGAGGCTGAGCGCGAACAGGCGGCGCAATGGGCGTCGTTACCCTATCAGAGCGCTCGCGATGCCTATGCTCAAGCACAGGTCTTGCAGCTCAAACGCAAGAAGATCGATGCCGAACGCGCCGCACAGACCGCGGAAGCACAGGCCGCTCTGGCCACTGCACAGACTCGGCAGCGCAAGCTGGCGGAACAGATCGAACGCAAGATTTCCGAGAACAACGCCCTGCGTCGGAATTTGCTGCTAGGCAACGGCGGTAACCCGCCATGATCCGCTTCCTAACCCTGATTCTGCTCATGCTTGTCTGCGTGCCAGTACAGGCGCAGACCTCGGATGCAGACTCCCAACAGCAGTGGCCACTTCTGGAGGAACGTCTGGCTGCAGTGGATGCCAGTGCTGGCGATAGCGATGCTGCAGCACTCGAGCGTCTTCAGGCCCGTCAGGCCCTGTTGGCATTACCGGAGGTGCGATCCCGCGACCGGGCATTTGCCACCGCCATCGTCGAACTGCGGGTGAGCACGGCCGAATATGCATTGAAGGTGGCACAACTGCGTCAACAATCACTGGCGCTCGACCGCGAGCGCGATGCCATATTGCTGGAAGCCAGCCGCCGTGATGCCGAGTTGGCGCGGAAGGAAGCCGAACGCCTGCGCCTGCAGGCGCTGGCGCGTGAAGAAGAGGTCTTGCTGAATGCAGATGCCGCCGCCGTGGCGGATGCGGCCACCGCCGGCGCTGCCTTGGTCGCCAAAGACGGTGAACTGGCGCGTCTGGAGGAAGAACTGGCCGCCTTGGCCAACGCCCGTAGCGACGATCTGGTCAGCCTGGGCGGGTCGCGCAAAGGCCGGTATCGGTTGCCCGGTACCGCGTTCCTGGCCGGCAAAGCCACCCTGCAGCCGGAAGCCCGGCAAAGCCTCGGTCAGCTGGGCAAGCGCCTGAAGGCCTCCGGCAAAGCTTGGTCCGTGGAGGGCTTCAGCGACAATCTGGGTAGCGAGGAGTCCAATGTGGCCCTTTCGCGCCAGCGCGCCGAGGCGGTGATGGCGGTGCTCCGGGCCGCCGGTGTGCCTGCCGGCAAACTCAGCGCCAAAGGCTGGGGTTCGGTCAAGCCTTTGGCTTCAAACACTGGAAAATCAGGGCGTGCGCAGAATCGGCGTGTCGAGATCATCCAGAAATAAGCGGAAAATCAGCAGCTTGTGATTTTTAGCCCCGCGTCAGACTCCTATAAGTCCATGAAAAATAATAATAAAACTCCGATTTTACGATTCTGGCCCGAGGCCATTTTGAAAATATCGCGAAATCAACGACATAAAAAAGGGCTTGCGGCCCGAAAAAGACCGGCGTAGGTTTTATATCCCATGCAGGCTATTTTCCGTTGCATGGCGAAAGCGAGCCACGATCATGCACGACGCTACATCACCTCGTCCCGATGCAGCACAGGAATTCCGGCCGGAAGCGAGCCGTGACTCCAGCGTCATAATCGTGTGCACAACCCATGAAACCCCGGCCTTGCCGGGGTTTTGTTTTTGCCAAGGGGGTTCCTGTGTTTGAAGGTCAATCGAAACAGTCAGTCGATTCACGTATCCAGACGGATAGCGATTTCCGCCGTCTGTATTTCCACCACCAGAAGCTCGATAAGAAAGTCACCGATGCCGAACTCGGTGTCTTGCCGATCGATGACCGCACCTTGACCCGTATGAAGCGGGAAAAGCTGATAGCTAAGGATCGGCTGACCCGTATGCTCGGAGACAGCACTCTCTGAGCGGGTTTTAAAGCGGCAAAGGGTGATGGCCGGCCTCCTCGTCGGACGGCTGTCACCCGGTCTTGGCGGGGGATGAAACTGGTAGAATGTGACGTCCCCCTTTGCTGCCTTTATCATGACCATTCATCACAGTATTCTGGAATTGATCGGGCAGACGCCCATGGTCAAAGCCCAGCATCTCGACACTGGCCTGTGTCAGCTGTACCTCAAGCTGGAATGCATGAATCCGGGGGGCTCGATCAAGGACCGTATCGGGGTGTCGATGATCGAAGCGGCCGAGCGTGCCGGGAAAATCCAGCCGGGCGACACCCTGGTCGAGGGTACTGCCGGCAATACCGGTATCGGACTGGCGCTGGTCGCCCAGCAGAAAGGCTACAAGCTGCTGCTGGTGGTGCCCGACAAAATGAGCCGTGAGAAGATCTTCAACCTGCGTGCCATGGGGGCCGAAGTGGTGCTGACCCGTTCCGATGTCGCCAAAGGCCACCCCGAGTACTACCAGGACATGGCCGAGCGCATCGCGCATGAAACGCCCGGTGCGTATTTCATCAATCAATTCGGCAATCCCGATAACCCGCTGGCACATGAGACCGGCACTGGTCCTGAAATCTGGGAGCAGATGGGCCATGACATGGATGCCATCGTATTCGGCTGCGGCAGTTCCGGCACGATGACTGGCCTTTCCCGCTTCTTCGAAGTCGCCGCGCCGCATGTCGAGCTGGTACTGGCCGATCCGGTCGGCTCGATTCTGACCCAGTACATCAACGAAGGTGTGCTCAGCACTAAATCGGGATCCTGGATGGTCGAAGGCATCGGCGAGGACTTCCTGCCGCGCATTTCCGATTTCCACCGGGTCAGGAAAGCCTACGCCATTTCCGACAAGGAAAGTTTCATAGCCGGCCGCGAGCTGCTGATGAAGGAGGGCGTGCTCGGCGGTTCATCGTCCGGCACGCTGCTGGCGGCCGCGTTGAAATACTGCCGCGAACAGACCGTGCCCAAAAAGGTGGTGGTGTTCGTGTGCGATACCGGCAATAAATATCTGTCGAAGATGTACAACGATTACTGGATGCTCGACAACGGATTTCTCGAACGCGAAGCCAAGGGCGATCTGTCCGATCTGATTCTCCGGCCTTACGCTAAGCGCGATACGGTGGTGGTCGGTCCGAAAGACACCCTGACCGTGGCCTACCAGCGCATGAAGATGTACGACGTGTCCCAGCTGCCGGTGATGGATGACGAGAAGATCGTCGGCATTGTTGACGAATCCGATGTGCTGATTCATGTACATAACGATCAGGCGCGTTTCAAGGACCTGGTGTCGACCGCCATGGTGCGTGATCTGGAAGTGCTTGAAGTCGGCGCGTCGATGGCGGCACTGATGCCAGTGTTCGATGCCGGTAAGGTTGCTATCGTGATGGACGGCACCCGTTTCCTCGGCTTGATTACCCGCATCGACTTGTTGAATTACCTGCGCCGCCGCGTGCAATAAAGGAATCCCATGAGCAGCAAGAAAACCCACGGTATCGGCACTAAAGCCATCCATGCCGGCCAGAGCCCCGATCCGTCCACCGGTGCGGTCATGGTGCCGATTTATGCGACCTCGACCTATGCCCAGGCCAGCCCGGGTGAACATCAGGGCTTTGAATATTCGCGTAGCCATAATCCGACCCGCTTCGCCTATGAGCGCTGCGTGGCCGAACTGGAATCCGGAACGCACGGCTATGCTTTCGCCTCCGGGCTGGCCGCGACCTCGACCGTGCTGGAACTGCTTGATTCGGGCGCGCACGTGATCTGCATGGACGACGTGTACGGCGGTACCTATCGCCTATTCGAACGCGTGCGCCGGCGAAGCGCGGGTCTGGAATTCAGCTTCGTCGATCTCAATGATCTGGCTGCGGTCAAGGACGCGCTACAGCCAAACACCAAAATGATCTGGTGCGAAACCCCGACAAATCCACTATTGAAGCTGGTCGACATCCGCCGTCTGGCCGAATTCGCCAAGGCGAATGGCCTACTGCTGGCGGTCGACAATACTTTCAGCTCACCGGTGCTGCAGCGCCCGCTGGAACTGGGCGCCGATATCGTGATGCACTCAGCCACCAAATACCTGAACGGTCATTCCGATATCGTCGGTGGCATAGTGGTGGTGAAAGATGCCGTACTGGCTGAACAGATGACCTTCCTGCAGAACGCCATAGGCGGCGTGCAGGGTCCATTTGATAGCTTCCTCGCGCTGCGCGGTTTGAAAACTCTGCACCTGCGCATGAAGGCTCACTGCGAGAACGCGCAATTCATTGCCGAAAAACTGGAAGCGCATCCGGCGGTGGAAAAGGTTACCTATCCGGGCCTGTCCTCGCACCCGCAACACGCGCTGGCGAAGTCACAGATGTACGGTTTCGGCGGCATGGTCAGTGTCTGGCTGAAGGGTGGCTTCCCTGAAGCCAAGCGCTTCATGGAGCGCTTGGAGCTGTTCGCCTGCGCCGAATCGCTTGGCGGCGTGGAAAGCCTGGCCAATCATCCGGCGGTGATGACGCATGCCTCGATTCCGGAGGACCGCCGTAACGCCCTGGGCGTGACCGGAAATCTGGTACGGCTCAGTGTCGGCGTCGAGGATGCCATCGACCTTTGGTCCGATATCCAGCAGGCACTGTCGGCCTGATGCTGTGGGTTCCTGAAAGGATTTTCGTATGAACAAAAAACTCTACGCCAGTGCCGATGACGCCCTGCGCCGCATCATACAGGACGGCCAGACCATTGCCGTCGGCGGCTTCGGTCTGTGCGGCATTCCTGAAGCGCTGATCGCCGCGCTGCGCGATTCCGGTAAAACCGGCCTGACCGCGATTTCCAACAATGCCGGCGTTGACGGCTTTGGCCTCGGCATGCTGCTGGCCACGCGCCAGATCCGAAAAATGGTGTCCTCGTACGTAGGCGAGAACAAGGAATTCGAACGGCAGTATCTGGCCGGTGAGCTGGAACTTGAATTCAACCCGCAGGGCACCCTAGCCGAGCGCCTGCGCGCCGGTGGTGCGGGCATTCCAGCCTTCTACACTCGCACCGGTTACGGTACCATCGTGGCCGAGGGCAAGGAAACCCGCGAGTTCGACGGCAAGCATTACGTGCTGGAAACCGCGTTGCATGCCGATGTGTCGCTGGTGAAAGCCTGGAAAGCGGATACTTCCGGAAATCTGGTGTACCGCAAGACTGCGCGAAATTTCAATCCGGCGGTGGCGATGGCGGGCAAGATCTGCATCGTTGAAGTCGAAGAAATCGTTGCGGTTGGCGAACTCGATCCGGACAGCATCCACACCCCGGGTATCTACGTCGACCGTATCGTGCTCAACCCCACGCCGGAAAAACGCATCGAACAACGCATCGTGCGCACGGCATAAGGAGAATGACATGGCTTGGACCCGTGATGACATGGCTAAACGCGCTGCCGCAGAACTCAGCGACGGTGCCTATGTGAACCTCGGCATCGGCCTGCCGACCTTGGTAGCCAACCACATTCCCGAAGGCATGGAGGTTTGGCTGCAGAGCGAGAACGGCCTGCTTGGCATCGGTCCGTTTCCGCTTGAGGCCGAGGTGGATGCCGATCTGATCAATGCCGGCAAGCAGACGGTGACCGCCCGCGAAGGCGCCAGCTATTTCGGCAGCCATGATTCGTTTGCGATGATCCGCGGCGGTCACATCGATTTGGCCATCCTCGGTGCCATGCAGGTCACCGACAAAGGCGATCTGGCCAACTGGATGGTGCCCGGCAAGATGGTGAAAGGCATGGGCGGCGCGATGGATCTGGTGGCTGGCGTCAAGCGCGTGGTGGTGCTGATGGAGCACGCCGCCAAAGACGGCTCGCCGAAAATCCTGCCGGAATGCACCTTGCCGCTGACCGGCCTCGGCGTAGTCAACCGCATCATCACCGAGTTGGGCGTGTTTGACGTGACCGATGCTGGCTTGAAGTTGATTGAGCTCGCGCCAGAGGTCTCGCTTGAGGAAATAAAAAACAAGACCGGTGTTACCGTCCTTCAATAAGCAGGATGTTCTGGCAATAAAAACTCCGCGTGAGCGGAGTTTTTATTGCCCCCAAGCAGATTGATACTAGAGTTCTTTTTCCAGTTCCGGAAGAATCTGGAACAAATCGCCGACGAGACCGAAATCGGCGATTTCAAATATCGGTGCTTCGGCATCTTTGTTGATAGCAACAATGGTGCCGGCGTCTTTGATGCCGGTCAGGTGCTGGATAGCGCCGGAAATGCCGATGGCGATATAAAGCTCGGGGGAAATTATTTTTCCGGTCTGACCAACCTGTAACTCATTGGGCACATAACCGGCATCCACAGCGGCACGCGAAGCGCCGACGGCAGCACCGAGTTTGTCGGCCAGTGAATACACGATGGCGAAATTCTCGGCTGAGCCTAGCGCACGGCCACCAGACACCACTTTACCGGCACTTTGCAGATCGGGACGGTCGGATTTGCCCTGTTGCAGGGAAACGAAACGGGTATGCGTCGGCAATCCGGTCTTCAGCGAGATGGATTCGATGCTAGCGCTGCCGCCGCTCTCGGCGGCCGGCCAGGAGGCGGTACGCACGGTGGCGACCACCGCTTTATCAGACGGTGCATTGACAGTGATGATGGCGTTGCCGGCGTAAATCGGACGTTTGAAGCTATGGCTCGATTCCACTGTCATCACATCGCTGATCTGCGCCACGCCGAGCAACGCGGCCACGCAGGGCATCAGATCCTTTCCGAAGGTGGTGGACGGGCCGAACACATGGCTATAACCGGTGGCGGCTTCGGCGATCTGCGGTGCTAGCACTTGCGCGATGGCATGGGCGTTGGCGGCGTTATCGGCCACTAGCACTTTGCTCACACCGGAAATTCTCGCAGCCTGTTCGGCCACGGCTTGGCCAGCATCGGACAGAACCAGCACATCGATGGCTTCGGCATTCAAGGACTTGGCGCAGGATACACAGCGCGCAGTGGCGCCGTTGAGCTGGCCGTTGAGGTGTTCGGCGATGATCAGTACGCGGCTCATTAGACAAGTCCTTTGTTTTTCAAGGCGGCGACCAGCTCGGCGACGTCTTTGACCATTACGCCTTTGCTACGCTTGGCCGGTGGTGCGAACAGGCTGGTTTTCAGGAAATCTGCGGATTCAACGCCAAGATCAGAGAAGGCGATGGTTTCCAGCGGCTTGCTTTTGGCTTTCATGATGTCGGGCAGCTTGATGAAGCGTGGTTCGTTCAAGCGCAGATCGACGGTGACCACCGCCGGTAGATCGATGTCGAGGATTTCCAGACCGGCATCCACTTCACGGGTGACCTGCACGGTGCCGCTGTTGATGGCGATGGCGCCGGCAAAGGTCGCCTGTGGCCGACCCCACAGCGTAGCCAGCATCTGGCCGGTCTGGTTGGCGTCATCGTCGATGGCCTGCTTGCCCATCAGTACCAAGCCGGGTTGTTCTTTTTCAATCAGTTTCAGGAAGGCACGAGCGGCAGTCAGTGGCTGGATGGCGGCATCTGTGACCACATGGATGGCGCGGTTGGCGCCCATGGCCAGACCGTTGCGGATATGTGCCTGGCAATCGGCCGGGCCCATGGTGACCACCACGACTTCCGAAGCCAGTCCCTTGTCGCGGATGCGCAGGGCTTCTTCCAGAGCGATGTCGTCGAACGGATTGGCGGACAGTTTCACGCCATCAGTGATGACACCGGAGCCGTCGGGCTTGACTTGAATGCGCACGTTGTAGTCAACCACGCGCTTGTAACCAACCAGAATCTTCATTGCTCGGCCTCGGGGGGGAGTGTTTCGGGAAAAAACAGGCCTTTATTCTATCCCAAATCCCCTTTTTCAAACAGCTGCTTGGGCTGAAGGAAAAGTGAAATCAAAGGCTTAAGCGGTGTTTGAGGGCAGTAACAAATCGCTCGGCGGCGCCATCGGCGTAATTGAAGAACAGCGAGGGTTCGGTCAGCTCTAACTCGAGCAGACAGGGCTGGCTATCCTCGTCACGCAGTAGATCGATGCGGGCGTAGGCCAGCGGACCGTTCAGACCGAACAATGCCGGCAGCGCGGCGATGACCTGCTCGGCCAAGGCGATTTCATCTTCACCTGGGACGCGTGCCATGATTTCTTCCGGTGCGAACAGTTTTTCAGTCGGACCTTCATCGCGTTTGAGCAATGGGCCTTTGCGAATGGCATGCGAGTACACGCCGTTGAAGTACAGCAGGGCGGTTTCGCCCGCGTCATCGACTTTGCTTAAGTAAGGTTGCAGCAGGGTGCTGCGATTTTTCAGCTGCAGGCGTTTGATGTGCATCAGTGCCGCATCGACATCCTCACGGCCGTAACGTT
>NZ_JBIKSE010000099.1:0-9840 GCF_044348765.1 Arenimonas sp.
CCTCTATACGTTGAATATAGAGGGTTTGTTAGTGGTCCCACTAGTATCAAATTTTATTACACATTATTAACATAACCAATTGATTAATAGATAGATGTAGTTTATTCGTTTTTATTAATAGGGGAGAAAATCCTCAAATTATGAGGAAATTTTCCCTTATTTTAATTATGTTTGTGTATTAAAAGTAAAAAATGAATTTATACTATAAATTAAAAAGCGATAAGGGCTACGGATATGTTATATTAATATATACTCATCTCTCAAAGAGAATAGAGTTGTCTCCATCCGTTAAATGTAGTAAAAAGGATTTCGGTGATGGTAAAAAAGATAATCCAATTAAAAAAACTGATAATGAATTTGAAGGAAAAAATCAGGTACTCCGTTCATTCAAAGAGAATGTTTATTTAGTAATTGAAAGATTAAAAAGTGAAAACATTATTCCTTCAACTGAATTAGTAAAATTAGGGATGAAACAATTTAAGAGAGAGTTATTAGTTGTTAAGCACAATGAAACTCTTGTTGATAGATTTCCAATACTATATGTTCTAAAAGAAAAATATATTAAATCACTTGATAAAACAACTACATATTATCGTTCCATTTGTTATCGATTGAGAATAGTAGAAGATTTTATAAAACTAAAAGGTGATTTAGAGATTGATTTTCGTGAGATTGATAATATGTTCTATACGGAATTTGAATCTTATTTAGTTCAAAAACAATACAGTAATTCAACTTCGGCAAAAATTATTTCACAATTTCGTCAATTTTTACTTTTCGCTCAAAGAGAGAATTTTGTCAACAGAGTTAATGTGGATTATAAAACAAAATTACCGGTAGGTTCAAAAAAAGTAGTTGCGTTGAATCAAAATCAAATTGAGACTATGTATAATTATCGAGAATTTGATTACTATCCAATTAATGATGAAGAAAATGAAATACCTTCTTATATCAAACATTATAAAGGGTGGGTTGAGAGTTCCTATCTTATTAAAGATGAATTATTTGAAACTATAAAAGATTTAGAAACTAATCGAGCTAAAAGAGATTCTAAAGGAATGATAGTAGGAATGGTTTCAAAAAACAAATTCAATTACTACACAACTTATGAGGTAGTTAAAGATATGTTTTTGTTTAGTGTAGCAACTGGATTGAGATGGAGCGATTGTGTAAAAGTTAAAGTTGGGGATTTTGATATTGAAAACCTTGAGTACAGTATTATTCAACAAAAAACAAAAGATGAGGTACCTATTATTGAAAATCAATTATCAAAACAACTATATCGTAAATACTCAAAGGGTAAATCAGTATTACAATATTTATTTCCATTAAATTGTTTAAAAAGTGATTTTACAAGGCAAAATTATTTAACCAAAGTAAATTTACATTTAAAGGAAATTGGTGAAATATTAAAATTCAATAATTCAGTTTATACTATTAGAAGAGTAGGTAAAAATCCAACAAAGAATCCATCTGTACCTTTCTACAAATTGATGTCATTTCATATGGGTAGAAGAACACATGCCACAATTGGAAATAAATTGGGTGTGGATATGAAATCAATTTCACAACAAATGGGTCATAGTTCAATGTCAATGACATCGAAATACATAGGTAAAGACGATGATAAACTTAAATCATTATTTGATTTTATTAATCCATCAGTTAAAAAAGAGTTACTTGCTAAAAATGTTAATGGAAATTCATTAGAATCTAAATTGGAGTATCTTAAATCTATGAAAGAAAAGGGAGTTATTCCAGATGAAATCTATTCGAATCGAGTTAATGATTTGTTGAATGAATTTGGGTTATAAGATTGTTTATTAAATGTAAATTGGGTTATTATTACTATTGTAAATAATTAAAATAGAAAATTGTGAGTATAGACATTGAGTTCATAAATCTAATTATTCCTAAAGAGATTTTAGAAGAAAAATATGATGGAGGAGTTAACAAATTCAAAACCGATTGTCCAAATAAATCTTTTAGAGAAGATGACTCTTTAGTAAGGGTTGGTTTTATGAATAATAATGATTTGTATAACTTTTTAGATTTAGTAACAACAAATGGCTTGGAATATAAAGATGAATCTACAACTGATTTTGTAATTATAAATACACTTTCTGGATTAAGTTGGGAGGTTAATTGGGTTGAACATAATTTTTGTTCATGTTGGAAAAAAAAGGTATTTTAGAATGAACAAATTTGTTCGTTTAAGTTTATGGATTATAACGAAAGAAAGAAAATAAGACAAGAATTATCCAATTTCAAGAAGAAAATGGATAAGAAGGGTGTAGAAATGTTATTAAATCGTCCAGAGAATGAGGATATTAAACTCAAATTAGGAAATGGTACAATTAATCTAATGGAGGCTGAAGAGTTCCTTAAATCAAGATTAAATGGGGTTACGAGTATTAAACTAAAAGGTAAGGGTAAGTTTGTTGAACCGAATGAGCAATTAATTTCAATGACTAAACACAATTTATCATTGGGAAACAATAATAACCTAATTAAGATTTTTGAGGAAATAGAGGGTGGATTGGGTATTAAAGAGGAAAATAAGGATTCAATTGTTCAAATGGTAGATATTGTAAAACTTAAACCACATCCACATAATTACAAAATCTATGAACCATTTTCAGATGAAGATGATAAACTAAAGAAAGATTTTATAAACTCAATTGAAACCTATGGAATATTAGAACCAATTGTAATTAATAAAAATTTTGAGATAATTTCTGGTCATCGGAGATTCTTTGCTTGTTTAGATTTAGGTATTTCATTAGTTCCAGTTAGGATTAAATCATTTGATAATGAAATACTAGCGATTATTCATTTTAACAAACAAAGAGAAAAGAGTGGTACAATTATTAGAAACGAGTTTAACGAGTTAGATAACCATCTATTTAAAAAATTGGGTGGTAGAGGTAAAAAGAACGATGGTATTGATATATACAATACTATTTCTGAAATGTTTAATATCAGTAGGGGTTCAGCTACAAAATTGTACAAGATTTTCCAAGAGGATAAAGATTTGTTTGTTAAGGTTAAATTACCTCAAAATCCCAATGGTACTTTATCGATTGATAAAGCCTATTTTTCTCTGAAATCAGTTAAAACATTATCAGTATCCAAGAAAGTAACGGAAAGGAATCATATTACTTTGGTTAGAAATTCAATATCTAATTTATCAAGTGAGGAACTTTTTACAATTCTTAAAACAACATATCCATTTTCTTTAATGGGTGATTACAATTCTAACGAAGGTTATACAAACATTAGTCTTAATCAGTCTAAATTTGAAACATTTGATAAAAAAAGAAAAGAACTCATTGAGGATTTAGAGTTCAGAAAATCTCTTACCACAGAAGAGTTACTAATGTTTGAAAAGTTGGATGAAATCCAAAGAACAAAGATTTCTAATGATATAAAGAAACAAGTAGTAGATGATTTGTGGAGGCCGTCTGATATTTCAAATGAGAATCTTACAATAACTGAAATTGAAAATTTATATCCGGTTTTAGTACTTACTAATGGAGATGATTATTTTAATGCTATTAGAGTTTTTACACATTCATTAAGTTGGAATCCTAATGTTGGTAGGAATCTCAAATATGTAGTTATTGATAAATATACTAATAAGGTATTAGGATGTATCGTGATTGGTTCCGATGTTCTTCATTTAGAAGGAAGGGATACAAAAATTGGATGGAATACCGATACTAAAATAGGTAAGAAAAAAATCAATCATATTGGTATGGCTACAACAATTTTACCAACCTTTCTTCTAGGGTATAATTTTTTAGGTACTAAATTAATTGCTGGTTTAGTTCAATCAAAAACTATAGAAAACGATTGGAATGGAAGATATGGGGATGTTTTAGTGGGTATTACTACTACATCCTTATATGGTTCTTTTAGTAGTTATAATGGTATTCCTAATTGGAGTAAGTGTGGTTTATCAAAAGGTAAGGTTATACTAAATCCATCTAATCATTTATATAAATTTTGGTATAATTGGTTAAAGGAAAATCATCCTGATGATTTCAATAAATCAACCATTACAGAGAACAATACAATTACGAGTGGTCCTAAACAAAAGATTATAAAATCTATATTTAGGTTGTTGGATTTGAAACAAACTGAATATTACCATATGCATCAGAGGGGAGTGTATTTTTATTCAATTTATGAGAATACTATTGATTTTCTTAATGATAAAATAGATGAAAAGGATTTAGTTCCAAAGAAAAATAATGATGATTCACTTTTAAAATGGTGGAAACCAAAAGCCATTAATCGTTATCAGAAACTAATCAAAGAGGAAAGGATAGAGAGGGATTTTTATTGGTATGAGAAGATGAGTGAAAAGGAATTAAAGGATTGGTTAATGAATAGAGGCAAGAGTATTTTACTAAATGATTAACTCAATAGATTTTGTTTCAACTCATCTAAATGATTATTATTAGAGAGAAATTTAGCATGATTGATAGAATTTATTACCCATTTGTAATAAAAAATCTCATCATCTAATAGCCGATTTAATATTAAAAATAGGTCACTTTCATTGGTGTAGAATAACCCATTTGGATATATTTCTCTATAATTTTCACAATCTTCAAAAACAACTGGAGTACCTCTCATTAAACTATCAGTAGCAGATATATTCCATCCGTAATGGGAATCCGATGGAACAATAGTTACCCAACATTGGGATAGTCGTTTATAATACTCTGATTTTTCAACAGAATCCGTATTAATCCATTTATCTTCAAAATTGATATTATATCTATCACCTAACGAAATCCAAACATTGAAATCAGTTCGATTTTTCCGGAATTTGAATACTTGTTTGATAAAAGTATTGTATCCTTTATCGTTTGTACATCTGTGATTGAACAATATTGTTCGTTCTCTTTTTTGAGGGATTTGTTTAATTATTAGATTTTCAGGAATAGTTAGGTAAAATGGTTGAATTATTCTGTCTAATTCCAAAAGAATATTATCATTAAATGTTTTACTAGCTTCTTTAATAATATAATTTTTCTGGGTTTTAGTGTTTACAAATAAGATTCTCATTTGTAATGCCCCTAAAATTTCTCTTTCGAAATTCAAGTAATTATTAAGGTTGGATTTACCATTACAAATCTCCATTTCCCACCAATGAGCATAACCTATTATCGGTTTATTATTAGGAATAAATCTTCGTATGTTCCAATCCGGTAGATGTGAATAAACAACATCGTAATTCACCCATAAATCATTGGTTATATTATTAGGGGATAATGTAGAAGATTGTAATAGTTTAATCATATCTGTTGGAAAGGATACCCTCATATGAAACATATTACCACTCAAATTGATTGGTATTTGTTTGACATTTGGTTTATCAGATAATAATTTTACGGGTTTAATGACGGGTATAAACCAAAAGAAATCATTACCTAATTTCGTTATCTGTTGATTTAATACATCAAAAAAAGAATCCATTTCAGGATTCTTTGAATTTGTAATATTCGGAATTACAAGAATGTTACGATAGTTGTTTATAATATTCATATGTCATTAGAACAAAGTTTCAGATACAGCACTTAATCGTTCATTGATAACTTTCATATATTCATTACTAATTTCACTACCAATATAGTTTCTCTTTAGTTTTTTAGATACCACAGCAGTACTTCCTGTACCCATAAATGGGTCGTAGATTATATCACCTTCGTTTGTAAAATTGTTTAAAATCGTATAAACAAGTTGTTCAGGGAAAACTGCTCCATGTTCTGATGATACCTTCTGACCTCTCTTAATCAACCACAAATCATCCAGAGTTCCTCTATTGAAATTACATTTATCAAATTGTCTACTAATTGCGTTGTTTTTATCAAATATTAAAATTAATTCAGTTCTACGATTCATAACTCTTTCAGCCATTGCAGGTTGTCCATGACCCTTATCCCAAATTACAATATCCTTTAAGTAATCAGATAAATTACCAATTATTTTGAATATTGCTCTTTTACTTCCTGTAACAATTTGAATATTATAAAATACCATATCACTAACTCGAAGTAGTTCTTTGAGGATATTTAGGTGTAATTCATAATACTCATCAATGGGTAAATTATCATCAAAATTTGAATACTTCGTACTCAACTCTTTTACAATTTGTCTTGAACAATATTTGCCGTTTCTAATACGAAGGTTCATGTTATAAGGAGGTGATGTAATTACTGCGTTCACAGAACCATCTTTCATTTTTTTAAGGGTTTCTAAACAATTCTCATTGTAAACCTTATTTAACTCAATATCTGTAACATTTTTTGTCTGCCTCATACTAAACGACTAATTTGGTGTCCAAGTGTAAAGATAATCCTTTTAGACTTCACCTGAAAACCCAAAACCATGAATAATAATGTAAAAAATTTAGATAAAATAGTTTCCGAATTTGAAAGGATTAGAGATTTAGGGTTTTTACCAAATAATAGACCTAATAATAAAGATGGTGGTATCGGTAATACATTTGAAGACCATTTAGGTGTTAAGGAAAATAACCTCAAAGACCCAGATTTCATTGGATTTGAGGTGAAAAGTAAAAGAATCTTCAATGAATCTTATTTGAGTTTGTTTTCCAAAAGTCCATCACAACCAAAAAGAGCTAATAGAATTTTAAAAGATAGATTTGGGGAAGAAAGGGATTCGGATTTCGCTGGATTAAAAAAACTATATGCTTCAATTTTTGGTCATAGATGTGGGATAGTTTATGATAAGTATAATATGAAATTACAGGTAGATAGAGGTAATGAACATCTGAAACTTGTAATTATGGATTTAAACATGGTAGTATTATATGATGAAGTTATTTGGAATTTTGATACATTAAAGAAGGCTTCCTCAAAAATTAACAAATTATTTATCGTTTATGCTGATTCTAAAAAAATTGATGGTTTAACCTACTTTCATTATAAGGAGGGAGAGATATATCTAAATTTCAATTTTGATAAGTTTTTAAATCAAATTGAAAATGGAGGTATAATGTTTGATATTAGAATAGGGGTTCATAAAACTGAAGGTAAGAATTATGGAAAACCTCACGACCACGGGAGTGGGTTTAGAGTTAAAAAAGAGAAGATTAGGGAATTATTTGATGATTATATGAATATAACCTAATATTATATCAAAATCATCCACAGAGAAAAAACCCGTATCACGATTTAAAGGGGTTCGGATGGAAAATAGGGGTAGTCAAGTATTTCAGGTATATGAAACTACTCCAATTCCTTTTTTATCTACCTAATATAGAGTAAGAATTGTTAGTTATTACAATCAAATTTTAATCTTTAAATTGTAGTAAACGCCTCCACAATATAAATTGATAGTTCATTCATATAGAACTACTCACAATTTTAAGTACACTATAAATAAGGAGTACCAATTCTCTAAATAACCTGTTAAATAGTTGCCTGATTCAGGAATTTTTCACAGATTTGAGGTATAAAACATACCACATGAAAAATATGAGTAAAAAGGTAATTAGATACAATCGTATCAGTACTATCCAACAAAATTTAGATAGGCAACAACAGAAGAACCACGAGTATGATATGGTATTTGAAGATAGATGTAGTGGAACTATTCCATTATTTGAAAGGCCATATGGTAAGGAAATCAAATCTGTAATAGAAAGTGGTGAAATTGGAACTATTAGTATTCACTCCATAGATAGATTAGCACGTAATTTGAAGGATTTGTTAGGTTTGATTGATTTCTTCCATTTATATGGTGTTTGTGTAAGCATTGAGAATTTAGGTTTAAAAACTCTCGTAGATGGTAAAATGAATTATACTATAAAGATGTTAATATCTGTAATGGGTGGATTTGCTGAAATTGAGAATGAAATACGAAAAGAACGTCAAACGGAAGGTATTGAGATAGCTAAGATGAAGGGAATCTATAAGAATCGAAAACAACGTGGTAAAGAACCCATTATGAAGTTTCTTACAAAACATGAAAAACCACTGCAATTATTACAAAAAGGGTACAAAGCATCTGAAGTATCAAAAATTTGTGGAATCCATCCCAATACACTAACTAAAATCAAAAAAATAGTGGAATTGGTATAATGAACAAAATTGTTTATTATGATTTTGAAAGTATGAATTATCAGTTTAATGATAATCTTAATTCTGAATTTGGGTACACTACATATTCTATCTAATTTTAATCTAGTAGTGGTTAGGTAGTGAAAAAAGTGGGACTGATTTTGTTCCCACTTTTTTATTTATAAAGAGAAACGTATAAGGTACAATTCAACCATCTGACAGACACTTAACCAATATTTTCTTATTTCTTTTTCGGGTGTATCAATTTATCTTTCATTATTGTTTTCAACTTCATTTCTTCTTTTAGCTTAACTTCACCTAATCCATCTGATAGGTCAATAAATTTATCTAAAAGTTTATCCAAGACATCAGAGTGATTCAAATTCCATTGAGTATTTGCAATCATCCAGTAAACTCTTGAGAGTATATCTAATTTTCGTTGTAGAACATAAGATTTTGGGTCTGATGGTGTCTTTATTGGTTTAACAGTATTTGGTTTCATAGTGACGAGGTATAGTGTGTTAAAATGGATTCTGGAGTAAAAACCTGACCTTGCTATATGAATGTGGTTGGTACAGGTATTTAGAAAAAGTTTTTATCGTGTTACAGGTAATGGAGAGAAATAGAATTACAACTATCGTGTAATGTTTAATCATTGCATATTAGAACTAGGTCAATTCAATAACCTTTCATTTTATGGGAGGTTATTATTTTGAAAGGTATTTACTCTCCCATTCCAATAAATCATCCTTTGTTATGTATTTTGAATGAGATGAAATCCTAATGAGTGGTAGTTCTTTCGTCTTCACCCAATCTTCAATCGTTAATCTATTTACTCCGTAAATCTTTTGTAGTTGTTGTTTTGATATTCTGTCTTCCATAGTGTTAGATAAGTGTTTTTAGTTCTCCGTATTTGTTAATGTAACCTCTGTATAAATCTATATTCTGTATAGGTTGGGTATGAATTAAACCATAACTACCATTGCATTCATTGTATATATCTAAACCTATTGCTCTTTCTGTCCACTCTTTACCTCCAACGAATTGGGATAATCTGTTTTGAACATTTCCTTCGTTGTCATTATGATGAATTATTAAGTGAGTATGGTAGATGTTTGAATGTTTATCTTTCTCAATAGAGAACTCTGTATAAATAGTATTATCCTTATTTAGCTTTTTATGTAGTGTGTGTATTTGTTGCTTTAAGTTCTTCTTTGATACATTCTTATACTTTCCATTTGTATCTTTTTCCCACTTTCGTATTAGTACTCCCAATGTTTGCATATATTCTTTGTTTTGTTTGGATATAGGGATAGTATATATGATTGGTTTATCCACTCATTCTAATCAATCCCATAAAATTTCAATCTACCTTTTTACCAACTCTCGTTGCAACGATATAGCGGTGTAATCATTCCTATATTCTGCATATAAGTATTGGTTTAATTATTGAAACGATAAAAAATAGTGTAGAAAAGTGAAATAATTTGTAAGTAACTGATATTCAAGTAATTAATTGGCAAATTGTTTAAACAAGATACGAATCAAATTGATTAAAATAGTGTATATTTTGAGGAGAAAATGGGGGAGAAAATCGATTTTACATAAAAAAATCCTCTATACGTTGAATATAGAGGGTTTGTTAGTGGTCCCACTAGTATCAAATTTTATTACACATTATTAACATAACCAATTGATTAATAGATAGATGTAGTTTATTCGTTTTTATTAATAGGGGAGA
>NZ_JBIKSE010000118.1:0-2664 GCF_044348765.1 Arenimonas sp.
TTGTAATGTGCGGCAATTTTTCGAAGCGCAGATGAAGAGACAATCGAATTTCCGAAAGTACCCGATGGATGTTTTCTGGCAATCCATTCACCAAAGATGACCCCTAGTTCATCCCCGCGCAACATACGCCAACCGACAACAGGGTCATTCACTGCTGCAGCGCAACGATCGGCATCAGGATCATTTGCAATAACTAAATCTGCACCAAAATCTCTCGCCTTTGCCAGAGCTAGGTCGATAGCACCTGGTTCTTCAGGATTTGGAAAAGCAACTGTTGGAAAATCGGGATCGGGCGTGCACTGCTCATCGACTAAAATCAGCGTTGCAAATCCTGCATGGTTAAAAACACGTTGCACTATCTCGGTTCCAACACCATGCATGGCGGTATAAACAATCTTGATATCACCTGGACGAGGCGCAATCTTTATTGTGCGATTGATGTATTCAGTGATGACATCTTCGCCAAGTACGGTCCATTTGTTTCCACGCGGTTGTGATTTAAGTGAGGTGATTGCCGTTATTTCGTCGGCAATGAACCCATCTGTTGGATTGATAATTTGC
Source organism: Arenimonas sp. (assembly GCF_044348765.1). Lineage (GTDB taxonomy): Bacteria > Pseudomonadota > Gammaproteobacteria > Xanthomonadales > Xanthomonadaceae > Arenimonas. The sequence goes on from NZ_JBIKSE010000118.1 coordinate 562, forward strand.
GATGAGGCATACTTAATTCCATCGGCATCAGGCCCGATATAAACCTTATAGCCATTATCTTGCGGGGGATTGTGACTTGCTGTCACCATGATTCCCAGATCGCAACCAAGCTGTGCTGTTGCAAAAGCCAGAACAGGAGTCGGTAGCGGACGCGGCAGAATATAGACATCCATGCCAGCACCGCTGAGAATCTCGGCACTTTCAATGGTGTAATCCTCTGACCCATAACGAGCATCGCGGCCAATTACGACCTTCTTCATTCCGCGCTTGCTCATATAGGAAGCTAAGCCAGCGGCGGTACGTCCAACAACAGCGCGGTTCATACATGATGGACCAGCACCGATTGGGCCACGCAAGCCCGCGGTTCCAAATTGCAAGAAGCCGTTAAAGAGTGGGTTTAGCGAAGCGATGTCGTCATTATCGAGATATGTCTGAAGCTGTGCAGCGGTTACTGGATCAGGATCATCAGCAATCCAGGCCTCGACCTCGCTTCGCAGCTCTGCTCTAATCATTAAATTCGTTCTTAAACTATCTTTGGAATTACATTCTTAAGAAGTTCGCCCATTCGGCTAGCGGCAGCTTTTCCAGCAGCAATTACCTCTTCATGGTTAAGTTTTTCACCAGTCATGCCGGCGGCTGCATTTGAGACGAGTGATATGCCAAGAACTTCAGCGCCAAGAGCATGTGCTGCAATAGCCTCAGGCACGGTCGACATTCCAACAAGGTCTGCACCCATAGTGCGCATCATTAAAATTTCCGCAGGTGTTTCATATGTTGGGCCACGCCAATGAACGTAAACACCTTCTTGCAGTGAAGAATCTTCGACCTTAACAATTTCACGAATGCGCTTGCTGTATAAATCTGTGAGATCAACGAATGTAGCACCTGAAAGTGGAGATGCCGCGGTTAGTGAGATATGGTCACGAATCAATACGGGTTCACCAACTTTGTACTTAGCATTTATTCCGCCACAAGCGTTGGTAAGAATTACAACATTGCACCCAGCCTTAACGGCGGTGCGAACTCCATGAACAACAGGTTCCATTCCTTTGCCTTCATAGAGATGGGTACGCCCCAAGAAGACAAGTGCGCGAATAGTTTTATCACCACTCTTGATCTCATAAGAACGAACTTTGCCAGAATGTCCTTCAACGGCAGGAGCTGCAAATCCAGTAATCTCATGCGCATCGCATTCATAAGCGGGAGTACCAAGAGCATCTACAGCAGTTACCCAACCCGATCCCATCACCAGCGCGACATCATGAGATGCGACCCCGGTCCGCTTGGCTATCTCGCAGGCAGCTTCTGTTGCTGCGGCGAGTGGATCTGTGTAAAGCAGGTTATCTTCTCGAGAATCAGTTGAGGTCATGCCTGAATAATCTCACAGAGAACGGTTCCGCTCGAAACGCTCTCTCCAACAACAGCTTTCAATTCTCGGATTACTCCATCTTTATGGGCGTTTAGTGGCTGTTCCATCTTCATCGCCTCAAGAACAATTATGAGATCACCAGCTGCGACCTTATCGCCCTCTTTAACTGCAACTTTGACCACAGTGCCTTGCATTGGGCTTGAGAGGGCATCTCCGGTGGCACCAGCAGCTGAGGCAGCTTTGGCACGGTGGCGCTTAACAACTGGCTCCGGTGCATGGACGAGGATTTCAAATCGCTTTCCATTGACCTCTGCAATCAACTTCTCTGAGACTGCATTCGTTTTGATATCTGCTACCACTGGCGCATACATCGGAATCTCATTGATAAATTCATTTTCGATATAACTTGTGTAGACATGAAAATCATCTGTGAATTTAGGATCACGAACTATCGCTCGATGAAATGGAAGTGCCGTTGCCAGCCCTTCGACACGAAATTCATCGAGAGCTCTGCGAGAACGCTCAATCGCTTCTTGACGCGTTGCTCCTGTGACAACCAGCTTGGCAAGGAGTGAATCAAAGTTTCCGCCAATCACATCACCATTTCTGAAGCCAGCATCAACACGAACTCCTGGCCCAGTTGGAATCTCCCATTGGGTAATGCGACCTGGTGCCGGCAAGAAAGAACGGCCGGGATCTTCGCCGTTGATTCTAAATTCAATCGAGTGTCCACG
>NZ_JBIKSE010000122.1:0-2609 GCF_044348765.1 Arenimonas sp.
AGACGGAAACCATAATTACCCGTTTGATCGTTTACAGCGTCAACTACCACCCGATAGTTACCAGTTTCATCAAGAGTAATTAGTCCCCAGCTATCCCAAGCAAAGTTGGTACTGAGAACTTGACGACCTGATGGTGTAACGATCTTGAAGTTCCATTTATCGGCAGCACCAGTATAGTTAAGGGAATCGTAGTAGATTTTTTGACCAGCCACACCTGAGAAAGAGAACTCATCATTTTCGCCAGGAATACTAATTCTTCCTAAAACCGTATCTCCAATTACCAGCGCCGCAGGCGGAGTCCATTGTACCAAGCCTGTATCGCGGTTTACAGTCATGCCATTCGGACCAATAATCAGATTGAAACTGACATCATCAAGATCGGGATCGATCGCATTGGCATCATATGTATAAAGCTGATTGATATAGGCATCAACCACTGGATCGGTGGTAAAAATTGGTGGGCGATTGGGAGGAGTGCCGATTACTGAGAGAGTATAGGACTGCGTATCCGTACCGCCACGTCCATCGGCAACTTCCACCACAATACTTTGATTGCCAACATTAGCGGTTGTTGTATTCCAGGCAATCAAGCCAGAATTAGCATTAATAGTCATGCCTTCAGGGGCAACTAGAAGCCTATAGGCAAGGGGATCGCTATCTTTGTCGGTAGCATTAACGTCATAGCTGTAAGCATTGCCGCCAACGACCTCCGCAACATTACGACCAGGGAGCAAAGGATTGGTAATAATTTCAGGGGCATTATTAATCTTAGCGAGAACGACTAATTCATAGGTGAACTGAATTTGGTCGGGATTGTAGAAGATCAATTCACCCAGATTGGTCTTTTGGGTTGGATCTAGGTTGCCATTTTGGAGGAACTTGCTGAAGTCGATATAGGCATATCCATCGGGAGTGACACCATCGGCATTGCGGAGAACAATGGAAGGGGAAGAAATATTCTTGACTGCGAGAACAAGCTGGTCATTGAGAGCGTATGTGCCGATGTTTTCTAGATTGACTTCCGCTGTGAGTACTTTGCCACCTTCGGTGAAGTTAGTACGCGCATAGTTGGCTTGAATACTGGTTGTCACATCGGCAAGGCTGAGGAAGCTAATCGGATTAGGAGCGGCGATCGCGGCGGTACGGAGGGCAAATTTACTTTGAACTGGGGGTAATGTGCCTATAGGTGCAGGCGTGATACTGATGTTTGTAACTTCAACCTGTGAGGCAGTGTCTGTATCGTTGTTGACTAGGCGGAAGACAAGCTGCACAGGAGTATTAGGTGCAATGCCTACTATGTTTAGGGTAACTAGTCCTGTAGCGTTGTCGTAGGTGACACCAGTGGCAAATTTGACGATTTCACCTTCGGTAAAGTTGATGAATGCGTCCTGTCCGTTGGCGATCGTATGAACAAGAGCATTATTACCGCCCGCATCTAAAAGTGCTACCTCAAAAGCATCGTTTATTCTAACTTTATCGGTAGAATCAAAGGAAAGATTCTTAATCTTGAACTGAATGAGAGAAGGTTCTACAGGCGTGATGAAGTTCATCACCCGTTCAGGATTGAAGTTACTATTCTCTGTGAGTAATGAGTCAACACCAATAATCAAGTTTTGGAATGCTTCAAACTTCTCAGCAGTACTGCTCTCTTTTACCTTTAATTGGATGTTGTAAAGCCCCGCATCGTTGAACTGGGGTGTGCCTGTGAGGGTGGCAGTGCCATTGCCATTATTAGTAAGGGTGAGCCATGTGGGAATATTTGTACCTGTGATCAGGCGATCGCTATTTTCAGGATCGCTGGTGGCGATGTTGTAAGTATAGACAAGGCCAGCACCAGCGCTAATTACAGGCGTACTGGTGAATTTTGGTGCTTCGTTAATGTTGAGAACATTAATCGAGAATACCTGTTCAAAAGTCAAACCACCTGCATCAGTTGTTCTCACTCTGATTGAGTAAGCATTCTTGACTTCAAAGTTTGGTGATTCTTTCCACTTCAGTTCATTGTTGATAATTTCAAAGGAAGCATTGTCAGCATCACCCGTTCCTGCTGCCAAACTGTAAGTATGCGTATCGCCTGCATCAGGATCGACAGAACTAAAGTTCCCAATTACGGAACCAATTGCCACATTCTCAGGCGTGACATTGTTGCTCAGGTTCAATGCGGTTGGTGCAGCGATAGATAGAGAAATTCTTTCAATTACCAGACTACTAACATTACTATTTCCTGCCGCATCCGATGCTGTCACAGCAAAAGAATTATTCCCCACCTTAAGTGTGACATTTTCAAATTTATACGCACCACTACTATCAGCGATCGCCACCAATGACAACGCAGGCAAAGAAACGTTAGCTCCAGCATCAGACTTGCCAACTAGAGTCACCAAAGCCTTATTCGTTTTGTTTGGCTGCTCTAGAGAGATCGCTGAACTTGGATCCAGAACGATATTCAAAGCTATTTGAGAATCATAGACAAAATCTAATACTGATTCAGCCGACAAAGGATTTTCAGGCAAAGACATCAAAAAAGTATGATTGTCGCGACCGACCTTCAACACCACATCATCAAAATCGCGATCACCACCACCCCACATATCCTCCCAACTTAGCTT
>NZ_JBIKSE010000047.1:0-9437 GCF_044348765.1 Arenimonas sp.
GTGGGGTGCCGGAAGGATTGTGGGAAAAATGCGAAAGCTGCGGTGCCGCGCTTTATGCTGCCGAGCTGGACGACAATCTGCATGTCTGTCCGAAGTGTGACCATCACATGCCCATCGGCGCCCGTGAGCGCCTGATGGCTTTCCTCGATGAGGGTGAAGTATTCGAAATCGGTGACGAGCTCGGTCCGACCGATGCCTTGCATTTCAAGGATCAGAAAAAGTATGCCGACCGCATCAAGTCCTCGCAGAAAGCAGTGGGCGAGAAGGATGCATTAGTATCGATCCACGGTAAACTCAAAGGTCGTGATATCTGCGTGAGCGCCTTCGAGTTCCGCTTCATGGGCGGCTCGATGGGCTCGGTGGTCGGTGAGCGATTTGCTCTAGCTGCCGAACGTGCCATTGAATATCGTTGCCCGTTGGTCTGTTTTTCCGCCACCGGCGGTGCCCGCATGCAGGAAGGTCTGTTTTCGCTGATGCAGATGGCCAAGACTTCGGCCGCCATCGCCAAAATGCGTTCGGCCGGCTTGCCGTTCATTTCCGTGCTTACTCACCCGACCACCGGCGGTGTATCGGCCTCGCTCGGCATGTTGGGTGATCTGAACGTGGCCGAACCCAAAGCATTGATTGGTTTCGCAGGTCCACGCGTCATCGAGCAGACCGTGCGCGAGACTTTGCCGGAAGGTTTCCAGCGCTCGGAGTTTCTGGTCGAGCACGGCGCTGTCGATCTGATCATCGATCGCCGCCGGTTGCGCGACCGCCTGGCCGATCTGCTGGCTTTGATGATGAACCAGCCGAAACACAGCCAGAGCGGGGCTTGACCGGCATGGGAACGCGTCGCTTTTTCGGCACCGATGGCATTCGCGGCAAGGTCGGTGAGGGCCATGTCTCGCCCGATTTCATGCTCAAGCTGGGATGGGCCGCAGGAACCGTGCTGGCTCGTGCTTCGTCTGGCAAGCCGCTGGTCATCATCGGCAAAGACACCCGTATTTCCGGATATATGTTCGAAGCGGCGCTGGAAGCCGGTCTGGTTGCGGCCGGTGCCGATGTGCGCCTGCTTGGGCCGGTACCGACCCCAGCGGTGGCGCATCTGACCACGTCACTGCGCGCCGATGCCGGCATCGTAATTTCCGCCTCGCACAATCCGCATTACGACAACGGCATCAAGTTTTTCTCTGCCAGCGGTGAGAAGCTCAGCGATGCCATGGAGCTCGCCATCGAGGCGCAGCTCGACCAGGCGCTGACGACCGTGGCTTCCGATAAGCTCGGCAAGGCCAAGCGCATCGTGGATGCACATAGCCGCTATGCCGAATTTTGCAAAAGTACGGTGCCGGCGAATTTCTCGCTGCGCGGTCTGAAGATCGCACTGGATTGTGCACATGGCGCTACCTACGCCCTGGCTCCGGAGGTTTTTTCCGAACTGGGTGCCGAGGTGGTCAGTATCGGCGTGCAGCCGAATGGCCTCAACATCAACGACGGCGTCGGTTCGACCCATCCGGACGCGCTGCAGGCCTTCGTTCGTGAAACCGGTGCTGATCTCGGTATCGCTTTCGACGGCGATGGAGACCGTGTGCAGATGGTGGATGCCGACGGCACCCTGCATGACGGCGACGCCCTGATTTACCTGTTGGCCAATCGCTGGCAGGCCTGCGGCCGTTTGCGCGGACCGGTGGTCGGCACGCTGATGACCAATGTCGCGATGGAGCTGCATTGCCATGAAAAAGGCATCCCGTTCGTCCGCACTAAAGTCGGTGACCGCTATGTGCATCAGGCGCTGACCGGGCAGGGTGGGGTGCTGGGTGGTGAAGCCTCCGGTCATCTGCTGGTACTTGATCGCACTTCGACCGGTGACGCGCTGGTGGCGGCATTGCAGGTGTTGGAGGCCCTGATTGCCGATAAAACTACATTGAAGGCGGCGCTTGCGGGCTACACGCCGTTTCCGCAGAAAACCGTGAATGTCCGCGTGCAGCCCGGTGCAAAGCCACTGGAGCATCCGGATGTGCAGGCTGCCCGTGCCGAAGCCGAACGCAGCCTTGAGGGCAAGGGCCGTCTGGTGTTGCGCGCCTCGGGCACCGAGCCGGTGGTGCGTGTCACCGTTGAAGCCCGCGATGCCGCGCTGATGCAATCGGTGCTCGATGCCTTATCCGCGGTCGTGAAATCCACGGCTTGACTCCAATCAGGGCCGGCTTAGCGATGCCGGCGTATACTTTTCCAAAACTCCAATGGAACACACGCCATGAGCCAGATTCCGACCCTTGACATCCGCCATTTCGACACCGATCGTAAGGCTTTCGTTGCTGATCTGGGAGCCGCTTACCGCGAGTGGGGTTTCTGCGGTATCCGCGGTCACGGCGTTACCGATGAACTAATCCATGGCGCCTACAAAGCGGCGCAGGATTTCTTCGTGTTGCCGGAATCAGTCAAGATGCAGTATCACCAGCCCGGCACCGGCGGCGCGCGCGGCTATACCCCATTCGGCATCGAAACCGCCAAGGATTCGCAGTACCCGGATCTGAAGGAGTTCTGGCATGTGGGCCGCGAGATCGCGCGTGATTCCGAATACGCCGGCATCATGGGCGAAAACCTGTGGCCTACTGAAGTAGCGGAATTCAAAAAATACATGTACGGACTTTATGCTGCGCTCGACCAGCTTGGCTCGAAAGTGCTGTCGACATTGGCCCTGCACATCGGCTTGCCGGAAAACTACTTTGCCGACAAGACCCATTACGGCAATTCCATTCTGCGTCCGATCCACTATCCGGAAATCACCAATCCGGACGTGCCGAATGTTCGCTCCGGTGCGCATGAAGATATCAACTTCATCACACTGCTGGTCGGTGCCAGCGCGGCCGGTCTGCAGGTACTGTCGCGCAAGGGCGAGTGGATCGATTTCACCGCCGATGCCGATACCATCGTGGTCAACATCGGCGACATGCTGCAGCGCCTGTCCAACCATGTGTATCCGTCAACCACGCATCGTGTGATCAATCCGATGGGCGAAAACGCACGCAAGCCGCGCTATTCCATCCCGTTCTTCCTTCACCCGAATCCGGATTTCCTAATCCAGACTCTGCCACAGTGTATCAGCGCCGAAAACCCGAACCGCTACCCGGAGCCGATCACCGGCCACGAGTATCTTATGGAACGCCTGCGCGAAATCAAACTGGTGTAACGAAAAACCCGGCGAGAGCCGGGTTTTGTTTTCGCTTCCACTTTCCAGGATCACTCCGCATTGCGGAACTGCCTAGCCTTTCCGCCCACCAGTGCATTGCTGAGGAAGTCCGGCAGATAGCGCGTCATCCAGGCGATGACCTTGTTGCTGAAGCCGCTGATGACACGCCGCTTTCCTGCTTCCACGGCATCGATGCCAATCACCGCGACGTCTTCGCTGTTCAACCACAAAAACTTCGGCAGTTTCGACACATTGGCGCGCATTCCGTTGACATCGTGGAATTCGGTATAGGTAAAGCCAGGGCAGAGCGCGGTCACGTGCACGCCGCGGGATTCGCTTTCCATGGCCAGACATTCCGAAAAACGAATCAACCAGGACTTGCTGGCACCGTACAAGGTGTGCCCGGCCGAGGCCGGCACCAGTCCGGCCAGCGAGGTCACATTCAGGATGCGGCCGTGCTTCTGGGCTTCCATGGCCGGCAGGAACAGGTGGGTCAGTTCGGCCACGGCAGTCATCAGCACCTGCAGGAAATCACGGTGGCTGGTCCAGGTCTCCGATAGATACCGGCCCGGCACGCCGTAGCCGGCGTTGTTGACCAGGGTGTCGACTTTTAGGCCGGCAGCCTGGATAGCCTCGAACATTTCCTGCGGGGCTTTCGGATTGGCCAGGTCGGCGGCCAGCACCACCACCGGCACCTTTTGGCCCAGTTCAGCGGCAAGTGCGTCCAGACGGTCCTTACGGCGGGCGGTCAGAATCAGGGGTTTGCCACGGCGGGCGTATTCGCGGGCGATGGCTTCGCCGATGCCGCTGGAGGCACCGGTGATCAGGGCGTACTGGTCGGTTTTCATAGTCGGACTTCATTCAGGTTAAAATGGCCTCCTCATTGTGCATCAAGCCGTCGGACAGGGGAGCGACATGCGGAAAAAAATCGTAGCGGGCAACTGGAAGCTCAACGGCAACCGGGCCTTTGGCGAGGCTTTGTTGAACACTCTCACACCGTCCCTGAATCCGGCTGTGGATACCCTTATCATTCCGCCTTTGCCGATCCTCGATCATCTGATTCGCCGCTATGCCGGTACCGGCTATGTTTTCGGTGCGCAGGATGTCGGTGTGCATGTGCAGGGCGCGTTTACCGGGGATATCGCCGCCGAGATGCTGGCCGACATCGGTTGCCGCTATGTCCTAGTTGGCCATTCCGAGCGCCGTCAATACCAGCAGGAGTCCAACGAGCTGGTCGCTGAAAAGTTCCTGGCCGCCAAGCGCGCCAACCTGGTTCCTGTGCTGTGCGTGGGCGAGAGTCTCCACCAGCGCGAGGCCGGACATACCGAATGGGTCATCGAGAAACAGCTCAAGTCGGTGTTTGAGCAGGGCGGCGCCGAGGCCTTCACAGGTGCGGTCATCGCCTATGAGCCGGTCTGGGCCATCGGTACCGGAAAAACCGCTAGCAAGGAGCAGGCACAGGAAGTGCATGCATTTATCCGTGGCGAAGTAGCTGCTTTTGATGCTAAAATAGCCAACTTATTGCCGATCCTTTACGGTGGCAGTGTGAAGGCCTCCAATGCCGCCGAGCTGTTTGCCCAGCCGGATGTCGATGGGGGATTGGTGGGCGGGGCCTCCTTGGTCGCTCAGGAATTCAGTGCGATCGTAGCTGCCGCTGCGGACACAAACTAACGGTTTAGCTATGATTGATACCATTTTGACGATTATTTACATTTTGGTTGCTGTGGCCATGGTGGTGCTGATTCTGCTTCAGCGTGGCGCCGGCGCCCAGGCGGGTTCAGGCTTTGGTGCCGGGGCTTCCGGTACTGTGTTCGGTGCCCGCGGTTCCGCCAATTTCCTGACCAAGTCAACCAAGTGGTTGGCATTCCTGTTCTTCGTCGTGGCCTTGTTCATGGCCTGGAAAGCGGTCAACCTCAACAAGCCGGAAGTCGAAGCGGCTGACATCGGGGTGATGAGCGCCCTGCCGGCGGTTCCGGAGTCTGGGGCGGCTCCGGTAGCCACGCCATCCACTCCTGCTGCGGTTCCTGCGGTTCCGGCCACGACGGATGCACCGGTAGCTGCTCCTGCCGCTGCGCAATCCGAGAAGAAATAAGCGCCCAAACGGCGTAATGCTAAAATAGTTTCAAGCCCAGGTGGCGGAATTGGTAGACGCACTACCTTGAGGTGGTAGCGCTTTAGGGCGTAGGGGTTCGAGTCCCCTCTTGGGCACCATTACGAAACGCTTGCTCCGGCAGGCGTTTTTCGTTGCCCGGGCATCTAACTTTGTACTTGATGCAAAGGAAAAATCCTCCGAATTCATTGCATTGGATGCGATCTAGGCGGTATCATAGTGCGCCTGTCCCTGAGCACGCAGCGTGTGGGAAAAACAGGGATGTTCCCCCTTCAATCAAGGAGACGCATGTGCTGAATGCGTATGTGCCGATAGCATTGTTTCTTGCGGTCGCAGCCGGTGTCGGCATTGCCCTGATGGTCCTCGGACGCTTTCTCGGGCCGCAACGCCCTGGCGCTGAAAAACTCTCGCCTTACGAATGCGGCTTCGTCGCCTTCGAAGACGCGCATATCCAGTTCGACGTGCGCTATTACCTGATCGCCATCATGTTCATCGTTTTCGACCTTGAAATCGCCTTCGTGTTTCCATGGGCTGTGGTGTTCCGCGATCTCGGCTTCATGGGGCTGGTCGAAATGGGCATATTCCTTGGCCTCCTGCTGATGGGCTTCATTTACGCTTGGAAGAAAGGAGCTCTCGAATGGGAGTGATCGATAAGGTTTCCGATTCCGTTGCCCGGGTGATGCACAATCCGATTCCGGTGGCCTCTGTCGACGACATCCTGCGTCCCGGCGGAGACAATCCGCTGGTCGAACGCGGTTTCGTTACCACCAATCTCGACACCCTCATCAATTGGGCGCGCACCGGCTCGATGTGGCCGATGACCTTCGGGCTGGCCTGCTGTGCCGTAGAAATGATGCATGCCGGCGCCTCGCGCCTCGATCTTGACCGCTACGGCGTGATTTTCCGGCCATCACCCCGTCAGGCCGACGTGATGATCGTGGCCGGAACCTTGGTGAACAAGATGGCGCCCGCCCTGCGCAAGGTGTATGACCAGATGCCGGAACCGAAGTGGGTGATTTCCATGGGCAGTTGCGCCAATGGCGGTGGCTATTACCACTATTCCTACTCGGTGGTGCGCGGCTGCGACCGTATTGTGCCGGTCGACGTCTATGTGCCGGGCTGTCCGCCGACCGCGGAAGCGCTGGTATACGGCGTTTTGCAGCTGATGAAGAAAATCCGCCGCACTAACACCATCGCACGCTAAGGACGGACCATGAACGAACTGCCCGATCCTTTTGTGGAAAAACTGAGCGCCCATTTTGGCGAACGCGCCCAGCGCATCATCCAGCAGCGCGATGAAATCACTCTGGAAACCGCTCCGGCTGATTACAGATCGGTCATGACCGAACTGCGCGAGCATCCGGAGTTCGCCTTCGAGCAGTTAATTGATTTGTGCGGCCTTGATTGTCTGAGTTACGGTGAAAGCGAGTGGGATACCACTGATGTGTCTTCTGAAGGATTTTCGCGAGGCGTCGAGGGTGAGGGTCCTGGGCGTTTCACATGGGCATCGCGTCCGCAGGGTCTTGGCCCAGCCAACCGGTTCGCCGCGGTCGTGCACCTGACCTCAGTCAGGCACAACCGCCGCATCCGTGTCCGCTGCTTCGCCGAAGACAATGCCATGCCCCAGATCGATTCCGTGGTCTCGATATATCCGGTGGCGAATTGGTTCGAGCGCGAGGCGTTTGACCTGTTCGGCATCATCTTCACCGGTCATCCCGATCTGCGTCGCATTCTCACCGATTATGGTTTTGTCGGTCATCCGTTCCGTAAGGATTTCCCGCTGATCGGCAACGTGGAAGTCCGCTATGACGAAGAGCGCGGACGTGTGGTTTACCAGCCGGTCTCGATCGAACCGCGCGTTGGCGTTCCGAAAACCATCCGTGAGGATTCGCGTTGGCAGCAAGCGCAATCCGAACATGTGCAGGTGAAGCCATGAATAGCCAGGAAATCCGCAATTACACGCTGAACTTCGGGCCGCAGCATCCGGCCGCACATGGCGTACTCCGTCTCATTCTCGAAATGGACGGTGAAGTCGTGCAGCGTGCCGACCCGCACATCGGTCTGCTGCACCGCGGTACCGAAAAGCTCGCCGAATCCAAACCCTTCAACCAGTCCATCGGATATATGGACCGTCTCGACTATGTGTCGATGATGTGTAACGAGCATGCCTATGTGCGTGCCATTGAGCAGCTTCTCGATGTTGAAGCGCCGATCCGTGCGCAGTACATCCGTACTATGTTCGATGAAATCACCCGCATTCTGAATCATCTGATGTGGATCGGTTCAAACGGCCTTGATCTTGGCGCCATGGCGGTTTTCCTTTACGCATTCCGCGAGCGCGAAGAGCTGATGGACTGCTATGAAGCGGTCTCCGGCGCACGTATGCACGCGACCTATTACCGTCCGGGCGGCGTTTACCGCGATCTGCCAGACACCATGCCGAAATACCGCGAATCGCCGTGGCGCAAGGGCGATGCCCTGAAGCGTTCTAACGCCTGGCGCGAAGGCTCCATGCTCGATTTCCTGCAGGCCTTCACCGATGACTTCCCGAGCAAGATCGACGAATACGAAACCCTGCTGACCGACAACCGCATCTGGAAACAGCGTACGGTCGGCATCGGCGTGGTACCGCCGGACAAGGCCCTGGCCTGGGGCATGACCGGTCCGATGCTGCGCGGATCCGGCGTTGCCTGGGATCTGCGTAAGAAGCAACCCTACGCCGCCTACGCCCATGTCGATTTCGATATTCCGGTCGGCGTCACAGGCGATTGCTACGACCGCTATCTGGTTCGGGTCGAGGAAATGCGTCAGTCCAACCGCATCATCCAGCAATGCATCGGCTGGCTGCGCGCCAACCCGGGTCCGGTGATGGTGTCCAACTTCAAAGTGGCGCCGCCGTCCCGCATGGAAATGAAGGAAGACATGGAAGCGCTGATCCATCACTTCAAGCTGTTCACCGAAGGCTATTCGGTGCCTGCCGGTGAAGTGTATTCGGCGGTGGAAGCTCCGAAAGGCGAGTTCGGCGTTTATCTGGTGTCCGACGGCGCCAACAAGCCGTTCCGTCTGAAAGCCCGTGCGCCCGGCTTCGCGCACCTGTCGTCGATGGATGCCATCGTGCGCGGCCACATGCTGGCCGACGTGGTGGCGATGATTGGCACCTACGATATCGTGTTCGGTGAGGTGGACCGATGAAAGCAACCGGTAATTTCGCTGCCTGCCAGCATGTCGATCCGATGACCGCACTGCATTCGGAAACGCGTGCGCACATCGATCATTGGGTCGCCAAGTTTCCGGCCGACCGCAAACGCTCGGCGGTAATCCAAGGCCTGATGGCTGCGCAGGAGCAGAATGGTGGCTGGCTGACCGATGAGCTGATGGCAGCGGTCGCCAAATACCTCGACATTCCGGCCGTTTGGGCCTACGAGGTGGCCAGCTTCTACTCGATGTTCGATCTGGAGCCGGTCGGCCGCCATAAAGTGTCGATCTGCACCAATATCAGCTGCTGGCTCAACGGCGCCGAGGATCTGGTGCGGCATGCCGAGAAAAAACTCGGCTGCAAGCACGGCGAAACCAGTGCCGACGGCCGCATCACCCTCAAAGTGGAAGAGGAATGTGTCGCGGCCTGTGCCGGCGCGGTGGCGGTGGTCATCGACGGCCATTACCACGAGCGCGTCACGCCCAACACCCTTGACCAACTGTTCGACGGCCTGAAGTAAGGAATTCCCATGGCGATCGGTCCCGCACCCCAAGCACATCAGGTTGTCTACACCACGCTGCATCACGAAATACCGTGGGCGCTCGACAGCTACCTGAAACAGGACGGCTACACCGCCTGGAAGAAGATCCTCGCGGAAAAAATGCCGCAGGAGCAGGTCATCGAGATGGTCAAACAATCCGGACTGCGCGGCCGTGGCGGCGCGGGTTTTCCGACCGGCCTGAAGTGGAGCTTCATGCCGCGTAGCGCGCCCGGCCAGAAATACATCCTATGTAACTCCGATGAATCCGAGCCCGGCACCTGCAAGGATCGCGATATCCTGCGCTTCAACCCGCATTCAGTCATCGAGGGCATGGCCATCGCCTGTTACGCCACCGGCTCGACCGTGGCCTACAACTACCTGCGCGGCGAATTCCACCACGAACCGTTCGAGCATTTCGAAG
>NZ_JBIKSE010000117.1:0-2560 GCF_044348765.1 Arenimonas sp.
GCTAAAACCATCTCATATCGTATTTTAAGTACTTTAATTGGGTTTATTATAATGTGGTGGGTAAGTGGTTCAATTAAAATTGGCGCCGCATTTGGGGTAGCAGAATTGATTTACAAACCTATTCAGTATTACATCCATGAAAGAATTTGGTATAAATGGATAAAATACGGTCTGAAAAAATAAAATTGATATACTTATATAAAGAAATTAAATTAGTATATCAAAATTGTTATGGAAGAACAAAAAGAATTTAAGGAGTTTACAAACTTTGACCCTACAAAGGATTTATCATTAGCTCCCCAAAGAAGAACAAAGAGAGGATTAGGTGCAAGACCATTGTTAGAGTCTGAAATTAGGGATATACAAAAGAAAGCACGTTCAGCAGCTGAAGCTGCAAAATTATTAGGGGTATCTTACAATACCTATAAAAAATACGCAAAAGAATATAAAGTATTTGAGGATTTGAAAAATCCACATGGCATAGGAATTCGTAAAGGGTCTCAAAGTGTGCATGGGTATCATTCGTTGGATGATATTATTGCGGGAAAATACCCAAAATATCCAGTATGGAAATTAAAAAGAAGATTATTGCTTAGTGGGTATATGGAAGAAAAATGCTGTAATTGTGGATTTGAAGAAAGAAGGATTACTGACCATAGAGTTCCATTAGTACTTGATTTTATAGATGGTGATAAAAAGAACCATAAATACGATAATTTAAGGATGTTATGCTTCAATTGTTCGTTCCTAATTAACGGAAACCTATCAGGTCCTAAAAAAGAATATGAATATTAATTTGGTAGATTCAATAAAATATCGTATATTTGTAATTAAACATTAAAAACATAAATTATGGCAAAGTATTTTGAAGTTACAGTGACCGTACAACACGAAGTAGACGGTGGCAAAGGTGGTACAAAAATTAAGAAAGTAAAGGAAAACTATTTAGTAGATGCTATGACAGTTACTGAAGCAGAAGCTAGAGTGGTTAAAGAATTTGAAGATGCTGGTATCCAATTGGATTACGAAGTAACATCTGCAAAAGAATCTAAAATTTTACAAGTTATCAAGTAATGGCATTTGAAACTAAAATAGAAGAAATTAAAGAAGTTGTATTAAAGAGAGTTCCACCGGGTGACAGATGGCAACCAGTGGATTCTCCTTCTACAATTTTGGAATCTCTAACCGATGGGTTGGAGTATCATTTCCAACAAACTGGACAAACCGAATTCTTCCTATCAGCTCGTAAAGGGACGGTAGAAGTAATCTATAAAGAGGAAGTAAAGGTAGAAAAACCTATTACAAAATACTCTTTATATGGTGAAGATTAACGTTTGTTTACAAAAAAACTATATATTTATACATAAACCTTAAAACAAAAATTATGACTACATTTTTAATTATTGTGGCAGTTCTAGCAATCGGTGGAACATTTGCATACTTTGGTATGAAATCTGGTAAGATTGAAGATAAGAACAACAATAACATTCCTGACGTTATCGAAGAAAAAATCGAAGAAGTAAAGGAAGTTGCAGTTAAAGTAAAGAAAGTAGCTGATAAAGCTAAAAAAGTTGCTAAAACTGTTGTTGTTGAAAAGAAAAAGCCAGCAGCTAAGAAACCAGCAGCTAAGAAGATTAAGTAATCAATGAAGAACCTTATATCCGAACTATCTACTATCCAAAAAGAGATTAAGGAAATCAGAAACAAACTATTCGCTGAAATAATCACCGAAGGAGTTGATGATCCTGGTATCCTTAAATGTGTCTTTTTGGCTGGTGGACCGGGTAGTGGTAAATCCTATACTGCAAAGGAAATCTTTGGTGTAGGTAAGGGTGATATTGAAACCGTATCGGCGGGTGGGTTAAAACTCATCAGTTCAGATATGGCATTTGAACAAGCTCTTAAAAAGAATGGTATTAATCCAAAAGATTTAGCGGATATAGAAAAGAATGACCCTAACTTCTGGGCTTATATAGCCGGAGAAGAAGGTGATTCAATTCGTAACAAAGCTAAAGCCGTTACACAAAAACAACAAGCATTTTACGAGGCAGGGAGATTGGGAATGATAATCGACGGAACGGGAGATGAAATTCTTAAAATCCGTAACAAAAAAGAAAAAGCTGAAAAGCTTGGGTATGATTGTTATATGGTATTCGTAAACACTTCGTTGGAAGTTGCGATTAAAAGAAATGCTGAAAGAAGTAGAAGTCTACCTGAATCATTGGTAAGAGAAGTATGGTCTAAATGCCAAGAGAATATGGGTAAGTTTCAGGGAATATTCCACAACAATTTTATCATAGTAGATAATACGGAATATCAACCAGTTTCTAAATCAGTACAAAAACAAGTGGATGCGTTTTTAAGAAAACCAATTGAAAACCCAATAGGAAAAAAATGGATATTGGGAGCTAGATTAATTAAGAAGCATTTTAAATAGGTTACGTTACAATTTACAACAAAAATGTAACAACAAATGGCAAAGTCAGTAGGTTCGGCAAACAAAGTATCTTTTGGTAAAAGAAAGAGCAATCCTAATGGTAAGAAATCGTATGGTCCTAAA
>NZ_JBIKSE010000109.1:0-2537 GCF_044348765.1 Arenimonas sp.
TTGTACTGGCACAAGCGTTTTGGTACTTGGGCAGAAGGTGGTGAACCTAATAATGCCGGATTTCAAGCTTTACCTGATTATGTAAAAGCTAAGATTCTTTCTAATATGGCTTATGGTGGTATGACTTATCCATTTATGCAAGATGGTGGACCAGCTTTAACAGAAGAGCAAAAAGCTGCTGCTGAAGCCGCTGCAGCTAAAAAGAAAAAGCGTAATGAAACAGTGGCTACTGTTGGTGCAGCATTAGGTACTGTAGGTTTTATTGTTGGTAATGAAATTAGAAATAAGCAAAAACAAGGCGGGTATGATATATATGTAAATTCTAATGATCCTAGAGTTAACAGTGGTACTAGTGATCAACCATCAAATAAAGAACTTCGTCAGTTGTATAGAAATAGTAGAAAGATGTATGGTGGTGATACAGACATGTATGGTGGAGAAATGGATATGGATGCTATGTACCAGATGATGAAAGGTGGTCAACCATGCTATGAATGTGGTGGTAAAGTATATCAACAAGGTGGTCAAGAACAAGATCAAGTTATGCAGGCTATACAGATGTATGCTCAGATGACTCAAATGGATCCTGAACAACTTATGGCACAGCTACAAGCAATGTCTCCAGAAGAACAGCAACAAGCTATTCAGCAAATAATGCAGGCTATTCAACAAGCTCAACAAGGACAGTCTCCTCAAATGGCTTATGGTGGTATAAATATTAATCCTGCTAATAAAGGAAAGTTTACTGCTTCAGCTAATAGAGCCGGTATGAGTGTGCAAGACTTTGCTAGTAAAGTACTTGCAAATAAAGAAGACTATAGTTCAACACAAGTAAAAAGAGCTAACTTTGCTAAAAATGCTGCTGGTTGGAAAAAACAAATGGGTGGTATGACAGAGGGACAGATGTTAGAATTACATGATGATGAGATTCAAAATCTTATTGATCAGGGTTATGGTATTGAGTATTTAGATTAATTGATATGAAAAGAAAAGTAAGGGTTAAGAGTTTACCAAAAGCTCAATTTGGATTTAATAATTTACCAGCACCTAATGTGCTTCGTCCTGATTATTTAGCTACTTGGCAAAAGAATAATCCTTATCCGCCTTTTGGTAATTCTTCTACAATTCCTGCAGATGTATACTATGGTAATAATAATACCACAGGATCTTTCAATGTGGGAATGCCTGAGTTTAATCAGGAGGTATCATTTCCATCAAGTTTATATCCTACTAAGAATAATCCTTTAAGTTTATATCCTAGAAATACTAAATTAGATTCTGGTATTCTAAGTACTAATGAAGCTATTAGAAAATCTTATACAGATCAGATTCCTGAAGATACTAGAAAGTTAATGGGCCTTGAACCATTTGGTGATCTTAAAACAAAAAAGGTTGATCAAAAAGGTACTAATCCTTACATAGGACCAATGCTATTAGCTGGTACAGATATATTTAGTTCTGGTGCTAAAAAGATTCAAGATAGAAATGCAACATCTAATTATAGAAATGAATTTTTATCTGATAACTTATATAATGTAAAACCTGAAGATTACCAAGATAATAGAGGAGATTATTTAACTAATACACCTGGAATAGGTCCTGACTTTAGACCTATTGATTATATAAAGGGTGACAATAATAAAATTGCCCAGATGGGTGGAGAAATGAAAAGAAAAGTAAGAATCACAAGTTTACCACAAGCTGAATATGGTGGTACTCAAAATGCTAAAGCTGTTAATCAATTATACGGTAACTCAGCTTATATGATGAACATGTTTAATGGTGCTACTAAAGGTGAACCAGAAGAACAGTATGGTCAAACATTGGGACCAGATCCTAGATCTATGGCTGTATTAGAAGCAGAGAAAGGAGAGACATTAATACGTAAAGGTACTAATAGCACTATTCCTGAATTCTTTAAAATTGGTGGTAAGCGCCACTCAGAAGGTGGTACACCATTGTCTGGAGAAAAGGCTACACCAGATAGTTTTATTTATTCAGATACTAAAGCTATGAAGATTAAAGATCCAGCTATCTTAGAATCTTTTGGTTTTGCTGCTAAGAAAGGTGGCTACACTCCGGCTAAAATCTCTAAGAAGTTTGATCTTAATAATAAAGATTTGCGTGAAGGATTATATTCTGAGAGTGATCCATTGCGTAAGAAAACAGCTGTAATGATGGCTGATAATTATATTTCTAATTTAGGTAAGTTAGCATTAGTACAAGAATCACAAAAAGGATTTCCTCAAGGTGTTCCAGAAATTGCTATGCCCTATATGGATAAGATAGGATTAGATCCTGCACAGTTTTTACCACCATCACCTGAACAAGGTATGGCAATGGCTATGTATGGTGGTATACCTAAAGCTCAAAATGGTAGAAGTTTTAATGGTACTGATGAGTTTGAAAGATTAAAAAGAAATTATTCTCCTACTACGCCTGTAGTAACCAACTCTGCACCAGCTGTTAAAACTAATAGAACAACTCCGTATACAGCAAATGATATTGAGTTTAAAGATGGTAAATGGCAGATTAAA
>NZ_JBIKSE010000086.1:0-2520 GCF_044348765.1 Arenimonas sp.
TCAAATCCTGACCCTCGAGACGCGCGATAAAAAAACCCCGCCGAAGCGGGGTTTTTCATGTCTTGGTGGGCGATGCAGGGTTCGAACCTGCGACCCTTGCCGTGTGAAGGCAATGCTCTACCACTGAGCTAATCGCCCAAGGACCCCTATTTTACGGGAAAGCCGCGATGCAGGCAAGCCGACTACTGCAGCTTACTTCGGCACGCGCTCAGAAGGGCTGTCGGTCTCAGACACCGAAGCGGTCGCGCATGTCGTACCAGAGCGCACCAAGCGCCGTGAAGGGGACGCGGAACAGTCTGCCGCCAGGGAACGGATAGTGTGGCAGCTTAGCGAAGACATCGAAGCGACTGCACTGGCCGTGGATGGCTTCGGACAGAACACGTCCAATCATATGTGTGTAGGTCACGCCGTGGCCGGAGCAGCCTTGCGCGTAGTAGATGTTAGACTCCAGGCGTCCGACCTGTGGCAGGCGCGATAGTGTCAGCAGGAAATTGCCGGTCCAGGCGTAATCGATCTTCACGCCCTTGAGCTGCGGGAAGGTGCGCTCCAGGTTCGGACGGATGTGCGACTCGATGTCGTTCGGATCTTTCGCGCCGTACACCACGCCGCCGCCGAAAATAAGACGCTTATCTGCTGAAAGGCGGTAGTAGTCCAGCAGGTAATTGGTATCTTCCACGCAATGGTCGGTGGGCAGTACGTCCTGCCAGTTGGCCAGCGGTGCGGTA
Source organism: Arenimonas sp. (assembly GCF_044348765.1). GTDB lineage: Bacteria > Pseudomonadota > Gammaproteobacteria > Xanthomonadales > Xanthomonadaceae > Arenimonas. The sequence continues at coordinate 726 of NZ_JBIKSE010000086.1, forward strand.
GCCACCACCTGTGTGCCGCAGGGCATGGCTTTCGCGCTCAGTTTCGGCTCCAGCGTACCGATATAGGCATTGCAGGCCAGAATGACAAATTTAGCATGGACTTCACCCTGCCCGGTCCTGACCACAGCGTTAGTACCGCGTTGGATGGCAGTGACCGGCGATTGTTCGAAAATGCGGCCACCCAGTGACTCAAATGCGGCAGCCTCGCCCAGCGCGAGATTGAGCGGGTGGATATGGCCGCCGGTCGGGTCGATCAGAATTGCTTCGTACTCGTCCGTGCACACATGCTTCTGGATATCGGCACCCTCCACGAACTGCATGTTGAGGCTGTCGTATTTCTCCCAGAGTGCCTTGTGCTCGTGCAGAGCCTCGACCTTTTTACGGGTTTTCGCGGCATAGATACCGCCCTCTTTGAGATCACATTGAATCCCATAGGTCACAACGCGTTCACGGATGATGCGCGCACCCTCGAAAGCCATGCCGCCCATGGCATCCGCCACCGCATTTCCATAATTCTTTTCGATGACATCGATATCACGCGAATAGCTATGCACGATCTGTCCGCCATTACGACCGGAAGCCCCCCAACCGACCTTGGCCGCTTCAACCACCGCGACCGAATATCCGGCTTCCACCAGATGCAGCGCGGAGGACAAACCGGTGTAACCGGCACCGATGATACAAACATCGGCATGAACTGCACCTCGCAATTGCGGCCGTTCCGGTTGCGGATTGGCGCTGGCAGCGTAATAGGAAGGCGCATGTTGGCTGGGCATGGCAGTTAAATATATTTGAATAGTGTTGAAAATATTACATCATTCGCTCATTTCTGCCTAGAACCCTGGCTTTTGATGCGGGCTTCAGAGGTTAAGGTGATTCTTGTTTGATTACCGGAGTGTTCTGCTTACCCCATATCCATACGTGAAACTTGGCATGCTACAGAGCGATAGGCCTGTATGTTTCTGCCAAGATGAGTATCGCAGCTGTACAGGATCATTATCTTTAAAGGTCCTAGGATCTACAAAGCATTCAACGGCAGCTTCAGATAACTTGTACCGTTGTTTTCCGGCTCAGGAAAGTGTCCTGCGCGCATATTGACCTGAACCGAAGGAAGGATGAGTGCTGGCATTTCCAGTGTCGCATCACGGGCCTGCCGCATCTGCACAAAACTGTCACGACTGATGCCTTGATGGACATGGATGTTGTCCTGCCGTTGCTCGCCAACACTGACCTGATAGTGAGCTTTGCGTGTTCTCGGGGGGTAGTCATGACACATGTACAACTGCGTATCCGGTGGCAAAGCCAGTAGTGACTGAATGGAATCGTACAGTTGGCCGGCATCACCGCCTGGAAAGTCGCACCGGGCCGTACCGAAATCAGGCATGAACAGGGTATCACCGACAAAAACATGGCTTTGCATGCCGTCGTCGATGCGGTAGCTCAGGCAGGCCGGGGTGTGGCCCGGCGTGGGCATTACCGTGATGCTGAAATGCCCAAGCGGGAGAACATCGCCGGGCTCCAGCAGCCGGTCGAACTGGCTGCCATCACGAGCGAAATCAGGGCCTTCATTGAAAATTTTTGCAAAGACTTCCTGAACCTTCTGTACTTTAGCCCCGATGGCGATAGCCCCACCTAGGTGTTGCTTCAGATAAATCGCGCCGGAGAGATGATCGGCGTGCACATGGGTTTCCAGATGCCAACGGACTTTGGCTGTTAGTCCGTCCAAACGGGCACGGATGGCATCGGCGGATGTGGTGGCGGTACGTCCGGACTTGGCATCAAAATCCAGGACACT
>NZ_JBIKSE010000021.1:0-29260 GCF_044348765.1 Arenimonas sp.
CCGAAAATGGGGTCGTATCGTCAATATTATTTCGACCTCGGTCAAGGAACCGATCGCTATGCTAGGGATATCCAATACCATCCGCGGAGCTGTTGCCAGTTGGGCGAAAACTCTGGCCGGCGAACTTGCCGCGGACGGTATCACCGTAAACAACGTGCTTCCGGGCTACACACGCACGCAGCGACTTGACCAGATCCTGAAGGAACGTGCTGCGACAACGGGCAAATCCGAAGAAAGCATCGCCGCCGCCATGCTAGCCACAGTACCGGCAGCGCGTTTCGCCGAGGCCAAGGAAGTGGCACATGCCGTTGCCTTCCTGTGCCAGCCGCAGTCAGGCTACATCACCGGTATCAATCTGCCGGTCGATGGAGGGCGCACCAAGTCCCTGTAAGGCCCGATTCTGCAACCGGATGCGTTATCCTATGACGGCTAAGGGAGTGCCGATGGAAAAGATCGACCAATGGATCGCCGGAATACCGCAGGCATCATCCGATGCGGCCGTTCTGTCCGTATTCGATCCCGTCACCGGGCAAGCCTACGCCGAATGTCCGCGGGGAACTGCCGTTGATATCGCCGCCGCCGTGACCGCCGCCCAGTCTGCTTTCCCGGTCTGGTCAGCACTCAAAGCCAGCGACCGCGCTCAGTGGCTGAACCGCTTGGCTGATGCCATTGAAGCCCGCATTGAGGCCTTCAGCCGCTGTGAAAGTCGTGATACAGGCAAGCCACTGGGCTTGGTCCGTGATATCGAAATCCCCCGGGCGATTGCGAACTTCCGTTTTTTTGCCGGCACAGCAACGCAATCTCTGGATCAGAGCTACCATCAGGAGGCCGGTCTCAACTACACGCTGCACCAGCCGCTGGGCGTGGTCGGCGTCATCAGTCCCTGGAATCTGCCGCTTTACCTCTTGAGCTGGAAACTTGCGCCGGCGCTGGCTGCCGGCAACTGCGTCATCGCCAAACCCAGCGAAATCACTCCGATGTCTGCAGATCTTCTCGCGCGCACGGCCCAGGAAATCGGTTTCCCAGCCGGCGTACTGAACATCGTGCAAGGCGCCGGCGAAACCGTCGGCGCTGCACTGGTCGCGCATCCGGATGTCAAAGCCATCAGTTTTACCGGATCTACTGCAGTCGGACACCGGATTGCCGCCGCCTGTGCGGACCAGTTCAAGAAGCTCACCCTTGAGATGGGCGGCAAGAATCCGGCACTGGTCTTTGCCGATGCGCCCGCGCATACCCTGAAGTCACTGGTGCGCGCCGCCTTCCAGAACAGCGGACAGATCTGTCTGTGTGGATCGCGGATTCTGATTCACCGCGATATCTACGAGGATTTCAAAAAGGCCTTTGTCGCCGAATCTTCTGCACTTAAGATCGGCGCACCGTCCGATCCTGCTACGCAGCTCGGTCCCGTCATGTCCGAAGCGCACTTCCGCAAAGTTCTGGCCTACATCGCCCTAGCTAAAGATGAAGGCGGCAGTGTTCTGTGCGGCGGCGAGGCAGTCAAGCCGGAAGCTTGCGACGGCTGGTTCATCGCACCAACGGTCATCGAAGGCCTGCCGATGGATTCGGGCTTCTGCCAGGACGAGATTTTCGGACCGGTGGTCAGCCTGCATGCTTTCGACAATGAAAATCACGCCCTGGCCCTGGCCAATGCATCGCGTTACGGTCTAGCCGCAACTGTATGGACCAGCGATCTGATGCGCGCCCATCGCATGGCCAGTGAGCTCGAGTGCGGCATTGTCTGGATCAACACATGGATGCAGCGGGATCTGCGCACACCCTTTGGCGGCATGAAGCAATCCGGCTTCGGTCGGGAAGGCGGCCTGGAAGCCATGAAATTTTTCACTGAACCCAAAACCGTCTGCATAGGTGTCTTGCCCAATGGCTGAGCTGACGACTCTGTTGAAGCAGAATAAGGCCTGGGCCGAACGCATTCGCGCCGAGGATCCGGGCTTTTTCAGCCGTCTGGCGCAGATTCAGAATCCGCGTTATCTGTGGATTGGGTGTTCCGACTCGCGCGTACCGGCCAACCAGATCACCGGGATGGACCCCGGGGAAGTCTTCGTTCACCGAAATGTCGCCAATGTGGTGGTGCATACTGACCTGAACTGCCTCAGCACCATTCAATATGCCGTCGATATGCTGAAGGTTGAACACATCATCGTGTGTGGACATTACGGCTGCGGCGGCATCCAGGCCATGCTGGACGGCCAGCGTATCGGATTGGTCGATAACTGGCTGCGTCATGTTGCCGACGTCCATGACAAGCACCATGAATCACTTGAAAAACTCGATGCCGAACAGCGGGTCAAAACACTCTGTGAATTGAATGTCATCGAGCAGGTCCTCAATGTCTGCCAGAGCACCGTCCTGCAGGATGCCTGGAGCCGCGGCCAATCCGTACAGGTGCATGCCTGGATCTACTCGCTGCATGATGGCCGCATCCAGACGCTCAATCAAGGCATCGAGGGGGCCGATACCGTGATCGGCGGCTACCGCCGCGCCGTCAGCACATGCTGGGAGAATATCAATGTCTGAATCGATTCAGTCCGCAAATGCACCGAAAGCGGTGGGTTCATACCCGCATGCGCGCCGCGCAGGCAATCTGCTCTTTCTATCCGGCATCGGCCCACGTTCGGCAACGCACAACGGCATCCCAGGAAATATCCATGATGCCGGCGGAAATCTGCTGTCCTACGATATGGCGGCCCAGTGCCATGCGGTATTCGCCAATGTGCAGAGCGTGCTGGAATCCTGCGGAGCCGGCATGGACGATCTTCTCGACGTCACCGTCTACCTGACCGACATGGCAAAGGATTTCCCGGTTTACAACCGAATCTGGTCCGAATATTTTCCGGATTCCGCAAAGGCTCCTTGCCGGACCACGCTCGGAATTACGTCCCTGCCGACGCCGATTGCCATCGAACTCAAATGCATTGCTGCCTCAAGGAGCTGACATGCTGACGCCTGCTTTCAACCTTCAGGAATGGATCGACGGGCACCGCCATCTGCTCAAGCCGCCGGTCGGCAACAAGTGCATGGTCGATGGCGATTACATCGTCATGATTGTGGGCGGCCCAAACGAGCGGACCGACTATCACTACGAAGACGGCCCCGAATTCTTCTACCAGATTGAAGGTGAAATGATCCTGCGCATCCAGGAGGATGGCCGGCCTCGCGACATTCCGATCAAGGCCGGAGAAATGTTCTATCTGCCGCCGCATGTTCCGCACTCCCCGCAGCGCATGCCGGATTCGGTCGGCCTGGTCATCGAGCGCAAGCGCCTTGCCCATGAGCAGGACGCCCTGATGTGGTTCTGCGAGCGTTGCAATGCCAAGCTTTATGAGGAATTCTTCTACCTGATCGATATCGAAAACCAGTTCCTTTCTGTATTCGAGCGTTTTTACCTTTCTATCGAACACCGCACCTGCAAGGCCTGCGGCCATTTGAACCCGGCACCCGCCCGCTACCATCACGAAACTCCGGAGTAACCCGTGTTTTCATCCGAACTGCTCGCCGCCAATCTACTGTCACCGGTCGTACTGGCTTTCGCATTAGGTATGCTAGCCCGCCTGTTGCGCAGCGACCTTGAAATTCCGGCCGCCATCCAGAGCTACCTCTCGATCTTTCTGTTGCTGGCCATAGGCCTGAAAGGCGGGGTCGCACTCGGTAACAACGCCCCCGATAACCTGATGCTCTACGTTTTTGCCACTCTGGCACTGGGCGTGGTGACCGCCGTCAGTGCCTATTTCACCGCAAAGCTGTGGCTACGCGATTCCCGTCTTGATGCCGCCGCCATGGCGGCACACTTCGGGTCGGTGTCCGCAGTAACTTTCATCGCCGCGCAGCAGTTCACCGAGCGCAGCGGTCAGCCGGCCGATGCCGTGTTGGTCGCACTCGTGGTTGCCCTGGAAATTCCGGCCATCCTGATCGGTCTGGCATTGGCCAAAGGTGGCGATGGCATTCGCTGGCATCAGGTCCGGGAAGTGCTGACCGGTAAAACCGCACTGCTGCTGATCGGCGGCATGGCCATCGGCTACCTATCCGGAAAAGACGGCATCGCGAAAGTGGATGCCATGTATTTCCAGCTGTTCCAGGGAACGCTGATGCTGTTCATGCTGGATATGGGCATGACCGCCGCGGGGCAGCTGCGCAGCGTCGGCAGGGAGGCGTTCCGCCTCGGGCTCTATGCCACCGCCCTGCCCTTGGTGCATGGTGCGGCCGGTGTAGCACTCGGCCATGCCATCGGCATGAATGCTTCCACAGCGGCGGTATTCGGCACCATGGCGGCCAGCGCCTCGTACATCGCAGCTCCGGCATCGATGCGCGCTTCATTGCCTGAAGCCAATACCGGCCGTTGCATTACCGCTGCGCTGGGCTTCACCTTTCCATTCAACCTGGCTATCGGCATTCCGCTCTATGCAGCAATGGCGCATTGGCTCTCAGCGTAGACCTGCACATGCTCCGTATCGACACCCACGCCCATTACCTGCCCCGCGACTGGCCGGATCTCGCCACCAAGTACGGCGACAACCGGTTTCCGGTGATTCACCACGGAGAAGACGACCGCCACCGGATCTACAAGGACGGCAAGTTTTTCCGCGAAATCTGGCCGAAAACCTGGGACCCTCAGGAACGCATTGACGATTATGCGCGCTTCGGCATCCAGGTCCAGGTCATTTCGACGGTGCCGGTCATGTTCAGTTACTGGGCACCGGCACATCAAGCACTCGAGCTGCATGAAAGCCTCAATGACCACATGGCGGAAACCTGCCGTGACTTTCCCGGCCACTATGCCGGCATCGGAACTGTTCCGCTGCAGTCGCCGCGCCTAGCCATCCAGGAGATGGAACGCTGCGTCGACCAGCTGGGCCTGTGTGGGGTTCAGATCGGTTCGCACATCAACGACTGGAATCTGGACGACGCCGAGCTACGCCCGTTCTTCGAAGCCGCCCAGGACCTCGATGCCGCCATTCTGGTGCATCCTTGGGATATGATGGGTACTGACAGCATGCCGAAATACTGGATGCCCTGGCTGGTCGGCATGCCGGCCGAACAATCACGGGCAGCCTGTGCACTCATTTTCGGCGGCGTACTCCAGCAGTTTCCACGTCTTAAAGTGATGCTTGCGCACGGCGGCGGCAGTTTTCCGTATACCATCGGTCGGATCGAACATGGATTCAACATGCGGCCGGATCTGGTGGCCACCGACAATCCGCACAACCCCCGGGGTTATTTTAAACAACTGTATTTCGATTCCTGCGTGCATGACGACCGCGCCCTGCGCTATCTATTAGACACCGTCGGCATCGACCGGGTCATGCTCGGCACCGATTATCCCTTTCCGCTCGGTGAGCAGGAACCCGGTTCGGGAATCCTCGGTCTGAATCTGGATGTCGATGATCAGGAGCAGCTGTTTAGCCGAACCGCGCTGTCCTGGCTGGGTCGGGACCGTCGTCACTTTGAGCAGAAATCATGATTTTCAGCAACGATTATGCCGATCAACTGGACCGTGCCGATTCCCTGGCTTCGTTTCGCGACCGCTTTCATATTCCGAAACACGCAAACGGTGATCAGATTTATCTATGCGGAAACTCTCTGGGCCTGCAACCCAAAAGCGTTAAGACGGTACTTCAGCAGGAGCTGGATGACTGGGAGGCACTCGGCGTCGAAGGCCACTTCCACGCCAAGCACCCGTGGATGCCTTACCACAGCGAACTTCGTGATCTGCTTGCGGAAACAGTCGGGGCCAGGCCAGTGGAAGTTGTCGCCATGAACTCCTTGACTGTCAATCTGCACCTATTAATGGTCAGCTTCTACCGGCCGAACGCGGAGCGCGCAGCAATCGTCATCGAACAGGGCGCATTCCCCTCCGACCGTTATGCCGTTGAATCTCAGATCCGCTTCCATGGCTTCGACCCGGCCGAGTGCCTGATTGAAATTGCTGCCGATCCGGACACCGGCCTGATTCCGACGGATGCCCTGGAAAGCTGCCTGCGTGAACACGGCCACCGCGTGGCCTTGATACTGTGGCCCGGCGTGCAGTACCGCACTGGTCAGGCTTTCGATCTGAAAGCCATTGCCGATCTTGGTCACTTCTATGGCTGCCGAGTCGGTTTCGATCTGGCGCATGCCGCCGGCAACCTGCCCTTGCAGCTGCATGATTCAGGCGCGGATTTCGCGGCTTGGTGCAGCTATAAATATCTGAACTCCGGCCCCGGCGCCATTGCCGGTGCCTTCGTGCATGAGCGTCATGCCCAGGCCGTGCTGCCAAGGTTCAACGGCTGGTGGGGCCATCGTCAGGACACCCGCTTCCAGATGGGGCCGGAATTCAAAGGCACGCCCGGGGCGGAAGGGTGGCAGCTCAGCAATCCGCCGATTTTCGCCATGGCACCGATGCGTGCTTCGCTGGAAATCTTCCATGAAGCAGGTATGCCGGCATTGCGGCGGAAGTCCCTTGCGCTTACAGCATATCTGGAAGCGCTCATCCGGCAGGAGCTCGGCGATGTGCTTCGAAGTGTCACCCCCGACGACCCCGAGCAGCGCGGATGCCAGTTGAGTTTGCAGGTGCGCGCCGGACGCGACGCCGGAAAACAGCTCTTTGAACATCTGATGCAATCCGGCGTCATCGGCGACTGGCGGGAACCGGATGTCATCCGTCTATCGCCGACACCGCTTTACAACCGCTTCAGCGACTGCCTTGGTGCGGTGCGATGCATCAAACAATGGGCGGAATCAGTATGAAACACCAAACCATCCATATTGCCGGCGCAGGTCTCGCTGGCGCCTTGCTTGCCATCTTGCTGGTCCAGAAAGGCCACACGGTCCGCATCTATGAAAAACGTCCGGATCCGCGCAAAGCCGGAATTGAGGGTGGTCGATCGATCAATCTGGCTCTGGCCTACCGCGGCCTATATGCCCTGCAGCAGGCCGGACTCGATGATGCAGTAATGCCGCAGGTGGTCATGATGCGCGGGCGCATGGTCCATGACGTATCGGGCGATACCCATTTCCTGCGCTATGGCAAGGATGACTCGGAAGTGATTTGGTCGGTTCACCGCGGCCGTCTGAACACGGCGCTGATTGAAGCTGCCGAAAAACAGGGGGTCAGCGTCCATTTCAATGCCCGAATCGGTGATATTGACCTCCACAACAACACGCTTCGCATCGATTATTTGGATCACAGCGAAACCGAGACCTTTGAACGTCTGATTGGTGCTGATGGCGCCGGATCAGCGGTCCGTCGTGTTCTGGTCCAAAAGGGTCTGCTTCAAGAACACCTGGATGCTTTGGGACACAATTACCGTGAACTTGAAATCGCACCGGATTCGCAAGGAGATTTCAAACTGGACGGCAATAGTCTGCATATCTGGCCGCGCGGCGGATATATGTGCATTGCCCTGCCGAATACCGAAAAAACATTCACCGTCACCCTTTTTCTGCCGGCCAAGGGCAATCCGGGCTTCGATCAGATCCGCGATCCGTCCAGTGCCCGGGCCTTTTTTGCCGAGGTTTTTCCGGACGCGCTCGATAAAATTGCGGATTTTGACTACGATTGGCAGCATAATCCGGAGAGTGCACTGGCCACATTGACGCTCGATACCTGGCATCATGGAGACCGTATCGTGCTGATCGGTGATGCCGCGCATGCTATGGTGCCGTTCCATGGACAAGGCATGAACTGTGCGTTCGAGGACTGCCTGGCACTGGTCGATGCCATTGAAAATGCAGAAAACTGGAACGCTGCCATCAGCGCCTATGAAGCGGCCCGGCGTGAAAACGCTGCCGCTATCCAGACCATGGCGCTGGAGAACTATGTGGAGATGCGCGACAAAGTCGACGACAGCCGTTTTCTGCTGGAAAGAGCGCTTGAACGCGAATTGGCCGGGCGCCATCCGGATCGATTCATTCCGCGTTACAGCATGGTCAGTTTCCAGCGCGTGCCTTATGCCGTTGCCCTACGCCGCGGCAGGATCCAACGCGGCATCCTCGCAGGTCTGTGTGAAGGAATTTCCGATATCGCCCAGGTCGATTATGCCTTAGCCTCGGAGATGATCCATCGCGAGCTCGAGCCCCTGCATGCCTGAAAGCTTCCTCTGGTACGATCTTGAAACCTTCGGCCGCAGCCCGCGCACCAGCCGGATCTCCCAGTTCGCCGCTATCCGCACCGACCCGGATTTGAATCCGATCGGCGAACCGGTGTCCTTGTTCTGCCGCCCGGCCGATGATTTTCTGCCTGAACCGGAGGCAGCCCTCATCACCGGAATAACCCCGCAGCACGCCCTTGCCGCAGGACTGTGCGAGGCCGAGTTCATGGCGGTGCTGCACGAGCAGTTCAGCCATCCGAGCACCTGCGCACTTGGCTACAACTCGATTCGCTTCGATGACGAGTTTATCCGCTTCGGCCTGTACCGGAATTTTTTCGATGCCTACGAACGCGAATATACCGCCGGCAATTCCCGCTGGGACCTGCTTGATGTCATGCGCATGTTCTATGCAATGCGTCCTGATGGCCTGCAGTGGCCGCTGCGTGAGGATGGACTACCGAGCTTTAAACTGGAAGATCTGGCCAAAGCCAACGATTGCTTCGAGGGTGAAGCCCATGAAGCGCTTTCGGATGTGCGCAGCCTGATCAGGATAGCGCGACGGGCCAAAGCCGCGCAACCGAAGCTATGGAACTATGCGCTGAAGCTCCGTGACAAGGAGTTCGTAGCCGGCATCATAGCTCCGCACAAGCGTCAGGCGGTGCTGCATGTGTCCGGCCAGTTCTCCGCGGAACGGGCCTGCAGCGCATTAATGCTTCCGCTGATGCCACACCCCTTGTTCAAAAACCGGGTGATTGCCATTGAACTGGCGCCGGAAGCCCTGAAACTGCTGCATTACACGCCCGAAGAAATCGCCAGCAATATTTTTACCAAACGCAGTTTGCTGCCGGAAGGTGAAAGCCGCATCGGCATCAAGGAAATCCAGCACAACCACTGCCCGGTGGTCGTCACCCTGCAGTCCTTGAGTGAAGCCGAACTGGCTCGATGGGGCATTGACGCCGAACGCCTGAAGATTGACATCGCGGCCGCCGATGCCATTCGTAGTGATTTGCTGGCTCATTTCGAAGCCATTACAGACAAGTTGGCAAAGGTATTCAGTCGTCCGCGCACTGGCGAACCGGCTGATCCAGATGCCGCACTTTATGACGGGTTCATTGAGCGTGCCGACAAACCGAAATTCGGAAAGGCGCGCTTCAGCAAGGGCTGCGACCCCCTGGTCTTCATTGATCCGCGCCTGAGTGAACTGTACTTCCGCTACAAGGCCCGAAACTGGCCGGAGTCCCTGACCGGCGGCGAGTCGATTCAATGGCGAGATTTCCGGAAAAGCCGGCTGACGCCGGAGGCGCTGAGTGATTACACACAGCAATGCCGTGACCTAGCCGCAGCTCATCCCGATAAAGCCGGGGTCATACAAGCATTGATTGACTGGGCAGAACGAATCTCTCCGGCAACGGCATGAAACACCGAGAGCGGCCAGTTATCGGGATCCATGCCCCATAAAAGAATTAGTTTCAATCATCGATTATTCGAAACGCCATGGGGAACATGGCCTGCCGCGACATGTTGCCGGGCACTAGCAATGTTGTGACTGGAATCATCGAAAAACAAATCAGCACCAAAGGCTTCAAGAAATGGGCCTTTGTCACGGCCACCCAGAAAAAGCGATTCATCCAGACGGACCCCCCACTGACGCAGGGTCAAAATGACCCGTTTATGAGCCGGTGCCGAGCGCGCCGTCACCAAGGCGGTTCGGATCGGACTGGATTTTACCGGGAAACATTCCTGAAGGTCATGCAAAGCAGACAGGAATCCCTTGAAGGGCCCACCTGAAAGTGGCTCATAGGCGCGGGCTGTTTCGTGAGCGTGAAATGCGGCAAGGCCGTCCTCTTGGGAAACACGTTCAGACTCATCACTGAAAATCACAGCATCACCATCGAAGGCAATGCGCAGCTCATGATGAAGTTGTTCGGCGGCAACTGCAGGCAATATGGTTGCTGCGGCGACACCATGTTCCAACGCAGAACGCACGGAATCGGGGTTTGCCGAAAGAAAAAGTTGCGCCCCAAAAGGCTGGATGTAGGGATAAACCTCAGCACCGCTGGTGAAAACTGCCCGAGTGATTTTCAGGCCATAGTGCTCAATGGAATTGAAAATACGCAGACCGGTATCGGAACTGTTGCGTGAGAGCAGAATGACTTCCACCCTCGGATGATCCGGATCGGCGCCGGCATTCAAGGCCAGCAACTTCTGGACCAGCGGAAAAGCGATCCCCGGCGGTAGTGTGTCGTTTTCGTGCCTACGCTGGTATTCCGCATAGGCATCGATGCCCTGGGCTTCAAATACTCGGTGGCCGTCTTCCAGATGGAACAAAGCGCGCGCTGTAATGGCCACCACTAATGGCGCGGGGGCTTGACTCGAATGCGAAGTAGGTTGGCCGTTCATGATGCCAGTATGAACTAAGGAAGTCTCATTTACCGAGATTCAGGTGACGAATTGTTCATTGAGAATGCGGTCATCGAGATTGTGCTCGGGGTCGAACAGCAGGCGTACGGTATTTTCATTACCTTCTCGGATGTTGACCTCGATGACATCGCGAACCTCGTGGGAGTCCGCAGTGACGCTTACTGGACGCTTGTAGGGGTCAAGCACCCGCAGCCGGACCAGGGTGTCGGCACGCAGGATAGCGCCGCGCCAGCGCCGCGGGCGGAATGGCGCGATGGGTGTCAACGCAATGACCGCAGATCCCAGGGGCAATATCGGACCCATGGCCGAGAAATTATAGGCCGTGCTGCCAGCCGGGGTTGCCACAAGTATGCCATCGCATACCAGCTCTTCAAGCCGGATCTGACCATTCAAGGATACCTCCAGCTGGGCAGCCTGGCGTGTTTGTCGTAGCAAGGAAACCTCGTTATAGGCCAGGAAACGGTAGCGCATACCGGCCTCGGTCAATGCCTCCATTTCAAGCGGCTTTAATGTGCTGTACTCGGCACTGCGGAGTCGCTCAAGCAGACCTTCTGGGCGGTAATGGTTCATCAGGAACCCAACACTACCCAGTTTCATGCCGAATACCGGAAGTGACAAGGAAGCGAACCGGTGCAATGTCGACAGCATGAAGCCGTCACCCCCTAGCGCGCAAATGACATCTGCCGATTCGGGCGAAGATTGGCCATAGGCGCTGATTAAAGCCTGTAACGCCTCCTGCGCCCCGGCCACGGGACTGGCTACGAAAGCAATATTTGGCGGATCGGAAAGCTTCACAAGCGGCTCCATGGCATGACGGGCACATCATAACCGATGTACCCGGCCATATCAGCGCACGCCGGTGGAGGCAATTTGCGCCAGACGTCGGACTGCCACCGAGAGGGTCGGAAAATCCATCTCGCTCAAGGAGCGCATATCACTGAACATGCCCAGGGTGTACCTGAGACCCGCATCATCGCGCGACAGCCATGAACTGACCCATTCGGCTGGCGATTTACCGGCGGAGGCTGTCGCCAGGACCGTACTGACCAGCTGACGCTGTTGAGCCTGCAGCTCATCGCGGAGTACGCCACGGGCCTGCGCCTGCCAACGACCAGTCACCGGAAGGAGCTCGACGTTTTCAAGCAACCAATTGATATGCAAAGCTTCACTCAGTGCAAGATGGGCCTGCGCAACCGCCATAACCGGCTGTTTCTGGAGCAGGCTAAGCTCAACGATGTCCATCGCAGAGTTCAGGTAAGGCAGCGCCGCCAGAAAATGTGCCAGTCGGGCCGACATGCCGAGTCCTGATAGACGCCTGAATTCGGCATCAAATAGCAACCTATCTGCGTTGGTCAGCGCGACCGGCAGCGATTTAAGCAGCGTACTGAACGGCTCCTGATAGCGTTCCACCATACGCGCAATATCCAGAATAAGTCCCGACTGAGCAATGAGCCAGCGAGTCAGATTACGCTGGAGATGCCAGATACCGGTAAGAGCCTCGATCTGTACTTTCTCGCTGACCTTATGGTCGAGCGCATCGATTTCGGACCAGAGCTCCCTTGCCAGTATACTTTCGCGAATAATGGTATAGGCCTTAGCGATTTGTGACGGGGTTTCACCGGTATCCTCCTGCATACGCAATAGGAATGTCGAACCCATCCGGTTGACCAGGGAATTGGTTACCGCGGTAGCGATGATTTCGCGGCGCAGGCGGTGGCTGAGCATGTAATCGGCATACTTTACCTGCAAGGGCTTCGGGAAGTAGCGCTGCAGTTCCATAGAAAGGAACGGATCTTCCGGCACATCGGACTCCAGAAGCTGATTGAAGATGACAATCTTGTCATAGCTCAGCAGAACTGAAAGTTCCGGACGGGTCAACCCTTGCCCCTTGGCTTTGCGCTCGGCCAATTCGGCATCGCTTGGCAGGAATTCGATGGCACGGTCTAGCAGACCCTTGGCTTCAAGTGTTTGGATAAAGTGCGTGAATGAGCCTAGGCGCTGTGCACTCATCGATTCCATCAGACTGAGTGCTTGGTTCTGCCGGTAGTTGTCAACCAGAACCAGGTCACCAACCTCATCGGTCATACTGGCCAGCAGCGCATTGCGCTGCTCGAGTGTCAACTCCCCTGCGAGCACGGCAGCACCGAGCAGGATTTTGATGTTGACCTCATGGTCGGAAGTGTCGACGCCAGCCGAGTTATCGATGAAATCGGTATTGAGCAGGACACCATGCTGGGCCGCTTCAATGCGTCCACGCTGGGTCATGCCCAGATTGCCACCTTCACCCACCATTCGGCAACGCAGTTCGCTGCCACTAACACGTAGACCATTATTGGCACGGTCGCCGCAGTCAGCATGAGACTCGCCAGTGGATTTAACATAGGTTCCGATGCCGCCATTCCAGAGCAAATCAACCGGCGCTTTCAGTATGACGTTCATCAGCTGGTTCGGGCTCATTTCCGAAATTTCGTCATTGATGCCAAGTGCCGTTTTGACTTCCGTACTAAGTGCAATTGATTTCGCGCTGCGTGGAAACACGCCGCCGCCCTTGGAAATAAGTGCGGCATTGTAGTCTTCCCAACTCGAACGCGGAAGCGCGAACATGCGTTTCCGCTCGGCATATGTCACAGAGGCATCAGGATTCGGATCCAGGAAGATATGACGGTGATCGAATGCCGCCAGTAGACGGATATGGGGTGACAGCAACATGCCATTCCCAAAGACATCGCCCGACATATCACCGATACCGACGCATGTGAAATCTTCGGATTGACTGTTACGGCCGAGCGCCCGGAAATGCCGTTTGACTGACTCCCATGCCCCCTTAGCAGTGATGCCCATGCCTTTGTGGTCATAGCCGACCGAGCCGCCAGACGCAAAGGCATCACCAAGCCAGAATGCATGCTCAGCCGAAATGCCATTGGCAATATCAGAGAATGTGGCGGTACCCTTATCGGCAGCAACCACTAGATAGGGGTCATCACCATCATAGCGCACCACCTGTTGCGGATGCACAATATGGCCGTTGACAAGATTATCAGTGATATCGAGTAATCCATTGATGAAGCGTTTATAACAGGCGATGCCTTCAGCCAGTACCGTATCTCGGTCGCCTCCTTCAGGTGAACGCTTGGCAAAGAAGCCGCCTTTCGAGCCGACCGGAACGATCACGGTGTTCTTGACCATCTGGGCCTTGACCAACCCAAGCACCTCGGTACGGAAGTCTTCGCGACGGTCTGACCAGCGCAGGCCGCCGCGAGCAACCGGTCCAAAACGCAAATGTACGCCTTCGACAAAAGGTGAGTAGACGAAAATTTCGCGGTATGGGACCGGCTTCGGAATATCCGGAACCTGCGCAGGATCGAATTTGAAACTGAAGTAATCTTTGGTTTTACCCAGGCGGTCACTGGCCTGGAAGACACTTGTGCGAAGGGTCGCTTTTATGACTGCTGCGAAGGCTCGCAGGATACGGTCTTCATCCAGACTGGCTACTTTAGCGAGCTGTTTGCCAAGGAGCTTGTCAACGGCACCGACTTGCTCTTCACGCGAAGTTGCAACGAAGTTGGACAGATAGCGTTCCGCCGAATCGACACCCATACCTTTCAGGTTTGGAGCCAGATCGACATTACTTCCACTCAAATCCGGATCGAAGCGCGCTTCAAACAGACCAATCAGTATCCGAGCTACCGCCGGATAGCGCTGCATCGTCTCTTCCATGTAAATCTGCGAGAAAGGAACACCGATCTGGAGCAGGTATTTGCAATAGGCGCGCAGCACCGCAACCTGGCGCCAGCCCAGACCTGCCAGCGTCACCAGGCGGTTGAAGCCATCGTTTTCGCATTGCCCCTGCCAGACCGCGCTAAAGGCCTGTTCGAAGCCGGCCTTGATGTGTTCGGCCGAAACGATTTTTGTCGATTCCAAAGCGAAGTCTTGGATGATGACCCTACGTTCGTCTAATGTCAGCACATAGGGATTTTCGGTCAGCACCTTGACGCCGAGGTTTTCAAGCATAGGGAGAGCATCGGAAAGCGCAATCTCCCTATCGAGACTGAACAATTTGAAACGCAGAAAATCGTCTTTCTGGTAGAGATTCAGAGCCAGGCCACCATTAGCAGTAAGCTGTTCAATCTGCCGAATATCTTCGATACTCTGCTGAGGCGTGACGGTTTCCACATAACTCTGCGGCAATGCCGGTAAATACCGTGCCGCAAACGCGATACCCTGCTCTTCGCCAAATCCATGAATGAGGGCGTCACGAAGCTCATCCTTCCAGTTGCGGATAATGGCAGCCAGTTCGGCCTCCAGCGCCTCGAGATCATAGGATGCGGGAAGACTGCCATCATGTCGGATAAGAAGATGCAACTGCGCCAGTGGCGAGTCACCGATCTTCAGGGTCTTATCAATGCGAACACCACGCAGTGCATGCATGAGCATGTCTTCAATACGGGTGCGGATTTCGGTATTAAAGCGGTCCTTGGGAAGGTAGATCAGTACCGAGAAGAAGCGGCCGAACGAATCCTTGCGGATGAACAGTTTAGGCCGGAAACGTTCCTGAAGGCTGAGTATACTGACACTGGTCTGAAGCAACTGATCAGGAGCGGCCTGGAACAGCTCCTCACGCGGCAAGGTTTCAAGAATCTGGCGCAATGCCTTGCCGCTATGGCCCTCCGGACTGAGACCGGAAGATTGCATGACCTTGTCGTAATTGAGACGGACCACGGGAATTTCCCAGGGACGTCGGTTATAAGCCGATGTGGTGAACAGGCCGATGAAGCGATACTCACCCAAGACGCGGCCATCGGCGCCGTAATGCAATATGCCGATGTAATCCATGTAAGTCGGACGGTGAACCGTGGCACGTTCGGCGGTCTTGGTCAGCACCAGCAAATCACGCCGCTCGCGCAGCGTCTGGCCAAGACTACTGATCAGGCTTACATTGGTGCCGTGATGCGCATCTCGCAGGATACCAAGACCGGTTCCCGGAACAGCATCCAGAGAATTCTCTGAGCCCTGACAGCTGACACGATACTCCCGGTAACCCAGGAAAGTGAAATGGTTTTCGGAAGCCCACTTCAGAAAAGCACTGACCTCGGACGGCGCGGTTTCAGCATGATCAAGATGCTGGCTAGCGGCGATGTCGGCAACTTCAAGCATGCGCGTACGCATCTTTTGCCAATCGGTGACACTGGCCCTGACATCTTCCAAGGTGCTGCGGATTGCAGCAATCAATTTATCTGCAGTTTCAGTGGTCTGACGTTCGATTTCCATCCAAACCACAGACTCTTTGATTGGTCCGGGTAACGCGGTCAATGAACCTTTACTATTGCGATCAACGGAAAGTACCGGATGTACGATGTCAAAACACGTGACGCCAAGGTCATCCAGAACCATCTTGAAGGAATCGACGAGAAATGGATAGTCGTCTGAAACGATTTCCAGACTGCTACGGGGGCTGCTGCCGTCGGCTGCGAGATTTACATCCTGGGTTACCCGGACATTGGCGATGCCGGGTTGGCGGACACGCGTAACATCCAGCAGCGAATTCAAAATCTTCACCCAGGCCTGCTGGTCCTGCAGCTCGAAATCCTCTAATGATATCTGAGACAGGATGGCATGGACGATGTCTGCATCTGTATCAGACCTGTTTAAGGTTTGGACCAACTGTCGTGTTATGGCAGAAATGGCCGAGGCCGAAGGATTGATGATGACGGTCATGGAAATCTTCTATAAAAATAGCGTCGAATGGCTTCAGCGCAGACCGGTTTCATTGCGGGCAATGACCAAGCGCTGGATTTCACTGGTGCCTTCATAAATCTCGGTAATTTTGGCATCACGAAAATAACGCTCGAGAGGCATTTCCTTGGAATAGCCCATTCCGCCATGAATCTGCAAGGCCTGATGGGTAATGAACATGGCAGCTTCGGAGGCACTTAGTTTAGCGACAGAGGCCTCGGTGCTGTATCGCCCACCATTGCGCTCTGCATTCGATTTGACCCAAGCCGCACGCAGGGTCAGCAACTCCGCAGCATCGAGACGGCATTTCATGTCGGCAATCTTAGCCTGGATCATCTGAAAGGAACCAATGGGCTGGCCGAAGCTCTTTCGCTCTTTGACGTAAGATACCGCTGCTTCGTAGGCCGCACGCGCAAGACCTACCGCCTGCGAGGCAATACCGATACGTCCCGCGTCCAGTACGCCCATGGCAATCTTGAAACCCTCCCCTTCCACGCCGAGAACCTCATCTACCTCGGCGACATAGTCCTGGAATTCTATTTCGCAGGTGGCCGAAGCGCGGATACCGAGCTTGGGTTCGGTCTTGCCGCGTAAAAAGCCGGGCTTGGCGGTGTCAATCATGAATGCGGTGATACCTTTGGCGCCCCTTTCCGGATCGGTCATCGCAAACAGCACGATGTACCTGGCAACAGGACCGGAGGTGATCCAGCTCTTCTTGCCGTTGATCACGAACCGGCCATCATCCTGCTTGACCGCACGGCAACGCATCGCGGTGGCATCGGAACCGGATTGCGGCTCGGTCAGGGCGAAGGCACCGATTTCACGTCCTTCGGCAACGGCGCGAACATACAACTGCTTTTGTTCTTCGGTACCGAACTTGAGGATGCCGTTACAAAATAGCGAATTATTGACCGAGACGATGGTGGAATGGGCACAGTCACCGGCGGCAATTTCAATCATGGCCAGCACATAGCTGATCGGGTCCATGCCGGAACCGCCGTAAGCTTCGGGAACTTCGATACCCATAAGTCCGTTTTCACCCAGCAATTGAATGTTTTCCAGTGGGAATTCACCGGTCCGGTCGAAGTGCTCGGCACTGGGGGCGATTTTTTCCTGTGCAATGCGACGCGCCACATCCCGGATCATCAATTGCTCTTCGGTGAAGTTAAAATCCATATCATCCTCGACAGGAAAAATTTACGATTTGCTATTTTACCCCCTTAGCGCATACGTATGTATTGCCATGGCTCCAAAAAAAATATATCTTTATATCCTGATATAAGGATATATGCCATGAATCTTGACTCCTGGTCGCAATGCCTCAAAGTCCTCGCCGACCCAACACGGGTCAGGCTCCTTGCCCTGCTCGAGCATGAAGAGCTTACCGTGGCCGAACTTTCCGCCATAACCGGTTTGGCCCAACCTCGGGTTTCCACGCATCTGGCCAAGCTGAAGGAATTTGATCTGGTCAGGGATCGACGCTCAGGGGTCAGTGCCTATTACCGATTCAACGACAAGGATCTGGACCCGGCTGAGATTGGACTATGGCAATCGCTACGGGCAGGCACCGATGACCCCTTGCTGCGTCAGGATTTCGACCGTCTAAGTGTCGTGCTTGCCCAGCGCGCCGATGATGAAAATTGGCCGGATGCGGTTGCCGGCGACATGGAGCGGCATTACTCTCCAGGACGCACCTGGGAAGCATTGGCACGCACCGCGTTGCCCCTTATCGATCCTGGTGAGGTGCTCGATATCGCCTCCGGGGACGGCGTACTGGCCGAGCTGTTCGCCCCCTATGCCAAACGCTATGTCTGCATCGACTCCAGCCCGAAAGTGGTTTCCGCGGCCACCGAGCGCCTCAAGAAGTGGCCTTCAGTTTCCGTGCAGAACGCCGACATGCACGCGCTGCCATTTGCAGGGCCGCAATTCGATCTGGTGCTGATGATACATGCCCTGACCTATTCGAAAAAACCGGCTCTTGCCATCGAGGAGGCCGCCCGGACGCTGCGAACCGGGGGCCAGCTGCTGCTCAGCTGTCTGCTGAAGCATGGCCATCGCAGTGCCGTAGAACCCTATGGGCATGAAAATCTGGGCTTCAGCCAGAAAGAGTTGATCCGGTTCGCCGAGAAAGCGGGATTGAGGCTGAAGCATTGTGAAATCGTCAGCCGCGAGCGCCGGGCACCGCATTTCGAAATTGTCATGCTGCTGGCGGTGAAGCCATGATGCTTCCCTGGAAAGACCCGGCGCGTGTCAGCGCGCTTGAAAACGCGCTCTCCCAGCGCATCCTGATTCTGGATGGCGCCATGGGCACAATGATTCAGTCGCATGGCCTGGAAGAGGCGGATTACCGTGGCGAACGCTTTCAGGATGGTTTCGATATCCTCCATGCCTCGGACCATACCCATCATGCCGAATGCGGGTGCGGCAAGGACCTGAAAGGCAATAACGATCTGCTTTCAATAACCCGTCCGGATGTGATTTCCGGAATTCACAGGCAATACTTGCTCGCCGGCGCCGACCTCATCGAAACCAATACCTTCAACGCCACCCAAAGCTCGCAGTCGGATTACCGACTTGAACATCTTGCCTACGAACTGAACCGGGTCTCAGCGCGTTTAGCTAGGGACGCCTGCGATGCCATCAGCGCGGAAACACCGGACCGCCCCCGCTTCGTCATCGGCGTTCTCGGACCGACCTCACGGACTGCCTCCATCAGCCCTGATGTCAACGATCCTGCCTTTCGCAATACTGATTTCGACACGCTATGCGATCATTACCGGGAGGCCGCAAACGGCCTGATTGACGGTGGCGCTGACATTCTGATGGTGGAAACGGTATTCGATACCCTGAATGCCAAAGCCGCTGTGTTTGCCATAGACGAGGTCTTCCTCTCTCGTGGCTGGCGTTTGCCGCTGATGATTTCTGGCACCATCACCGACCGTTCGGGGAGGACCCTGTCCGGCCAGACCGCTGAAGCTTTCTGGTATTCGCTAAGGCATGCCAAACCGATGGCCGTTGGTCTGAATTGCGCGCTGGGCGCCAGAGACTTGCGCGCCCACCTGGACGTGCTCAGCGAGTCCGCCGACACTTACATTTCCTGTCATCCAAATGCCGGCCTGCCGAATGCATTCGGTGGCTATGACGAGAGCCCCGATCAGATGGCGGAGCAATTGCGCGAGTTCGCGCATTCAGGCCTGCTCAACATCGTCGGCGGCTGCTGCGGTACAACCCCTGAACATATCCGGGCCATCGCGGATGCCGTTGCCGGCGCCAGCCCTCGCGCCATTCCGAAACTTCCAGCACTGACACGACTGTCCGGCCTTCAACCTTTCGTGATTACTCCCAACATCAACTTCGTCAATGTCGGGGAACGCACCAACGTCACCGGTTCCGCGCAATTCAAGAAGCTGGTGGTGCAACAGGAATATGACAAGGCCCTATCGGTCGCCAAACAGCAGGTCGACAACGGCGCACAGATCATTGACATCAATATGGATGATGGCATGCTGGACTCGGAGGCGGCGATGAGCCATTTCTTGCGCCTGGTCGCCTCTGAGCCGGATATCGCCCGCGTGCCGGTGATGATCGACTCTTCGAAATGGTCGGTGATCGAAACCGGCCTGAAATGGGTCCAGGGCAAATGCGTGGTCAATTCGATTTCGCTGAAAGAGGGCGAGCCCGAATTCCTCCGGCAGGCCGATCTGATCCGCCGCCACGGCGCGGCCGTGGTCATCATGGCTTTCGATGAAACCGGACAAGCCGAAACATTGGAACGCAAGGTCGCCATCTGCAGCCGAGCCTATGAGCTACTGACTGTACGTCTCAACTTTGCTCCCGAAGACATCATTTTCGATCCGAATATTTTCGCCATCGGCACCGGCATCAGTGAACATAACAGCTATGCTGCCGCCTTCATCGAAGCCGCCGGCGAACTGCGGCAGCGGTTCCCGCTATCGCATGTTTCCGGCGGGGTATCTAACGTCAGTTTTAGCTTCCGTGGCAACACACCGTTGCGTGAAGCCATACATGCCGTATTCCTGTATCACGCCATTCGATCTGGTCTCGACATGGGTATCGTAAACGCCGGTGGGATGCCGCTGTACGATGACCTCGACCCTGAGCTGCGCTCTCTGGTGGAAGCATTGGTCCTGAACACGGATCCCGATGCAACCGAAAAGGTAATGGCACGTGCCGCCGCCTTTCAATCGGCGCGCACCGAAGAAGATCCGGCATTACTGGCATGGCGCGACTGGCCGGTTGCAGACAGGCTTGCACACGCACTGGTGCACGGAATAGATGCGTATGTCGAAATCGATACAGAAGAAGCCCGTTTAGCTGCCGAACACCCTCTGCATGTCATCGAACAGCACCTGATGCGCGGCATGAACACGGTCGGTGATCTTTTTGGGTCAGGTAAAATGTTTCTGCCGCAAGTCATCAAATCGGCGCGGGTCATGAAGAAGTCGGTCGCACTGCTGCTTCCGCATATTGAAGCCTTGAAGGAAACCGGAAGCACGGGCAGCTCTAATGGCCGCATCGTCATGGCTACAGTCAAAGGGGACGTCCATGATATTGGCAAAAATATCGTCGGCGTGGTGCTGGCCTGCAATAATTTTGAAATCATCGATCTTGGCGTTATGGTGCCGGCACAGACAATCATCGATGCCGCCATCGAGCACCAGGCAGTCGCCATCGGACTGTCTGGACTGATTACGCCTTCCTTGGAGGAAATGAGCCATATTGCCAAGGAAATGAAACGCCAGGGCATTGCCCTGCCCCTTCTGATCGGTGGCGCAACCACCTCGCGGGCGCATACCGCACTCAAAATCGCCCCCCACCATGACCAACCGGTGATCTGGGTCAAGGATGCCTCTCGGGCCGTCGGCGTCGCCGCTGCCGTTTGCTCTCCCGAGCAGAACCTGGCGCAGCTACAGGATATTGCCGATGAATATGCCCAGATTCGGTTCAGGCATTCGCTGAAATCCGATGCCAAGGCGCTGGTCACGCTCGAATCCGCGCGAAGCAATGCCCTTCGCATCGATTGGAACTGCCATGAAGTCGCTGCCCCCCTATTTACTGGCACACGAATACTGGATGACATCCCGCTGGATGCATTGACCCCCTACTTCGACTGGACGCCTTTCTTCCAGAGCTGGGAGCTTTCCGGAAGGTATCCCGCTATCCTGGACGATGACGTTGTTGGTAGCCAGGCGCGTGCACTTTACGCCGATGCACAGGACATGCTGGCACGGATCGTTTCCGAAAAATGGCTGCGTGCACGCGCGGTCATCGGCTTTTGGCCGGCTCGAAGTGAAGGCGAGGATGTACAGCTCGAAACAGAGACCGGTTCATACCGGCTGCACTTCCTTCGACAACAGGCGCAGAAACCAGAGTCCCGGCCGAATCTTTGTGTGGCGGACTTCATCGCACCGGAGAAAGATTACATCGGCGCTTTTGCGGTCAACTGTGGTGAGGGTGTAGATGCCCGGGCACGTGCATTCGAACAAGAACACGATGATTATTCCGCTATCCTGCTCAAGGCCCTGGCCGATCGGTTTGCCGAAGCCTGTACGGAATGGCTTCACCGCAAAGTCCGCACGGAATTCTGGCCCTACGCCGATGATGAAGCCCTTGACCATGACGCATTGATCGAAGAGCACTATCAAGGCATTCGACCAGCTCCGGGTTATCCCGCCTGTCCCGATCACAGCGAGAAGCGAAGCCTATTCGCATTACTCGGCGCCGAAACTGCGATTGATCTGCATTTGACCGAAAATTTCGCCATGCATCCCGCATCCGCGGTCAGCGGCTATTATTTCGCGCACCCGCAAAGCCAGTATTTCGTGGTCGGCAGACTCGGACGCGACCAACTGGTCGACTATGCGCAGCGCAAGGACATCACACTGGCCCAGGCCGAAAAGTTTCTAGCAGCGAATCTGGACTACGATCCGGAATGACTACCAGATGAGATTATCTGGAACCTGGAATTTCGGATCGTCATAGCCCTCCGGAAGAGCTTCCTCATTGCCGTCGCAATACAGGGCGACCACGGATGGCAGCAGTACACGCACCGCCAGAACGGTTTCGCGGGCGGTCAGGCAATAACGACCATTGTATTGAACCACGCCTAGCTCACCGGCATTGAGCGCGGTCAGTTGCGTGGCAGTGACGTAAATGCGCTTAATTTTTCCGCCGTAGGAAAAGTGCCGGGCGATATCGGCATCGTCGGCATTCAGAATACCGCCATCAAGCAGCTTGCCGACCTGTTCTTTGGCGGCTTTTTTCTGCTGGGCAGCGATCTGTTTGGCCTGTTCCGCCGCGTCCCGCTCACGCTTTTCCTGCTGGGCTCTGAGGGCAAAGGCCTTAGCCAGATCGATTTCTTCTTGGTTCAGGTGCGGCTTCGGCTTCCCACCATGCCTTGTGCGATCGGTCGTTTTGGGCTGGACCGTCTTGGAAGACGGACGAACCGATGTCTCGGGCTTGCGTTCGGGTTTCAGCGCCTGCTTGAAACCGAGACCGAGCAATTGGTCTTTCAGGGAGTTGCTCATAGGCTCAATAATGGGGCGGCGGCGGTTCGGTTCCGGAGTCGCCGGGAACCATGTTGCGCAGGGCCTTCAGCTCATCGAGCGCGCGGCGAAGCTGCTCGGATTGGCGGTAAACCGCCATGCGCGATTCAGCGAGGGCATCGCTCAACTCACCGAGGGCATGCTCCTGGAAACTCAGGCGCATTTCAAGCTCGGCGATACGGTCCTCGGGACTGCCGGACATGATCAGCTGTTCCGGATGATGCTGCGACCGCGGCCGATACCGTAGTAGGCAATACCGGCCTGTTCGACCGTTTCCGGATCGTAAATATTCCGGCCATCGAACACTACGGCCGCCGACAGCTGCTGCTTGAGCTGGACGAAATCGGGGCTGCGGAAATTCTTCCATTCGGTAACCACAACCAAGGCATCGGCATTCTGCAGTGCGGCGTTGGCGGTTCCCACCAGAATGAGGTCGTCACGCTGACCGAAAATGCGTTCGGCTTCATGCATCGCTTCCGGATCGAATGCCTGGACCTTGGCACCGGCGTTCCACAGACTGGCAAGCAGGTTTCGACTGGACGCAGCGCGCATGTCATCGGTGTTGGGCTTGAATGACAGGCCCCAGACCGCAAACGTTTTACCCTGCAAGCCTTTCTGGAAGTGACGGCTGATCAGCTCGAACAGCTTATCTTTCTGGCGCTCATTGACCGCCTCGACGGCAGCCAGTATATGGGCCTCGTATCCGTACTGGCGGGCAGTGCGTTCAAGCGCCTGCACATCCTTGGGAAAACAGGATCCGCCATAACCGGCACCGGGATAGATAAAACTATAACCGATGCGCGGATCGGAACCGATGCCATGGCGGACCATTTCGATGTCGGCACCGACATGTTCGGCAATATTGGCCATCTCGTTCATGAAGCTTATCTTGGTGGCGAGCATGGCATTGGCCGCATACTTGGTCAGCTCGGCTGAGCGTACATCCATGGCGACGATGCGATCGTGATTGCGGTTGAACGGCGCATAGAGTTTCTTGAGAAGATCAAGCGCCTTGATCGACTTTGATCCGATGACAATTCGGTCAGGACGCATACAGTCTTTGACCGCATCACCCTCCTTCAGGAATTCCGGATTAGACACAACATCGTAGTCAATATCGGCATTACGGGCAGCCAATACGACAGCAATACCCGCCTCAACGCGGTCCGCGGTACCGACCGGAACCGTCGATTTGTTGACCACAACCGCATAATGCGTCAGGTGCCGGCCGATGGTATCGGCCACCGCCAGAACATACTGCAGATCAGCGCTGCCATCTTCATCCGGCGGGGTTCCCACGGCAATGAAGATGATGTCAGCATGTGCCACCGCGGATTCGGCATCAGTGGTGAACTGGAGACGGCCTTCCTGGTGATTCTGCACCACCAGCGGGGTGAGGCCCGGTTCGAAAATCGGAATCTGCCCCTTATTCAGGCCGTCAACTTTGGCACTGTCGATATCCACACACACCACCTGATTGCCCATTTCGGCCAAACAGGTTCCAGTGACCAACCCGACATACCCGGTACCGAATACAGTAACTTTCATGCAGCACCCCTGGCTTAAAACGAGCGGTTATTGGCCGATGGGTATCTGCGGGGCTTCGCCGGCCGGACGCGGTTTGGTTTCCAGCAGTTCGACTTCGAACACCAAGGTCGCATTCGGACCGATGCTCTGCGGACCCTGCTCGCCATAAGCCAGCTCGCTCGGAATCCAGAACTTGAATTTCGAACCCGTTCCCATCAAGGCAACACCTTCGCTCCAGCCTGGAATGACTTCATTGAGCGGAAATTCGACGGGTTCATTACGCTCGTAAGAGCTATCGAACACCTGGCCGTCCAGCAGGGTGCCTTTGTAGTTCACTTTGACGATGTCGGTTGCTCCCGGTTTCGGACCGGACCCCTGGCGCAGCACCTGATACTGCAGGCCGCTTGCAGTGGTTATCACGCCCGGAGCACCTTTATTCTTGGCCAGAAAAGCCTTGCCCGCTTCAAGATTCTTTTTCGGCAATTCAGCAGCTACCTTTTCAGCATGCGCCTGCAACTTGACGCTGAAGGCCTCGCGAATCTGGGTGTGCTGCGCGTCATTGACCAGTGGTTTATCACCCATTTGATCACGCATGCCCTTGGTCAGAAGATCGATGTCGATCTCCTGTTCGATTTCTTTCAGTGATTTAGCGATGTCCATGCCGATCATGTAGCTGACCTGCTTGCGTTCGGAGTTCATTCCGGACAGACCCTTGACGGTTTCCGAACCGGCAGCAGTGCTGGTGATGGCATCGGCCGATTTACCGGCTTCTTCGGTTTTCTCGTCTTTACTGCAGGCGGACAGGCTGACGCACATCAGGACGCCGGCCAGCGCCAGCGCCACGGGTTGCTTGAACTTCATCGGAAATCTACTCCACATTGAGAAGCCACTATTGTCCTTGCAAAAGCGGCTCAGGGCAAACGAAACTTTTGAAACTTACTTGGCGGCCAAGGCCGCTTCGATTTTGGCCACCAGTTGGGCATCATCGGGTTTTACTTTGCTGGGAAAGCTGCCGATGACGTTGCCCTTGCGGTCAATGAGGAATTTGTGGAAATTCCAGCCCGGCTGGTCGCCTGTGACCGCTTTGAAATCGCGGTAAATTCCGGTGGCGTCATTCCCTTTGACATGCACCTTCTCGAACATCGGGAACTTGACACCATAGGTCAAGGTGCAGAATTCCTTGATTTCCTTTTCGCTGCCAGGATCCTGACCCATGAAATCATTGGAAGGGAATCCCAGAACCGCGAATCCCTTGCTCTTATACTTGGCATTCAGGGCTTCGAGCGCCTCGAATTGAGGGGTATAGCCGCATTTGCTGGCGGTATTGACCACCAACAATACCTTACCCGAGTAAGCTTTCTTCAAATTAACCTGCTCTTTTCCCGCTAATGTCCGGTACTGGTGCGCTAAAACATCGGTTTTGGCGTTAGCCACAGCGGAGCCAATCAATAAAGCAAATACGATATATCTTATTGATTTAATTTTCATAAATTTCCCCTCGATGTTATTGCTGAATGGAATGATAACGCGATTAGCCAGTACATGATGAATTTCTTGTTGACATCGAAAAATATACTGTTATAGTTATCTACAACACCTAACACATACACTGCCGGAGTGCCCCATGACAATCTCACTGAAAAACACGCTCATCAGCCTAACACTTTCGGGTCTGCTGGTGTTTGCGGGCTGCCTCAGCGGAGAGAAGCCTGCCAGCCCTTCCGCAGCCGGTTTTTCATCGGCTGGTGCACAAACCGCGGTACAGAGTCAAGCCGATACCGACAAGAACCAAGCCGCCAAGAAAGCCAAGCGTCTATTCAAGACTCCGTATTTCTCATTCGGTAAATCCAGGCTGTCGACAGGAGCCCGCTGATGAGCATTCAATGGAGTGACAACAGTCCGATCTATCGCCAACTGAAAGACAAACTGGTCGGTATGATGCTGGACGGCGACATCAAACCTGGCGAGGCCCTACCCTCGGTCCGGCAAATTGCCGCGGAATACCAGCTCAACCCGATTACCGTATCCCGCGCATTTCAGGAACTGGCCGATGAAAAAGTGGTGGAAAAACGCCGCGGCCTCGGCATGTATATGAGCGAAAACGCCAAAGACCAGCTGCTGTCCAGCGAAAAACAGCGCTTCCTGCAGGACGAATGGCCCCTCATCGTGGCCCGCATCAAGCGCCTGGGCCTGCAGCCTGAACATTTATTCGCATCCAATAAGGGAGAACAAGCATGAGCAGCGTCCTTCACGCTACCGCGCTGAGTAAACATTACGGCAAACAGGCCGCGGTCGACCATATCAATCTCGAAATTCAACCGGGTCGCATCGTCGGCCTGATTGGCCCCAACGGCTCGGGCAAAACCACCACGCTGAAGGCGGCCCTCGGCCTGATTCCATTCGAGGGCGAGTTAAAAGTTCTCGGTTTCGATCCACGCACCCAACGCGATGATCTGATGAAGGAAGTCTGTTTCATTGCCGATGTGGCCGTACTCCCCCGATGGATGCGCGTCCGTGATGCCCTTGATTTTGTTGAGGGAACACATCCCAAATTCGACCGCAGTAAGGCCGACGCCTACCTGGCCAAAACCAAGCTGAAGCCGGCCATGAAGGTCAAGGAAATGTCGAAAGGCATGATCGTTCAGCTGCATCTGGCCATCGTCATGTCCATTGACGCCAAGCTGCTGGTGCTGGACGAGCCGACGCTGGGTCTGGACATCCTCTACCGCAAGCAGTTCTACCAAAATCTGCTGGAGGAATACTTCGATGAAGGCAAGACCATCATCGTGACCACCCACCAGGTTGAGGAAATCGAACATATTCTGAGCGATTTGATTTTCATCCGTGAAGGAAAAATCACCCTGAATACCAGCATGGACGAAATCGCCGAACGCTTTACCGAAGTCATGGTCGGCTCCGAACATTACGCCGCCGCAAAGGCCCTGGGTCCGATCGATGAACGCTCGGTGTTCGGTAAGACCGTTTTCCTGTTCGATGGCATCAACCGCTCCACCCTAGCGCTCCTGGGCGACCTGAAGACTCCGGGAATTGCCGATCTGTTTGTCGCCACCATGAAAGGAACCTACGCATGAACAGCATGAAATGGCTTTTGAAACGCGAATACTGGGAACACATAGGCGGCTACTTCTGGGCGCCGGCGGTGGTTTCCGGGCTTCTGGCTCTGCTGACCATCGGTTCCATGCTGCTTGCGACCGTGGCAGGCAGCCAAGACAGCTTCCATCTGGATGGCAACAATGCCGCCATCAACCTGCAGCAGGCCCTCAACGACATCTCCGATCCGCAGAAGATCGAGTTCGCCAAAGGCCTGGCTGTCGGTTATCCGGCCGTGGCCATGCCGCTGATGTTCACGCTCGGCTTCGTGGTGTTCTTCTACTGCCTCGGCTGTCTCTATGACGAACGCAAGGACCGGAGCATCCTGTTCTGGAAATCGCTGCCGGTTTCCGACCGCGACACCGTGGTTTCCAAGGCCCTGACGGCCCTGGTGGTCGGCCCGATAATTGCCATTGCTTTCGCTCTGGCGCTGTCCCTGGTGGTCCTGTTCACCCTAATGGTGCTGGCGGCGTTCCATGGCCTGAACCTGTTCGGCCTGGTGCTGGGCGATACCAACTTCTATCTGGTCATCGCGCAGATCTTCAGCTTCATCCCGGTCTATGTACTGTGGGCGCTGCCGACCGTCGGCTATCTGATGTTCGTGTCCAGCTGGGCGAAGACCAAACCCTTCCTGTGGGCAGTCGGTGTCCCGGTGGTCGGTGGCGTCATCCTGACTTGGGTGAACACCCTTGCCGGCACTCCCTTCGTGCTGGAAAGCTACTGGAAAATCATTGTGGCCCGCGGCCTGGGCAGCGTGTTTCCTGGATCGTGGCTCGGCCAGGTCGCCGAAACCAACAGCAACATGAATCCGGACAATGCCATCAGCGTGCTACTCGCCAATACCTACAGTCTGCTGGGTACAGCCAACCTCTGGATTGGCGTAGCTATCGGCCTGGCCTTCCTCGCCGGCGCGGTCACGATGCGCCGCTACCGCGACGAAGGCTAAGATGTCATGTGCCGGTGCGGACTTTCCGTCCCGGCTTCCCCCTAACCATTCACAGGAACGATCCGACCATGAAAACCATCCGCTTTCTGCCGCTGGCTCTGCTGACCGCGATGCTCGTCGCCTGCAATGCCGACAACACCGGACAGACCGTCGAAGGCATCAAAGCCGACGTCGCCAAAGGCATCGAAACCGACATGAACAAGGCCATTGCCGAAGCCAAAGCCGACCTGACCGACATCACCGTCATGATGCAGGATGGTGAAACGGCGACCATCACTGCAAACGGCGATCTCAGCATTGCCGGACAAGCGGTGACGCTGAGCACGGAACAACGTGAGCTCACCAAACAATACTATGCCGCGACCAAGCAGATCGCGATGCAGGGTTTGGAAATCGGCAAGGAAAGTGCAAAATTGGCAACCCAGGCCATCGGCAGCGCCATCGGCGGCATCATCAGTGGCAAGAACGGGACCGAAATCGAGAAGGCGGTGGAAGCCAAGGCCGGCAATATCGAGCGCGTCGCCGATAAACTCTGTGCCAGCGCGCTTGAATTGCAAGCCATCGAGACAAAACTAACCACAACCTTGCCGCAGTTCAAACCTGAATCGATGACCGTGGAACAAGGCAAGGACGGCTGCAGTGTGCTCGCCGCGGACAGCATCAACATCAATATGGGTGAATCGACACAGAACGCCGAAACAGCGCCGAAACCCTAATCGGATTTTGCTGAACGAAAAAACCTCGGCCTGCCGGGGTTTTTTATAGCCATCAAACCCCTTTAGTGGTCAGCCGCGCCGGATCAAGCAGCACCCTCAACTCGGCAAGGCTCAAATCGGTCATTTCCTTGGCTACATCGATGACTGGCCGGTTTT
>NZ_JBIKSE010000125.1:0-2511 GCF_044348765.1 Arenimonas sp.
GAATGCACTTGCTTTAATTTTACCTGAACCCATATCTTCTCTTAACTTTTTCACTTCGTTTATTAAAATACTTACACCATTATTTGCATTCAATCCACCACCTTGCACCCCACTACCCATATTTGACATATTTGCCATTCTTGATGCTTCATTTAATTTTGAAATCGCATTTGGAGCAGCTACTAAATCATCGTTTGGAGATATCTGTACTAAACCACCTTCTTTTGTTGATATTTGAGTTCTACCATTTGCAGGAGATAATACATCCCCAGCATCTTTAACACTTGCACTACCCATATATGCCATCAAAGAAGCTATACCAGCGCCCGCTGCTATCAATCCTAATGGCCCTAATTTCGCATTACCGGCAAAAATGGATGCAATTGCTTCTTTCATTTTTAACAATGCTGTTTTTTTACTTAAAATATACATTGTTGTCAATCCACCAATAAGTGCAGGGAATAGACCTGGTATTGAATTTAATGCTCCAAATATCCCACCAAATACATTTCCTAAAGTAGTTACTATTGGTGCTAACGCCTCCATTAATGGTAACAATCCTTCACCAACAGCTGCAACGATACCTTTAAATGAATTTTCCATTTGAGTTATCTTATCAGCTATTTCTTCTTGTTTTGCTAATTCTTGTGTTTTTGCTTTTAATTGGTCTTCACTCATATTAGTAATATCCAATCCAGCATCCATAGCTTTAGAAACTCTTTTTTGTTCTTCTTCGCTAAGATGTCCAAGCTTTTCTTGCATAAGAATTTGCTTAGTCAAGTCCTCAACCGTTTTACCAGTAGCATCTGCTAACGCCTTTTTAGTAAACATATCCTGGTCAGCAAACTTACCATTTCTCTCAACTTGTCTTAATAATTCTTTTTGTGCATCAACGTGTCTTCCGGCATATGCTAAAGCTCTGGCTTGTGATAAATTAAATTGTCCACCAACAAAAGTTGCTGCAACTAATTCCTTTTCAATACCAGTTTCAAAATCTAATAAACTTTCGGTTGTTTTTAATACATCCTTTAATGTAGTACCCAATCTTCTAGCTTCAATAGCTTGTTTAGCAATAAGATTTACATCACCTTTAAAATATGTATATGTATCTGCTGCCGAGTCTGCTATATCTTTAAACACTTGCGATGGAGCAACACCAGCTAACTTAGCCATATCAGCTACTTGCTGCGAAACTCCTTGTGCAGTTTCGGCAGATAGGCCCGCCATACTTTGAAAAATCATATTAACGGCCGCCGCATCTTTTTGTGCAACTCCAAAGTTTTTGTTTAATACAGATACATTGGCCGCTACCGCTTTTGATACTGGAACACTATCACCAAATTCGCTTTTAAATGCCGCAATACTATCATATGCAACTCCAGCATCCACACCCAATTTAGCAAAATCAACTCCAATACTATGTGCATCTTTTTGAATTTGCTTTGTTTGAGAATTTGTTAAACCAGTTTCTTCTCTAAACTTCTTACTTGCTTCTTGTATTTCAGTAAACGATGATAATGCGGCTGCAAATAATGCACCCATTATTACAATTGGACCTAATCCCGCTGCAATCCCTTTTATCATATCCTTTACAACGGTTAAAGCCGATTGTAAACCTTCTGGTAATTGCTCTACTAATCCATCCTGTTGCTTTTGTAATTCAACTAATCGTTCCTGTTGTTTTAATAAATTTTCGTTTGATTGGAATATTTGTTCTGATAACTTTCTATCTTCCTCATTCATTCCCAAAATAGATGCTTGGAATTCTTGTCTTCTTCTTTGTGCATCAGTTATACCAAACACATTTTCTCTTTCGGTTGCTAACCCTTCAGCTGCATCTACCTGTGTACTTCTTATACCTTCTAATGCTTTTCTTCTTTCCTGCAGCGATTCTAACTCGTCTCCAGATGCATTTATTTCCTGCTTTTTAAGACTTAATATTCTAGCCGTTATTGCTGCAAATTGATTACCACCATTATTCGAATCGGTTAAAAGCTCTTTTACTTTTGGTGTCATTTTTGCGAATGATGCTGCAAAATCATTTGAGGTTTCCCAAAAATCTTCTTGCTTTTCTGCCGCATCTGCCCAAAACTTTACATAATCACTTGCTTTATCCTCAACCTCTTTTAAACTCTTTAATTGTTCGTCTAAATTTTTGCCATGAGTTTTATCTTCTTCATTTCTTTTTTTGAGACGCTTGATTTCTTCATGACCAGCAACAGCCATTCTTTTATTTCGCTCTTCTATTCGCTGTTCAATTTGCTCTCGCTCTTTGAGTAATTGATTTTGTCTTTCTAGCTCTTGAGCGGATAAACTTCTTACATCTGCCATTTACAAAAATTTTATTTTACGAATCCATGTTTTTGCAAATACTGATAAATATCCGGCTCATCTTTCTTCACTTTATCCAAATAATCAGCGGCTTTATCGTGTATCTTTCTTAAATCAGATTGTAACTTTTGTAACACCGGGTCATTGTTTACAATGGTTTGAAGTTTTTCAGGTGTTTTG
>NZ_JBIKSE010000048.1:0-9139 GCF_044348765.1 Arenimonas sp.
CATGACGAGTTTGTCTTTAAACGGAGATGACCATGGAAAGCCCAAAGAGAGCCTCGGATACACCCTACGCCGTCGAACTGGAAGCCGGCAAGGATTATTATTGGTGTTCCTGCGGTTTAAGTAACAACCAACCGTTCTGTGATGGTTCGCACAAAGGCACCGGCTTCAATCCAGTCAAACATCATGCCGAAACTTCCGGCACTGCTTATCTGTGCGGCTGCAAAGCCACCCAGAAAGCACCGCTGTGTGACGGCAGCCATAAACAGACGTGATTTTGCTATGCATCAGTCCTAGGCAGTCTCCTGCCATCGGACACGCTCAACCAAAGCCATATGCGGCACCGTCAGTGCCGCCAGTCCGACGAAAACGGTTTGAACAATCGTTGCCGTAAGCCCCGAGCCCGCCAACTCCTGCCAACCCCAATACCCCAGCACCAGCGTGCCAATCATCGGCCCTGCAGCAATCCGGATAAGTCGTTGCCAAGAGGCCTGCGCGAAGTGTTTGGTACGCAACACATGGCGGGCGCTGTGCATCAGGCAGAAATATAGCGTAAACCCGAGAATCGGCGGCATCAGTGTCAGCGCGGCCGCAACGCTGATTGTTTCCAGGGCGGCGGCCGGGGTTTTTTTCAGGTTCCAGGCGGCAATGATTCCCGTGAGCGCAAGCCATGGCCAGGCGACGGTATGCAGGGCGTCCGCCAACGGACGCCCTTCCGGACTGCCGATCAATAGCGAAAATAACTGCCCGAGCGGTTCGGCATGCAAGGCTGCAGGAAAAAAGATGATGCCGCCGCCATACAGAAGACGCAGTGGAAGCGGTGCCCGGTCTTTGAGATCGCCTGAAAAATGAAACATGGACATGGCCAGAAAGCCGATCAGGAACGCCCAAGGAAAACTCCGCCAGATCAGCACCACCAGCGCGGCCAATCCCAGATAGGCGATCAGGAAAACCGACCAGCCCGTACGCGTGTGCAGAGCCAGAAGTCGCTTTGCAAAAATCAGATCCAGGGCGCCATGCGGAACACCCAGAGCAATCACCAGCACCAGCATCACCAGCAACTGGATTTCCAGTACCGGAAGCCGAACCAACAGCGATGTGGCCAGACCGAGTATGGCCGCGACCATGAACACTCTGCCCTGGACATCGATGGCGTTCATGGCGGAGCTCTACGTGTGAAAAGATACTTCAGAAAAGGACCAGCGGGTAAAGCGGCGATGACCGCGGCATGATCACGCAAACTGCAGTCATCGCTCAGGAAACGAATCAGACGCCGGCTATCGACATCGGCGAACAGGGCACTGAACAAGGCGGGTGCCAGCGCAGGTTGCGCACGCAGGACGTGCAGGAATAGCCGATCCATCGCCCTTGAAATGAGCCGATCCGGTGCCTGCGGAACCGGAAGCCCGGTGGTAACCAGGGCCTGCGCGCACTGCGCGCCCCAGCGTTGCAGGCGCTGGAACGCGTAGCCGGTGGCGGGGCGTGCCGCACCGGCCGACAGACCGGCATGGACACGGGAAGGATCCGCGCCGGTGACAGCGGCTTGCGCCGCTGCACCGCCCATGGGAATGCATCCGTATTCGCTGCGCACCGTCCTGTACGCCGATCCGCGGGTGCGGTTTTCGAGAGCCGCATCCAGACCCTTCTGCAAGGCCGGTGCCGGTAAGGGCGATTCGGCGAATACCGTGTACTCGACCAAGGCCCGTGTTGCGGTCAGGGGCAGCACGTAGATGAACGCGATCCGGTGGTCGCTGATTTCCGGAAAATCCATCAGGTCGGCGATGGCCGGATCGAACACGGGATCCGATGTTTCGATTTCATGACCGAAAAACGATTGCCAGAGCCAGGCTGGGCTCTGTTCGGATGCCGGCTTCGGGCGAGTGTCCACCAGAGATCCGGCGCTGATGCTGCCGTGACTGGTTTCGATGCGCCAGACGCCACCGATATATTCGGGTTCGGACAGCACGCTGTGGCCCAGATGCAGCGACAGCTGCGGATTGGCATCGATGGCCTGCAGCGTCGCTGCATAGTAGGTATCGGCAGCAAGCATGCGATAGGGTGTTTTTCCGCAATCGAAATCGATGCATCGGCCGCCACCGATAACACGCAGATGACGCCACTGATGACCGGCGAGCCGGGCATGCGGCGCGGCATCATCGCCCCAGAAGCACCAGGTGCGGTCATTCCGGTATTCATTCCTCTGCTCGAGGATGAGCGTACGCGGTGCGTGGCTGCCGTATCGGCTGAGATGGCTGGCCAGCCCAAGGCCGGCGCAGCCGCCGCCAAGAATAAGCACGTCGGCGTCAGTCGACATGGCGCGCGTTCAGCGTCGTCATGCGCAGGCTTGTCCGGCGCAGCGGTTCATGCAAAGCGGCATCATGTGCTGCCGGTACTTGCCAGTATCGACGGTGCAGAACGAATTCAGCGAGCGTTTGCAGCGTAATGAGCGATTTGCGGCCGGTACCCACCACGGCACGTCCGCTCTGGAAGCAAAAATCATTTCGCCGCAGCGTACTGCCGATGGCATGGTATACCCGCGCCGCCAGCAGAATACCGGCCCGCGAGGCCACCGGAAGATAGGCCAGGCCGGACTCACCGCTCTGATAGTAGCGGTCGGCAAGCTGCAGCAGATCGGACAGTGCTGACCGGACAGCGGCATCGGTGCCGGTGTCGGGCTGGAGAAAGGCCGCGGGCGCGAGCTCGCCGACCAGCGTGGCGGGCAGATAACGCCGGTCAAGGGTCGCGTCGGCAACGACATCCCGGCAGATATTGGTCAACTGCATGGCAATGCCCAGATCGATGGCGTGCGCATCGGCTGCGGCCTCTTTCGCATCCAGGATCCGGCACATCATCAGGCCGACGGTTCCGGCGACCTGATAACAGTAATGGATGAGCGCGTCGGTATCGGCAATGCGGACCGTGCCGAGATCAGATTCGACACCGTCAATCAGTTCGATGAAGATGCCCGGTTCGATGCCGCACTCTGCAAACAGACGGATGCCGTCCGCCACGATCGGGTCGGTGCTCCGACCCGACCCGATATCCTGTTTCATTTTCGCCAATGCCTGCAGAGCGGCAGGGCCGGAGTCGGCTTCATCGGCGATATCATCCACATAACGACAGAGCATGTACAGGCGGGTGGCACGCTCGGCATGGCGCTCGCCCAGAAACCGGCGGGCCCAATGGAAACTCCGTCCCTTCGCGGACAGCACCGCATCGGCCGCGCGGAAATGACTGTCAGACATCGGCAGCCGGTGCAATCAGGGTATCGACCACTTTCGCGGAGCAGAGTACGCCGGGTACGCCAGCACCGGGATGGGTGCCCGCGCCGACCAGATAGAGATTGCGGATTCCTTCGGCCCTGTTGTGGAAGCGAAACCATGCCGACTGGCGAAAAATAGGTGCGATGGAAAAACCGGCACCGTGTTCACTCAGGTAATCATCCTTGAAATCATCGGGAGTCATTGCGAACTCCGCAGTGATCGATTGCGCGAGGCCGGGCAGCAGGCTTTCGCCCAGCGCCGCGACAATGCGGTTGCGCAGCTGCGGCCCTGCAGTGTTCCAGTCGATCCTGCCGAGCTGATTCGGCACCGGACACAGCACATAGAAACTGTCGCAGCCGGGCGGCGCGAAACTCGGATCGGTGGCGGTGGGCCGATGCAGATACAGGGAGAAATCTTCCGAAAGCGTCTTGTGATCGAAGATGTCCGCGAGCAGCTCGCGATAGCGCTCGCCCATCCAGATGGTGTGATGCACCACGTCCGGATAGGTCTGGGTGGTACCGAAGTACAGCACATACAGACCCATGGAATATTCGGCAGCAGCCAGCTTGGCACGCACCGGCAGAGACCGCCTGCGGTGCGGAATCATCTGGCGGTACAGAAATGCCGGATCGGCATTGGATACGATCAGATCCGCCGCCATCACGGTGCCGTCCTCGAGAATGACGGCATCGGCACGCTTTCCGGAAACCGACACTTCCGACACGGTGGTACCAAGCAGGATACGGATGCCCTGGCGCCGCATCAGCGCTTCAAGCGCTCGGGTGATCGCGCCTGTTCCACCCATGGCGAAATGCACGCCGTAGGCGCGTTCCAGATAGTGGATCAGGCCGTAGATGCTGGTGGTATCGAACGGGTTGCCACCGACCAACAACGGCTGTATCGAGAATGCGCGGCGCAGTTTGGGGCTGCACAGGAACCGTGACACCATCTGCCATACCGTCTCGTGCGAACGCAGACGCACCAGGCGCGGAATCTGCCGGAGCATGGTCCACAATCGGTGGAACGGCTGGGCCGATAGTTTGGTGAAGCCGATATCGAAGATGCGCTGCGAATGCCGCAGCAGGGCCAGGTAGCCTTCGGCGTCCCGGGGCTCGATGCGGCGGATTTCGGCCAGTGTCTGTTCGAGCGTACCGCCGTAATCGAATCGGCTGCCGTCCTGAAAGGTAAAGCGGTACCAGGGTGTCAGCGCTACCAGATTGACATGATCGGAAAACTTTTCGCCGAATAATGCGAACAGTTCCTCGAAAAGGAAGGGGGCGGTGATGACCGTCGGACCGGCATCATGCCGGAATCCCTCGCGTTCGAACACACGGGCGCGGCCGCCGATGTGATTGCAACGATCGATCAAGGTGACTTCATAACCTTTGGCGCGCAGGCGCAGCGCCGCGGCAATGCCACCGAACCCGGCACCGACAACGATGGCGTGCATCAGCAGGCTTCAAGAACGGATACGGCGTCATCCAGTTTTTCGCGCATTCCGGCACTGTAAGCGAGCAGCGTGCGCCCCGCGCCGCAGGGCAGGCTCACCGCATCGGTCTCGCATTGGCTCAGATGGGTCCGGGCCAAGTCCACCGCAACCGGCAAAGCACGCGCCTGCAGGCCCTTGTTTTGCAGAATCAGCACGAGGTTGAGGCCAGGCATGCCGGCGCCGTCAGTTTCAGCGGGACGTGCCGCATCGACGGCAATATCCTGGATGTCATCCAGCGCCTGGTAGCTTACTGCGAAATTTTCACAGGCTGCCGTCGCCAGCGGAATACTTTCCGCATTGCCGGAAAGCAGCAAGGAAAGTTCGATGGGAAGTGCGAGCAGCGCACCCGACTTGGATTTGGCGATAGCCAGATACTGCTCGATGGCACCATGACCGGCATGCGGCTCGGCAAGATCGGCGCATTGTCCATGTACGGTAAGGGCAACGCGCCGATGTACCATGGCCAGAGCCTCGGGCAGCGCGGGATGGCTACCGATACCGCCAAGGGCGGCATAAGCGGCGGACAGGAACAGGTCGCCGCAACACAGCGCCGTGTTCTTTCCGAATTGGTTCCATACGGATGGGACGCCGCGACGGTAAAGGTCGCCGTCCTGGAGATCGTCATGGATGAGTGACGCGTTGTGAAGCAGTTCGGCACACGCGGCGATGCCGATGGCCGCGCTTTCGGACAGACCCAGAGCCAGCGCCGAGCTGAGACCCAGCCGCGCCCTGACTTTCTGACCGCCTGCCCGGAGATGGTAAGTGGCAGCAGCGGAAACAGCGGCGTCGGCACCGGACAGGTATTCCGCATGCATCTGGGTCAGCTGTTGCATGCGGGCATCGACGCCCTCAAGCAACAGGGTGAGCTTTGCGGGCGAGGCTTCCGGGAAGTTCAATAAGGTTCCGGGCATGGCGCATTTCCGCCTAGAGTGGGTTGTGCTGCCAATGACCGCAGCTTTCCCTGCCTCGGAGGACAGGGAAAGCGTGGTCGTGACTACCAGCTGTTAGTGTTTTTCCGACTCACTAACCGCGACCGACCAGATGATCAGGCCGAAGGCAATCTTGTTCAGGAAGTCAGCAAAGTTGTAGGTGATGTTGAGCGCATTGGCGGTATCTGCCGGGTTGCCGCCGCTGAGATAACCCAGGACATAACCGAGCGGATAAACGGCCCAGCCCACGGTCACAATCCAACGCATCAGTTTGAAACCGGCCTGCACGGAAGCCGGTGCACTGTTCGCGTTGACCTTGCTGGCTTCACCCATGAAGATTTCATACAGGATGTAGGCCCAACCGACCATGCCGATGATGAATGCCGGCAAGACGGCCATGTAACCGGCCTCACCGAGGTATCCGCCGACCAGCATGACTACGGTACCAATCATCAAACGCCAGAAAATACCGGAAGACACCTTGGTGACCGCTGAGAGGATCAGATAGAACTCGATCATCAGCAAGGGCACGGTAATCAGCCAATCGATGTAGCGGAACACGGTTGGGGTGGAACCCGTGGTGACCCAGACATCGCGCATGTAGAAGTAATGGACGGCTGCGACCAACGTGACCAGTCCCGATACGGTCAGGGATGTTTTCCATTTTGCCGAGACACGGTCGCGCTCCAGAAAGAAGAATACCGTGGAGGCGATGAGTGCCATTGAAATCAGCCAGAATGAGATTCCGACGAAATCGTTACTATTGAGAACGGACGACTCTCCGGCTGAGGCCTGTGTCGCGCCGAAGACAAGGGCGAGTGAAATCACCGACTTGGCGATTGTTTTTATCAAATTATTTTTATGCAACATTGTATTTATCTCCTGGAGGTTTAAATCTAGTGAACAGCAGCACCCCGATTCAAAACGTACCCCTTGCACAACAACCGCAAATCAACCCAAAACCTGCAATCTAGAAGTTGCATGGTCAGATTACGGTACGAAATTAATGGACTAATGTAAATACTCTAAAATAACGTTTTTTTAATATTTAATGATAATTTAACTGTTCCCGGTTTCGGCTTTCCCGCTTGGCCACTTCGCACCGGCACTAAGCGTCTGGCATGGGCTTATCGAACACGCAGGATTCTGTCACTCTAGTTGATCGATCTCAACCATTTCTGAGAGCCTATGAGTGCACTCACCTTCCGCTGGGCCCGCCTGCACGACTTGACCGCGCCGGAGTGGCACAGCGCGCTGGCCGCCCGCGAAGCAGTGTTCATCGTCGAGCAGAACTGTCCGTATCAGGATGCCGATGCGCTCGATGTGCATTCTTGGCATTTGCTGGGCAGCATGGATGGCACCTTGGCCGCCTATCTGCGCGTAGTCGATCCCGGACGCAAATCGGTGCATGCCGGAGCCTTCTATGCGGAGCCCTCAATCGGACGCGTGCTGACCGCCGCCGCTTGCCGCGGCAAGGGCTTCGGGCGACACCTGATGCGTGAAGGCATTGCCGGTTGCGAGCGTCTGTTC
This sequence comes from Arenimonas sp., assembly GCF_044348765.1. Lineage (GTDB taxonomy): Bacteria > Pseudomonadota > Gammaproteobacteria > Xanthomonadales > Xanthomonadaceae > Arenimonas. The sequence goes on from NZ_JBIKSE010000048.1 coordinate 7,209, forward strand.
CCCGGCCAGGGCATCCGTATCAGCGCACAATCGTATCTGTTGGCGTTCTACCGGACGTTTGGCTTCGTTGCCATCGGTGATGAATACGACGAAGACGGCATTCCGCATTTCGAAATGCAGCGCGACTGAAGACTCAGTCGGCCAGAAACCATCCGGTAATGGCGAGACGCTCAGCACCGGCCCATGGCGTCACCAGACTGACCGTATGCGATTGCGGCACGCGGAACAGCGACAGCGTATTCCAGTAAGGCACGAACGCATCCACCAGCCGGTCATCGACATCATGGAACTGCAACAGGCCGCCCCAGTCGCTATCCCAGTACCTGCTCAGATTGATGACGAACGCACAGACGCGGTTCTCGCCCGCTTCGCGGTCCTGATGCCGGGTCAGGAACTGGCCGGCCCGGTAACGCGTGCCCTGCGCGCTGACCCGGTTGATGGTTGGCTCGCCGGTCAGGCGGCGTGCGAACAGCAGGAACTCGGGCGAGTTCAGGAATTCCAGCACCGTGTGCAGCGGATTCGGCGTCCAGCCTTCTTTGACCGCGCGCACAATCATGTAGCTGTCATAGGAAAACTGGAATTCGGTTGTCGCCCGGGCATAGGCTTTCTTCAGCAACAGCTGTCGTGCTTCGGCATCCATGCCGGCATAGGTCGTGGCATCGATGGTGTGCGAGACTCCGCCGGAGCGCTCGGCCAAGGCCCAGGGAATATCCTCGCGCAGGCAGCGGTGCAGCGTTTCGGCGGCGTCAAGCTGAAGAAAATCCGGAATCTGCACGCGTGTGTGCTGCACCAGCAGCTGGCGGTAACGGTTCAGATCGATGGCGTTATTGAGCATGGCCTCAGTACCCGGCGGCCTGGCCGTCTTTACGGCTTTCGCTGGCCCCGATGTACATGCCAGTCTCGGGATCGCGGGCGATGGCCTGGTAGCCGCCGTACGGACCGTCGGCGTATTCGATGCGGTGGCCCTTGCGCATCAACACCTGCACGCTGGCATACGGGAACTGCGATTCCAGATTGAGCGTACCGCCGTCGCTCATCGGCGTGTTCTGCCCGGCCGGTTCGGTCGAGCCATCATGGTGGATGCGCGGTGCATCACCGGCTTCCTGCAGGTTCATGCCGAAATCGATCAGGTTCATCACGATCTGCACATGGCCCTGCGGCTGCATGGCGCCGCCCATCAGGCCGAAGCTGATCCAAGGCTGGTCGTTCCTGGTGATGAAGGCCGGAATGATGGTATGGAACGGGCGCTTATTGGGCGCGAAGCTGTTGGCATGGCCGGGTTTGAGCACGAACTGCTCGCCGCGGTCCTGCAGGATGAAACCGAGTCCGGGCGGCGCCATGCCCGAACCCATGCCGCGGTAATTGGATTGGATCAGACTCACCATCATGCCGTCGGCATCGGCGGTAGTCAGGTAAATGGTATCGCCATGCTGCAGTTTGGTACCGGCATCGATTGCTTTCATGGCCTTGTTCGGATCGATCATGCGCGCACGTTCACGTGCGTACTCTTTCGACAAGAGCCGGGTCAGTGGAATTTTGACGAAATCCGGATCGGCATAAAGGGCGGCGCGGTCGGCAAAAGCCAGCTTCTTGGCCTCCACGAAGGCATGGATGTGTTCGGGCGAGCCGAACGCGATTCTGGAAAAATCGGTGAGCTCGAGGATATTCAGCATCTGCAGCGCGGCCAGGCCCTGTCCGTTGGGCGGCAATTCCCATACGCGCACGCCGCGGTAGGTGGTGGAGATCGGCTCAACCCACTCGCCCCGGTGATTGGCCAGATCCTCGACCGACAGGAAGCCGCCTTGGCCTTGGATGTAATCGGCGATGGTTTTGGCAATCGGACCTTTATAGAATGCATCAGCGCCGCCGTCGGCGACGGCCTGCAGGGTATTGGCCAGATTCGGATTCTTCCAGACCTGGCCTTTCACCGG
>NZ_JBIKSE010000049.1:0-9101 GCF_044348765.1 Arenimonas sp.
CGCGTTACCGTATCGACACCTACCAGAAAACCTATTTCGTCATCGACAGCTTCCAACAACTATTCGAGGCCACCTTTGCCGATTTCGAGCCAGTGTATGGGCAACTGAAAAGTCTTGAACCGATTCCAGCCGGATCCGTGCTCGACAGCGACCGCGTATTCCACCGCGGCAGCGGCGAAGGCTGGCTGACCGACGGCGATATCTGAGGGCTCAACCCCGGAGCAAGATCACCGCGGCGACCACACCCAGCGTCATCAGCATCGCGGCCCCGAAACGCCAGGCGAAATCACGGCCACCGGCATACCAGGCAATGCCGGTCTTGACACTAGCGCTGACCAGTAATAGTCCGAACAAACCCCACTCGGGATGTGGCAGGGCCCCGGATTTGCTGAGCGACGCCACGCCGACCAAGGCCGCATGCAGTTCGGCGGCGGATGCAAACAGGGCCAGCGCCACCGCCCATTGCGGGCCCAGCACCTGGTTGAGATAGGCGGTCAAGAACAGGATGGCGGCGATGATGGCCACCAGTGCCAATGCATGCTGTATTCGGAACATGCGTTTCTGTGCGACCGCGGATTCGGCCACCGCCTCACGGGTGTAACGCAGGCCGAATACACTGAGCAGCACCAGCACGGCCATGGCCGCCGTCAGCTCGAAACGGATGGCGTGCAGGTAGGCCGGAGCCATCGCCAGCAGAATCGGAATGAACAGGCTCAGCGACGCGGCATTGGCCAGCAGCGCTGCCGCTAAAGCCGGGGATTTCAGTTCGGGCTCGGCACGCGCGGTGCCGGCAGAACTGAGCGTGGCTGCCGTGGAAGAAACGTAGCCGGAAAAGAAACCTGCCAAGGGCAGGCCCCAGCGGTTGCCGACCAGGCGCAAGGCCACATGGGCGATAGCGCCGACCAGCATCACCAACACCACCAAACGCCACAGCTTGGACGGATTGAGCACGCCGAAATGGTCGATGGCACGGTCGGGCAGCAGCGGTAGGACAATCAGGGCACTGGCCAGCAGAATGATGCCGTCGTGCACTTCGCGTTCGCTTAGCACTTCCTTGGCGAAGCGGTGCAAGGGCGTTTTGGCATACAGCAGCGTCGCCGCCAGCGCAGCCAACCCGGCCGCCAGCGCGGTCTGGGTCACCGCCAGCGAGCCCAGCAATGCGGTCACCATCAGCGCGATTTCTCCGGTCATACCGGCATCCTGCGCGGCCGAACGCCAGTACGCCAGAGACACCAGCACCAGTACCAGACCGAGCAGGATCAGGAATGGGCCCGTGCCCAGACTGGTCGAGAGCACCGCCGCCAGGGCAGTCAGTGCATGCGTGCGCACACCGGCGAAGGTTTCCAGATGGGTGCGTTCACGCACCATGCCGATCATCAGGCCGATGCCCAGGGCCGTCATCAGCGCTGGCAGCAGCGGTGTACTGGAAAAAATATGCATGCGACTCCGTTCCGTTTCCCGCCACGCATTACAATACGACTAACCGTATCAGGACTTCGCCCATGAAACCGACCGCCCTGTCGCGCTATCTGATCGAAGCGCAGCACCAAGGCCATATTAACGCGGATCTGCGGCTGTTGCTGGAGGTGGTGGCACGCGCCTGCAAGACCATTTCAAGCGCGGTCGGCAAGGGCGCCCTGGGCGACGTGCTCGGTGATGCCGGCTCCGGCAACGTGCAAGGCGAGGCCCAGAAGAAACTGGACGTGCTCAGCAACGAAATCCTGTTGGAGGCCAATGAATGGGGCGGCCATCTGGCTGGTCTGGCCTCTGAGGAAATGGAGCACGCGCATGCCATACCGAGCAGCTACCCGCGCGGCAATTATCTGCTGTTATTCGACCCGCTCGACGGCAGCTCCAACATCGACGTCAATGTCTCGGTCGGCACCATTTTTTCGGTACTGCGCTGCCCAGACGGGGTGACCGAGCCGCGCGATGAACATTTTCTGCAGCCCGGCAGTGCACAGGTCTGCGCCGGCTACACCGTATATGGCCCCAGCACTATCCTGGTGCTCACCTTCGGCCGCGGCACCCACATGTTCACCCTCGACCGCGAACAGGGCAGCTTCATCCTCACCCGCAGCGACGTGCAGGTGCCGGAAGATACCCGCGAATTCGCTATCAATATGTCGAATCAGCGCTTCTGGCAAGCGCCGATGCAGGCCTATATCCGCGACCTGCTGGCCGGGAAAACAGGACCGCGCGGCAAGGATTTCAACATGCGCTGGATCGCCAGCATGGTCTCGGAAGTGCATCGCATCCTGACCCGCGGCGGCATCTTCATGTACCCAACCGACAACAAGGATCCGAGCAAAGCTGGGCGGCTGCGTCTGATGTATGAAGCCAATCCCATGGGCTTCATCCTCGAGCAGGCCGGCGGCGCCTGCAGCACCGGACGCGGACGCATGCTTGATGTGATGCCCGAAGGCTTGCACCAGCGCATACCGGTGTTTCTGGGCTCACGCAACGAAGTCGCCGAAGCCGAACGCTATCATCTCAATCATGATCACGGCAGCGCATGAGTCCGCTGGAATCTGATTTGATCGGTGTATCTCTCGGTCAGCTACACGCTGCAGGCTGCGCCGAAAGCATTTATGGAAAGCAAACGTGATCAGTGCCGCCGTGAATGCTTGGATGCACCTGCAGGCGGCCTGGCCGAATATTCTTCTGGTGCTCGGCCTGCTCTGGCTGGTGTATGTGCTACTGCTCAGCGCCTGGATCCTGCTGCAGAAACGCGAACCGATCGCCACGCTGAGCTGGCTGCTTTCGCTGATCCTGCTGCCCTATATCGGCTTTCTCATTTACCACTTCCTCGGTCCGACCCGGATCAAACGGCAGAACCTGAAACGCAGCAAGGCACGTGCCGGCCTGATGCCCTTGACCGAAGCCAATCTGGCGGACAATGCCGATGCCTTGATGCGGCTGAATGCGGCCACCTGCGGGCTGGCCCCCAGCAGCGCACAGCATGTGGACCTGCTGGAAAACGGCGCCGCCACCTACGCTGCGCTGGAACAGGCCTTCGATGCCGCCAACCATCACATCCATCTCGAGTATTACATTTTCGAACCCGATACCACCGGCACGCGCATCCGTGATGCTTTGATCCGTCAAGCACTACGCGGTATCGAAGTGCGTCTGTTGCTGGACCGGATGGGCTCCAAGAATATCAGCGAGCGATTCCTCAAGCCGCTGCGCGATGCCGGCGTGGAAATTGCTTTTTTTCATCCGTTCTATCTGCGCAAACTGTGGCGGCCGAAGATCAACATCCGCTCACACCGCAAGATCGTGGTGATCGATGGCATCACCGGCTTTACCGGTGGCATCAACATCACCGATGAGGAAAACGAAAGTCTGCGTACGGATGCCTATGTCGATCTGCATTTCCGCGCCGATGGTGAAATCGCACGCTGGCTGCAACTGGCCTTCGTGGCCGACTGGCTTTATGCCGGCGGCCGCTTCAAGGCCGATGCCCGCTTTTTCCTGCCGCCGCCGGCGAGGGCCGGAGCGGTCACCGCACAGGTACTGGCATCCGGCCCGGATACCCCTTGGGAGCCGATCCACCGCGCCCATGTCGAAGCCATCACCGGTGCACGCAAGCGGGTGCTGCTGGTCACCCCGTATTTCGTGCCGAGCGAAGCGGCGATGATGGCACTGACTTCGGCCGCGCTCAGCGGCGTCGATACCGCCCTGATCGTGCCACGCAGCAGCGACTCTCGTATGGTGACCCTGGCCGCACGCTCGTATTTCGATGCGCTGGCCGAAGCCGGCGTGCGTGTATATGAATTCCCGCGCATGCTGCATACCAAGGCCTTGCTGGTTGACGACGGTACGGTCATTCTGGGCAGTGCCAATTTCGACCGGCGAAGCTTCCGCCTCAATTTCGAGCTGTCGGTGCTATTCGAAGACGCCGGTCTCGGCGATAAGGTGGCGCGCATTCTATACGGCTATCTCGGCGAATCGCAACGCTTCGATCCGAAGATCCGTCTGTCACTCGGCGAACGTCTGGCCCAGGCCGGAGCGCGCCTGTTCTCGCCGTTGTTATAATCGCAGGCATTACGGAGAGCATCTATGTACATCCTCTATTACCTGCTCAGTCTCGGCGCCATGGTCATGGCCATGTTCGCCGATCTCAGCACCCGCGGCGTCGGCTTTCTGGTGGTGATGGCACTGGTGTTCCTGTTTCTGGGTTCCTGGAACCTGCTCAGCCGCCGCGTGGAAAGCCAACGGCGGTCGGAACGTCACATCATCAGTCCGGATGAACTGCAGCGCATGCGCGAGTTGGCGGAACAGGCGAAGGGACGCAAGTCCGACAACAATGGCAACGACGCGTGACCAGTCTCAGTGTCAATGTCAATAAAATCGCGGTGCTGCGCAATTCACGCGGCAGCGCGGAGCCTTCGGTACTGAAAGCCGCCGAAACCGCGATTGCCGCCGGTGCCCACGGCATCACCGTGCATCCGCGTCCGGATCAGCGCCACATTACGCCGGCCGATGTCGATGCCTTAGCGCAACTGTGCCGGAAACAGGGCGCGGAATACAACATCGAGGGTAATCCGTTCGCGCCGGCGCGCGGCGATTATCCCGGACTGATGGCGCTGATTGAACGCACGCGCCCGACCCAGGCCACACTGGTTCCCGATGGCGACGGCCAGATCACCTCCGATCATGGTTTCGATCTGCATGCTGACGGTGCACGGCTGCAGCCCTATGTGCAACAACTGCATGACTGGGGCGTGCGGGTGTCGATTTTCATGGATGCCGGCACACCCGATCTGGCACTGGCCAAAGGGCTCGGCATCGACCGCATCGAGCTCTATACCGGCCCTTACGCCGAAGCGTTCGCACACGGCGATTCAAGCGCAGCTGCGGCCTGTGCTCGGACCGCGGCGGAAGCACGGGTGCTGGGCATCGGCGTCAATGCCGGGCACGATTTGAACCAAGCCAATTTGGGCGTGTTTCTCAGTACGGTACCGTCGGTACTGGAAGTATCCATCGGCCATGCCTTGATCGGCGAAGCCCTGTATCAGGGCCTAGAAACCACGGTCCGCAATTACCTGGCGATCTGCCGCGCTTAAAGCACTTGCAGCTTCTGCCAGCCCTGCCAATGGCTGTCGGCCAGCATCGTCACCGGTTGCGCGGCGGCGGCCGCTTCCACGCACAGCATGTGTTGCCAGTCGGCGGTCGGCATGTCGGGGAGCTGGGCCGCCAACTCCGGGCCCGGGCACCAGACGACGGTGTCGGTAAAACCGCCCTGGCTGATTGCAAGCGATTCACCGCTGCCGTAGTTCAGACGCAGACGCGGTGGCGCTTCGGCAAACACACGGTCGACCTCGCCGGCGATGAACAGATTGCCCTGCTGGTTCTTGTAGCGGCCATCATCGGCGGCGTCTTCGTACACGCAGCCATTCAAACCCTGCAGGCTGCAGGCGGTCACATCCGGCACACGCAGGTAAGTGTGCAGGGCGGCGGTAAAGACCAAGGGCTGATCCGATCGGTTGTGGACGTCCAGACTGATGCTCAGGCCGTCGGCATCCAGCACCAGGGTCTGCACCAGGGAAAACGCATACGGCCAAAGCGCCCGCGTTTCTTCATCGTCTTCGATGGCCAGAATCAGAGCCGACCCGGTCTGTCCCTGCAATCGCCAGGGCCGGGTGCGCACCAGGCCGTGCTTCGGCAGATTACCGCGTCCGGAAAACTGCGGGAAGCACACCGGCACGCCGCCACGCAGGGCACGTCCGGGAATGGTATTCAGGTGTTCGGGCGTATACAGGCGGTCGATGCCTGCAGGGCATTGCCACTGCAGCAATTGTCCGCCGTATTCGGCAATGCGAAGCTGTCCGAAGCGGTTTTTTAATTGGAACGTGTGGACTGTCATAGCGAAAATTGGCGCGCCCGGAGGGATTCGAACCCCCGACCAATGGCTTCGGAAGCCACTACTCTATCCGGCTGAGCTACGGGCGCGGATGGCTTATTTTAACAGATATGCGCGGCCTGCCGCCGCCGCAGGACATGCAGACACCCCCTGTCCGAGTTGCAGGAAAAATATCTCCGTTTCGCTGGAGTCATCAGCGCTTCATGAAAAAGCCGCCCGATGGGCGGCTTTTTCTACCCATACGCGGTACTCAGATCTGCGGCACGAATAAACCGCGGCAGCCATCTACGATGATAATCTGGCCAGCGGCCTGATCTGCGCTCATCTTTCCCGTACAGGTAGTCTTGGATTCCTGCTTGAACAGACGCGGCATGCCACAGGCCTCGAAATTCCAGGCACAGGCGGTCGGCTGGCGGTCACGGCTCGCGCATTTCAGGGGATTAGCGACATTGTAAGGACAGCTGACTTTGGGGGCAGCTACCGCCATCTGCGCACTTTGCTCGGCCTGGCGGCGCTGTTCGGCCAGTAGTTCCCGCTCGGCTTGCAGGACTTCCTTGCGGGCCCGGGCGGCCTCAGCTTCGGCCAGCAAACGCTCACGCTCAGTCTCGGCCAACAGGCGCTCACGTTCGGCCTCGGCGGCAAACTGCGCATCGGCAGCGGCGATGCCGGCATCCTCGGCGGCAGCCATGGCCGCTTCATCAAAGACTTCGCCATCGACGGCGGGCTCGCCCAATGCATCCGCTGCTGGCACTTCGGCTGTGGCGTCCACGGCATCGTCAATGAATTCGAATGGGCACTGGGCCTCGACAATCTGGCGCACCGTGCTCTCATCCAGACGATTGGCGTCGAAAAGATAGGTGAAGCGATCACTTGGTTTGAAGTCCTTCACCAAGGCGTTTACCTCCCGGGTTTTAGCAATCAGCGCGGGAGATTTCCGCGCGTTCTCGGAAAGCAATACCAGCGCTGCGGCTATCGCGGCATCGCGCTCGGCACCAACCAGCGTGGCCGGCATCGGTGGCAAGGCTTGCTTGATTCGGCAAACTTCGGACTTGACTTCGCCGTTCAGACGATCGGCATCCTTGGTTTTGTTGCCACAGCCGGCAACCAGGAATACGGACAGCAGAGCCAGAGATTTCAGAGCAGTCATCAGGGCTTCTCCCATTAAGATTTCGGACGCAGATGTTCTTCGATGCGGTAAATCGCCGGAATGACCATCAGGATGAAGATCAGCAGGATGGTGCCGATGATGACCACAATTGAGCCGCCGAGCAGATACATGCGCTGCATGGCGCCTGCGGCTTCTTCGGCATCATGGCGTGATATGACGTCCAGGATATTCTCGCCGCAGAAGAATTCGTGGTTGAGGTCCGGGTTCTTGATGGAGGCCTCGGCGAAGTCATAGAAATATTTCTCGACGAAACTGAAGTAGTTGGAGCGGGAAGAGGCCGAAAGTCCTTTGCCGACCAAAATATTGTAGGTGCCCGTCGGATCCGGACACTGGGCGGCCTTGATCGCCGCCTGCAGATCCTTGCCGTATTCGGTCTCGACCGAGAGTCGCTCGTTGGTGCCCTTGAAAGTATCGGCCGCTTCCTCGCCGGCGTAACCGTTGTCCATATTGGCGGCCTTGGCGAAGGACTCCTCGAAACTTTCGTAATCCGTCCCGCCGGAGAACAGCGTCGAGGAGAACATGACAATGCCCCCGACAAGGGCAACCAGCAGCACGAATGCCATGACCACCGAAACCACCTTGCTAACACTGAAGCTGATATTCAATATCTTGTTGATTGACATGATGGTTATCCTGAAAGTTACCGGAGACTGATAAGAAATATTCCTATAGTAAATGGTGCTGGCGCTTGAAACAATAAGCGCTTGAAAAATCTTCTCAATAAGCGTCTATGAACAGCTCAAAGCTACCCATCTTAACGATTAAAACTCATCCGGATATCGCCCGCAGGCCAAAATCGGTGCTGAATGCTCTAAATATATTCTTTCCAGCAGATACGGCAACGCAGTATTTTCTGATGCTTGAAAAAGGAAATACGGTCGACGTGCAATTCGGTAAAACCCAAAGTGATCTGGCAATTCTTCGCCGCAATCTGCAGGGTCAAGGCTTCATCATTGAAGTCATCCCGCAGTAAGCGACTCCGGAAAGCCGATTTCCACAGGAAGCCAAGGGCGCTCTGGATCTTTTACGCCCAGTAGCTTGGCTTTATTACTGCCCCAACAATAGACTTTTTCAGATTCGCTCAAGGCGCACATGCCCCACTCGTTGCTGGCCAGCTCGACGATGGGCTCTTCAAACACCACCGGCATCGGAACCGGAACATTCGGGTAAATGGCGGGGTCCTGCCCGGCCGAGCCGTGTTCGTTGTAACCCCAGCAGTAAACCCGGCCCGAGGCATTCAACGCGCAGGTATGCGACGCGCTTCTGAGCTGGACGATGTTTTCAAGACCGGGCACGCGTCCGGGGCGCAGGCGCATGGCGTCCTTGGCGGGATTGCGCAGACCATCGCCGAGCTGGTTTTGGCTGTTCGTCCCCCAGCAATACACGCGCTTACTAATGGCAATGGCGCAGGTCTGCAGATAGCCCGGCGTGATCGTGCTCAGTTTTTCGGGAAGGGCTGAGACACGCACCGGACGCATGCGGTCGGTGACGGTGCCGTCGCCCAGCGCACCCATGGCATTGAAACCCCAGCAATAAGCTGCTCCCGACGCACCGACGGCACAGGCATGATGCACTCCGAAACCCAGATGAACCGCAGGCTCGGGAAGCGACATCGGCATCGGACGATTGGTGGTCCTGAACACACGGACACGTTGTCGGCTGTTACTGCGGCCAGTCGCCCCCCAACAGAATACTTGGCCGCCGGCATCCAGAGCACAGATTCCATCATAGCCGGAGGCTATGCCAACGATACCCGATAATCCGGCAACCGTTGAGGGATTGATCGTAGGCTGTATCATCAGACCACCATCACCCAGGACACCCATGACCGGATCACCCCAGCAGAGGACCTGACCGGTACGAGTCAGTGCGCAACTATGGTCGGCACCGCCCTCCAGCATGGTGAATGCCTGGCGGAAGCGGACCGGCTGCGGAACCGCCTGCAGTGTGAAGCGCGCGTTGCCGAGCTGTCCTTTCTGATTATTTCCCCAACACCAGAACATTCCCGCCTTATCGCGGTGGCACATGTGGTTTTCGCCCGAATTGAGCCTCTGGAATGTGCTA
>NZ_JBIKSE010000050.1:0-9041 GCF_044348765.1 Arenimonas sp.
ATCCTTCCATGACATTCTTAAATACCGGAGCCGAAACCACGCCGCCGGTATAACCCCGACTGGGGTCGGGATCCTGCAGGACCACCACCATCGAGAACCGTGGATTATCGACCGGCACCATGCCTGCAAAGAACGCATTATAGCGGCGGGAATAACCACCGCCATCCGCCATGCGTGCGGTACCGGTTTTGCCGGCAACGTGATAGCCGCGTACCGCCGCTTGGGTAGCGGTACCGCCGGGCTCAGTCACTGTCTGCATCATTTTCACGATTTCGTGCGCGACTTTCGGATCGAGTATCTGCTTACTTTCGCCTTTGCCGCCCTTGACGAAGGTCGGTGTGATGGCACGACCGTCATTTCCGAGAGCCGCATAGGCATGTGCCAATTGCAAGGGCGTCACACTCAAGCCATAACCATAAGACATGGTTTGTTTGGAGGTGCCGCTCCACAGCGGCGGCGGCGGGAGAAAGCCGGGGCTTTCGCCGGGGAAGCCACTGCCGGTTGTCACGCCATAACCGAAGCGGCGCATGAAGTCATAAAAGTCCTGGTTGGTCAATCGATGCACGATCATCGCCGAACCGACATTGGAACTCTTACGGATGACGCCGGTGGTGTCGAGCACGCCGTAATTATGGGTATCGGTAGTGCGGTATTTGCCGTTCGGAATCCAACCTGGATTGGTATTGAATATCGTTTCCGGCGTGATCTTTCCCGCTTCCATTGCCGCTGCAACCGTCAACGGTTTCATGGTTGAGCCCGGCTCCACCACATCGGTCACTGCTTTGTTGCGGCGGGTTTCCGGCCTCACCCCGCTGCGCGCATTCGGATTGAATGACGGGTAGCTGACCATGGCCAAAACTTCTCCGGTGCGCACATCAAGCACCACCGCCGTACCGGCCTTGGCACGTGCATCGAAGACTCTCTGCTTGAGCTCGCTGTAGGCCAGATACTGGATGCGACGGTCGATCGATAACACCAAATCCTTGCCGTTCTCAGCCGGACGAATCAAATCGATGTTCTCAACGATACGTCCGCGACGGTCGCGAATGATTTTCTGCTTGCCCGGTGTTCCGGTCAGCCAGTCATCGAAAACCTTTTCCAAGCCTTCCACGCCATGCTCATCGAGATTGGTGGTTCCGATTAGCTGCGCCATGACTTCGCGATGCGGATAGAAGCGTCGGAATTCGCGACTGCTGTAGACGCCATGGATGCCAAGATCGACGACCGCCTTGGCATCATCCGGATTCATATGGCGGCGCAGATACATGAACTGCTTGTCTTTCTTCTGCGCCAGCTTTCGGGTCAGCGTTTGCAGCGGAATATCCAGTGCTTTCGCCAGTTCCGGGACGCGCTTACCGTCGGCCATCACTTCTTTGGGATTGACCCAGACTGACTCGACCGGACTGGAGATCGCCAAGGGTTCGCCGTTGCGGTCGGTAATCATACCGCGCGTGGTGGCGATAGTCACTTCGCGCAGGAAGCGTTCATCACCTGCGGCCTGCAATTTATCTTCCGCCCAGAGCTGCATATAAGCGGCACGCGCCACCACCACGCCACCGCACATCAGCAATATGCCGACAATCCAGGCCAAGCGGATGCGCGGTTGGCTGGCACGCGATACCGGCCTCATGGCTGCACGACCGCGGTTTCATTATCAAGTGGAAAATGCATGCCAATTTTATTGGTTGCGATGCCGACGATGCGGTTGGCCTCCGAAACAGTCGCCTGCTCGGTCTGCAGCCGGCGAAACTCGACATTGAATTCATCGCGCTGCTTCTGTAGCCGGGTCAGATCAATGTAGGTCTGCCGGTGCGAATGCCTGGAATACACCACCGAGACAGCGCTGCACAGTACCGCCACGAGCAGGGCCGACAGCAGCAGCAGACGCGAACTCAACGTGCACCTGCCTTTTCGGCCACGCGTAGCACCGCGCTGCGCGCCCGCGGATTGGCAGCGATTTCAACGGCATCGGCCTTGGCAGCGCCGCCAATATCCTTCAGACTGGCCTGGAAGTCCGGTACCTGTGGCATGCGACGATTGCCGGCCGGCGCCTTGGCATGCCGCGCGATGAACTGCTTGACGATACGGTCTTCTAACGAATGGAAGCTGATAACCGCCAGGCGGCCGCCTGGCTTGAGCAGATCATGTGCCGCTTGCAGACCGGTTTCCAGATCATCCAACTCACGGTTGATGAAGATGCGGATAGCCTGGAAGCTGCGGGTGGCCGGATGAATCTTGGCATCGAAGCGTCCGACCACGCCAGCGATACATTCCGCCAACTGCGCAGTCCGGATGAATGGTGTTTCCGTGCGCTTAGCGACCAATACACGTGCGATCTTGCGACTGGCTTTTTCTTCGCCATAAAGCCAGAGCACCTCGGCAATTTCCTTTTCCGAGGCCTGCGCCAGCCAGTCTGCGGCACTTTGGCCGCGCGTGCTGTCCATGCGCATGTCGAGCGGACCGTCCAGGCGGAAACTGAAACCGCGGTCGGCCACATCCAGCTGCGGTGAAGATACTCCGAGGTCGAACAGCACTCCGTCAAGACCCTGCCGGGCTTCCGACCAGCCGCCCATCTCGGCGAACGAGCCATGGTACAGAGCAACACGGGTATCACTGGCGAAATGTGTGCGCGCATGTGCAATCGCCTCGGGATCTTTGTCCATCAGCAGCAGATGGCCGTCCGGACCGAGTGCCTCGAGCAGACCACGGGCGTGGCCGCCACGGCCGAAAGTACCGTCCAGATAGCGCCCAGTGGGTATTACATGCAGGCCATCCATAACCTCTTTCCACATCACGGGAAGATGGCGGGGAATCTGCATCGGCACAGAGGTCCCGTTCGCCATGGCTTAAATCCTCAGATCCAACATGACGTCGCTGATATCATCCTCGACGATGGCGTGACGAATTTGTGCCAGATGAGCCTGTTCGCTCCAGAGTTCGAGCTTGCTGCCCATGCCGAGCAGCACGGCGCGCTTTTCTATTCCTGCGGCATTGCGGTGGCTACCGGGCAGCAACACGCGGCCGCTGTTGTCCGGCTCGAGCACGGTGGCGGCACCGACCAGCTTGAGCTGCAGATTGCGGTGGACTTTCTTGGCATTGGGCAAGGCATTGACCTGATCGCGTACGCTTTGCCAGACCGATTCGGGATACAGCCACAGACAGCCGGCTTCGTAGGGATTGTAGGTCAGCACCAGGCGATTGCCGCAGGCGCCCGCAACCAGATCACGGAAGGCTGTTGGAATGGCCAAACGCCCCTTGTCGTCGATGCTGATGGCGGTTTCACCCTGAAACATATCCACAAATTCCCACTAATTTCCAGAATTTTCCTCGTTCTCCCACATTAGTATTCCAAAAAGGCAAAGTCAAGCACTTTTCATGAAAATTTCACAAGCCGAATCAATAGCTTGCACTAACTTAAGAATTCGCTTTAAGAAACGAATAATGTGCATTGTTTATGTTGAAATTTAATAAATCACGCTCTGGGTGAGTTTTTTTCCACGGACTTATCCACAGGAGCTATCGTTTCCCGAATTGAACTCGGACTGATCCGTCCTGCGCAAAAATTCGCATGTTTGACCGGTGACTGTGAGACCGGCAGCGTGGGCGCACTAAGGGCTGAATCGGAAAGGGGCGGAGCTGGCCGATAAGCCGGGTTCTGTCGTGGACAACCATTCCTCTAGGCCCTGCGTCGCCGCAGGGCTCAAGCAGCACACCCGGGTGCGGATCGAGCCGATCCATAGCACCCCTATTTGGCCTTGCTCCGAGTGGGGTTTACCCTGCCCTGCGGCGTTGGCCCCGCAGGCGGTGGGCTCTTACCCCACCATTTCACCCTTACCACGCACCTTGCGGCCGTTCGGCGGTTTGTTTTCTGTTGCACTGGCCGTCGGCTTGCGCCGCCCAGGCGTTACCTGGCACTCTGCTCTGTGGAGCCCGGACTTTCCTCGGCGCTTGCGCGACGCGGTTGTCTGGCCAACTCCGCCGTGAGTATTGTCGCATAGTTGGGTGTACCATGGCTGAAAGCCAGCCTGCTATTGCCCGGCATTCAAACCTAATAATGACTTAAGTTGGACATATGAAAACACCGATTCGTCTCGCCATCATTGGCGCCTTGTTCTCGTTGAGTTCCGCCGCATTTTCCCAAAATGGCGTATTGGCCAACGCCGCCGCCCCTTCCCCGACTGATGCATTGACTACTGAACAGATTGCAGAACTGACCAGAACTGAAATGCCTGGCGATCGGATGACTTTGAAGTATTCAAACAAATGGCGGATCACATTCGATAATGAGGCGAAATCAGACGGCACCTTGGTGTTCCGCATGGTGATGAAGAACAGCGATGTCGAGCCGGTGGTGGCAACAATACCAATCAAGAAAGGCATCAACGAAAACAACATTGCCGACATCGTTGAAGACGCCCTGCAAAAAGCATTTCCACGCGACTTCAACATTGAAACTGACGATGGTGAATCGGTGCTGGTCAAACTCAATTTCATTGAGGGCTCAAGCAGTTTGGTCTTGCTGAGCAATGATGTCAAAAATTTGAAAATAAAAATCAGGAAGGAATAATCATTCGCCGCCGTACAAGGCTCTGCGCGGCGCGCCGCTAAGATCAGCCGCAATTTTCGCGGCCTGCGAAGGCTTCATGACTTCCGCCAATTTGGCATACAGGCGCCGTCCTTCCAAAAGGGCGGCGTCTTCGTTTTCCGGCGCGCCGGCAACGATGAGGACGAATTCGCCCTTGCGCTGGTTCGGATCGGCCGCGACTTTTTGCGCGATGGCAGCCAGCGTGCCGTCCAGAACCGTTTCGAACAGCTTGCTGATTTCGCGCGCCAATACCGCTTCGCGCTCATCGCCGAAAGCACTACGCATGTCGGCCAGACACTCCTCAATACGGTGCGCGCTTTCGTAAAAAACCAGGGTGCGGATTTCGCCAGCCAGCGCATTCAGACGCTCGCGTCGGGCCGAGGTCTTATGTGGCAGGAAGCCTTCGAAACAGAATCGGTCGGAGGCCAGACCGGCCACCGACAGCGCCGCGATGGCGGCACACGGCCCGGGAATCGGCGATACGGTGATTCCGGCCGCACGCAACTCGCGGACCAGGCGGTACCCGGGGTCGGAAATCAAGGGCGTGCCGGCATCGCTGACCAGCGCCAGTGTCTTGCCGGATTGCAGCTGCTCTAATACCTGTGCCACACGCTCCGACTCGTTGTGCTCATGCAAGGCCAGCAAGGGCCGGTCCATTCCGAGCGCGTTCAGCATCTGGCGGGTATGCCGGGTGTCCTCGGCGCAGATCAGGTCAACACCGGCCAGCACGTCGCGGGCGCGTGCACTTAAATCGCCCAGATTGCCGATCGGTGTGGCGACCACATACAAAGCGCCCTTTTTCAGCTCGAACATTGCTAAAATCCAGTCTGGAACTGCCTCCATCATAGCGTTTCGCTGAAGGGAATTGGATTATGCGTGCATTGACCGTCGCCGCCGTGTTGTGTGTGTTGACCGCCTGCAGTACCGGTCCAACACGGCCCCAGGTGAGTGATATGCCAAAAGTACAGACCCCAGCCGATGCGCTGGCACAGGCGCGTGCAAAAAACCAGCATTGGCTGGATCCAGCTTTGATCAATGCCTTCCCGGAATCCGGTGCCGCCGACTACCGCCCGCCGGCAAAACTGGCCGTGCTTCTGCCCCAGTCCGGCAACCTCGTGGTTGCCGGCAACGCCATCCGCGATGGCCTGCTCGCAGCCTATTACGCCGAAATCCGCAGCAAACCCGGCATCCGTTTTTATGACACGCAAGGCAGCGCCGCCGGCGCCATAACCGCATTTGATCGTGCAATCAAAGACGGCGCACAGATGATTATCGGACCGATCGGTAAGGACGAGGTCGCGGCCATCCATGACATCGCCGGAACCATCCCGGTGTTGGCCCTGAACCGGCTCGAAACGCCGAGCAATCGGCATGTCCTGAACTTCTCGCTGAGCCCAGAGCGCGAAGGCGAAATCATCGCCGAACACCTGCTTGGCAAGGGCCTGCTGCAGACGGCCGTGTTCAGCCAAGGCAGTGACAGCAACAGCCGCATGCTGGCCGCGTTTGAAAAACGTTACCAAGCCGGCGGTGGCAGCATCTTGCTGAAAGCACCGGCACCGGTGTTCGGCAAGGATACCGCGGGCGCTGCCGTCAATCCGGCGCTTCCGGATGCGGTGCGGGAAGCCACTGCCGTTTTGCTATTGATGGACGGCGATACCGCCAAGCCGACGCGGGCCGCACTCGCGCTGAATGGCGCCAGCGACATTCCGGTGTTCGGCGGCACCGACATCACTGACAGCAGCGATGCCAAAACCAATACGCAACTCGATGGCATCGAGTTCCTGCAGATGCCGTGGCTGGTCAACCGCGGTAATAGTCTGAACATCAATGCCGGGCAGTTGCTGAAACTGCCAAGCGCGCGCGGTCCGGGCGCAAAACTCAATGCCTTCGGTGCCGATGCCTGGTTGATCGCCACGCGTCTGCCGGTCTGGCTGGCTAGCCCAAACAGCGAAATCGCGGGTGCAACCGGTGGCCTGCATCTGGAACCGGACGGCCGCATCGAACGTGCGCTGCCTTGGTCGGTCTTCCGCACCGGCACCGCGCAAGCCGTTAATGGCCCCTAAGCTCAGCCCGCTGCAACAGCAAGGCCATTTGGCGGAAGATGCCGCACTGGCCTTTCTGGAACAGCATGGCCTGCGGTCACTGGCACGTAATGCCCGTTATAGCGTCGGTGAACTGGATCTGATTCTGCTGCACGGCGATACCGTGGTGTTCGCAGAAGTGCGTCAACGAAAATCCGATGCCTTCGGCGGTGCCGCACAGTCCATCGACCGTCGCAAGATGCGCAAATGCGCCCTGGCTGCGCAGTACTGGCTGAAGCAGCATCCGCAATACGCTAAGGCGCCCTGCCGTTTCGATGCCGTGCTGCTGACCGGCCGTGATAACGCCTGGAAGATCGAATGGCTGCAGGCTGCCTTCGTGTTCGAGGACGTATTCTGATGGACCGCAGCCTCATCGCCGTTTTCGAAAAAGCACTCGGCCATGAGGCCGTGCTGACCGCCGCCGCCGACTGCCTAGCCTACGGCTACGACAACTCCAGTTACCGTGCCAATCCGGCCATGGTGTTGTTGCCGGTGCGCATCGAACAGGTGCAGTCTGCGGTGCGGCTGGCCCGCCACTACAAACTGCCATTGACCGCACGCGGCCGCGGCACCAACACCACCGGCGCCAGCGTGCCCATCGAACGCGGCATCGTGATCAGCTTCGAGCGTATGCAACGCATTCTGGCCATTGCGCCCGGTGACCGCTCCGCGGTGGTGGAACCCGGCGTACTCAATGGCGATCTGCAATTGGCCTTGATGCCACACGGTCTGTTCTGGCCACCGGATCCGACCTCGGCACCGTACTGCAGCATCGGCGGCAACATCGCCTGCAATGCCGGCGGCCCGCGTGCGGTGAAATACGGCGCCACCCGCGACAATGTGCTGGCGCTGAAAGCGGTGACTGGTACCGGCGAGCTGGTGGAGTTCGGTGCGCTTACGAATAAAAATGCCTCCGGATTCGATCTGTCGCGTCTGTTGATCGGCTCGGAAGGCGGTCTGGCCTTGGTGGTGGAAGCGACGTTGAAGCTGCATCCGAAACCGGCGGCAAGCCGCATGCTGCGTGCGCTGTACCGCGATGTCGAATCGGCGGCCGAAGCGGTGGCGCGACTGATGGCGCAGCCGGAAACACCGTCGATGCTGGAATTCATGGACGCCACCGCCATCCGCTTGGCGCGCGACATCGGCGGCGCAGATCTACCTGATGCCGGCGCGCTGCTGATGATTGAAGGCGACGGTGATCCGGCACAGCTTGACGCATTGATGCAAACTCTGGCCACGCATGCCGGCGGCGCGGGCTGCCTCGATATTGCCATTCCCGGCAGCAGCGACGAGCAGGCGCAGTTGATGGCGGCGCGGCGTGCCTTATCGCCGGCGCTGCGCAGTCTGGCCAGTGGAAAAATCAACGAGGACGTTGTAGTGCCGGTATCGCGGGTGCCCGAGCTGGTGCGCTTCGTGGAGCAGCTCAGCCGCGACTCCGGCCTGCTGATCGTCTGCTTCGGTCACATCGGCAACGGCAATGTGCATGTGAATGTGATGTACGACAAAGCCGAAGCCACGCAGACCGCGATGGCCGAATCCTGCGCGGAAAAACTGTTCACCGAAGTGTTGCGCCTGGGCGGCATGCTCTCGGGCGAGCATGGCATCGGCCTGGCCAAACGTGGGTTCATGGCGCAGGCCTTCAGCCCGGAAACCCTGGCGATGATGCGCGGTATCAAAACCTTGTTCGATCCGGACAATATTTTGAATCCGGGCAAGACGCTGCCGGAATGATTCTGCCGATTCATGCCGCCGGATGCCAACAGTGACCGAGATGTCGTCCGCCTTGGGTCTCACGGAATCCGAGGCGGCGGCACGGCTGGTCAAAGACGGCCCCAACCAACTGGAACTGGCCCGCCGGCGCAGCCTCGAACGGCGGCTTTTCGATCTGCTCCGGCAACCGATGTTCGCTCTGCTGGTTTTGGCGGCCGCACTCTACCTGCTGCTGGGCGATTTCAGCGAGGGGCTGACGCTGGCGGTGTTCGTACTGGCCGTCATCGGACTGACCTTCTACCAGGAAGGCCGCACCGAGAACGCCATCGCCGCTCTGCGCGAACTGACGGGGACCCGTGCGTGCGTCATGCGCGATGGCACGGCACGCGACATCCCGGCACGCGAAGTGGTCTGCGGCGACATTCTGCTCTTGGCCGAAGGCGACCGTGTCGCCGCCGACGGCAGAATGCTGGAGGCGCACGACCTGCAGGTTGATGAATCGCTGCTCACCGGCGAGTCCTTACCCGTCAACAAATGCGCTGGAGTTCCGGAACCGGATTCGGAAAGCGGTGACGACGACGGACCCGGCGGTGATAATCGGCCCTGGGCCTACGCCGCCACCTTCGTGGTGCGCGGGCATGGCCGTTTGCGCGTCACCGCCATCG
>NZ_JBIKSE010000022.1:0-28555 GCF_044348765.1 Arenimonas sp.
TGCGTCCGGTCAATTCATCGGCATTGCGCGTACTCGGCCGCTCCACCAAGACCCGTTGCACGCTGCCGACCATCGCCTCGGAAATGGCATAGGCGTTCTTGTTAATGGCATCCTGCAAGCGGCGCAGGCGTTCGCTCTTGACCGATTCCGACACTTCATCCGGCAGATTGGCCGCCGGCGTACCCGGTCGTTTGGAATAAATGAAAGAAAAGCTTTGATCGAAGCCGATATCGGAAATGAGTTTCATGGTGGCCTCGAAATCGCGCTCGGTCTCGCCGGGAAAGCCGACGATGAAATCGGAGCTGATGGCGATGCCCGGTTTGGCCGCTTTCAGTTTCCGGATTTTCGCTTTGTACTCGAGCGCGGTATGGTTGCGCTTCATCGCGCTCAAAATCCGATCGGAACCCGACTGCACCGGCAGATGCAAATAAGCCGCCAGTTTGTCGACATCGCGGTGCGCCTCGATCAGCGCATCCGAAAATTCCAGTGGATGCGAGGTCGTATAGCGGATCCGTCCGATGGCCTCGATCTGCGCGATGGCACGGATCAGCATCGCCAGATCCGCGGTTTCATCGCTGCCCTCGATGGCGCCGCGATAGGCATTGACGTTCTGGCCAAGCAGGTTGACTTCACGCACCCCCTGTTGCGCCAACTGCATGACTTCAAGCAGTACATCATCGAATGGTCGTGAAACCTCTTCGCCGCGGGTATAGGGCACCACGCAGAAGCTGCAGTACTTCGAGCAGCCTTCCATGATTGATACGAAGGCGGTCGGGCCTTCCGCCCGCGGTTTGGGCAGATGATCGAATTTCTCGATTTCCGGGAAGCTGATATCGACCTGCGGTTTCCCGCTGCCGCGTTTGGCATCGATCATTTCCGGCAGGCGGTGCAGGGTCTGCGGACCGAACACCAGATCGACATACGGTGCGCGCTTAAGAATGGCTTCGCCTTCCTGCGAGGCCACGCAGCCGCCGACGCCGATCAGCAGGTCCGGGTTGCGGGCTTTCAGTTCGCGCCAGCGGCCGAGCTGGGAAAAAACCTTCTCCTGGGCTTTTTCACGGATCGAGCAGGTGTTGATGAGAATGACATCGGCTTCGTTTTCATCCTGGGTCAGCTCCAGGCCATGGCCGGCATTGAGCACATCCGCCATCTTGTCCGAGTCGTACTCGTTCATCTGGCAGCCATGGGTTTTGATGTACAGTTTTTTGGCGGGGTATTTCCCGGTCATGGCGCTTATTCCGGTCGGGAGGGGCGCCCATTGTAGCAAGAGATGGCTGATGCGGCCGGCGGCGGGTGAATCTTTGAGCCATGCTGTGTTAAATTCACAAGGCTAATCGCATTTTTCAGGGGAAGCGTGATTATTTCACTGTGTCGGATGGTCTTGCTGTTGTTGATTTTCTCTCCGGTGATCCAGGCCGGTGAGATTTACCGCTGCGAGGGCCCGGATGGCATTCCGCAATTCGTACAGAAGAAAATTCCCGGAGCCAGTTGCAAAACGGTGAGCTACAATCCCGGGAACACTTCGTTCACGGCGCCGAAGTCTGCAAGCGGGGAGGCCGGCGCGCAGACGGTGGCGGCCAAAGCAGACGGGGAAGCCAAATTCCTGCGCATGGGCTATTCCACGTCTTATGTCTGGATCGATGCTGACGGCGTCAAGCATTTTGCCGGCACCCGTCCAAAAGGGGTGGCCAATGTCCAGGTCAAGCGGACCGAATACCCGATCTTTTTGATTGCCGGTTGCTATGCCTGCGGTCCGGGGACAACGGTCAACTTCGGCAATGTCCGACTCAATACCCAGGCCTATGCCGATGAAATCAAAGCCGCCAGCCTGCGTTACGGCGTCGAGGAGGCGATCGTGCGCGCCATCATCCATGCGGAATCGGCCTACCGTCCGCATGTGGTGTCGCCCAAGAATGCTCAAGGCCTCATGCAGTTGATTCCAGCTACGGCCAAGCGTTTCGGCGTCCGCGATGCTTTCGATCCGGTGCAGAACATCGAGGGCGGCGTGCAATATCTCGCCTTTTTACTTAAACGTTATCAAAACGACCTGACCCTGGCCGCCGCCGCGTATAACGCCGGTGAAGGTGCCGTTGATCGATTCAAAGGCGTGCCTCCGTATAAAGAAACACGGAATTATGTGGTCCGGGTCGGTCAGCTGGCCGAGCGTTACCGGAAAGTCCTGAAATCCGGCTGAGCCCGTTCAGACGTTGTTGAACAGGGGCTTAATCTATTACAATATGTCGATAAGTCCGGAGCGCTCCGGGCCAGTTCCTTTCATTTCACTGATTTGGAGAGCCGAATGGCTAACCACGAAGTCAATACCGGCCGTCGCCGTTTCCTGACCACCACCACGGCCGTGGTGGGCGCCATCGGTGCCGGCTTTGCCGCCGTGCCATTTGTTACCTCCTTCAAGCCCTCGGCTCGTGCCCAAACCGCCGGCGCCCCGGTGATCGTCAACATCAGCAAGATTGATAACGAGCCAGGCATGCGCATCATCCAGCAATGGCGTGGCAAGCCGGTCTGGGTGTTCAAGCGCAGCCCCGAGCAGCTGGCCGCTCTGAAAACCCTCGATGGCAATCTGCGTGATCCGAAATCGGACAATATCGACCAGACCCCGGCCTTCGCCAAGAACGAGGCCCGTACCATCAAGGGCAAGGAAAACATCGCGGTCATCGTCGGTCTATGTACCCACCTGGGGTGTTCGCCGAGCTATGTGCCGGAAATGCTGCCGCAACCGTTTGACGCCGAGTGGAAAGGCGGTTTCTACTGTCCCTGCCACCAGTCCCGCTTTGATTTGGCCGGCCGTGTCTACCAGGGTGTTCCTGCCCCGTCGAATCTTGAGATCCCGCCGTATCATTACTCGGATGAAAATACCGTCGTGATCGGCGTCGCCCCTGAAGGAGCCGTCTGATGAGCGTCATCAAACGTACCGTCTCCGGTGTTACTGCGTGGTTCAATGAGCGCACTCCGGGTCTGATTCCGGCTTACAAAAAGCACATGTCGGAATATTACGCGCCGAAGAACTTCAATCTGTTCTATTACTTCGGTTCGCTGGCCATGCTGGTTCTGGTCAACCAGATTGTCACCGGCATTTTCCTGACCATGAACTTCAAGCCGAGCGCGGCCGAAGCCTTCGCCTCGGTCGAATACATCATGCGCGATGTCGAAGGCGGCTGGTTGATTCGCTACATGCACTCCACCGGCGCTTCGCTGTTCTTCGTAGTCGTGTATCTGCATATGTTCCGCGGTCTGATCTACGGTTCCTACCAGAAGCCGCGTGAATTGGTCTGGATCCTCGGCATGCTGATCTTCCTGACCTTGATGGCTGAAGCCTTCCTCGGTTACGTGCTGCCATGGGGCCAGATGTCCTACTGGGGTGCGCAGGTGATCATCAATTTATTTGGTGCGGTGCCGGTCATCGGACCGGAACTGACGGAGTGGATCCGCGGTGACTATCTCGTTTCCGACGCCACCCTGAACCGCTTCTTTGCTCTGCACGTGATTGCGCTGCCGCTGGTCATTCTGCTTCTGGTGGTGCTGCATCTGGGCGCCCTGCACGAAGTCGGCTCGAACAATCCGGAAGGGGTCGATATCAAGAAGATAAAGGATGAAACCGGCAAGCCGAAAGACGGCATTCCGTTCCACCCGTACTACACCGTCAAGGATTTGTTCGGTATCGGTTTCTTCCTAACCATCGCCGCCTTCATTCTGTTCTTTGCGCCGACCTTCGGGGGTCTGTTTCTGGAATACGACAACTTCATTCCAGCCGATCCTCTGGTGACCCCGGCGCACATCAAGCCGGTCTGGTATTTCACCCCGTTCTACGCGATGCTGCGTGCCGTACCCGACAAGCTGTTCGGCGTGATCACCATGGGTGGCGCGGTGCTGATTCTGTTCGGTCTGCCCTGGTTCGACCGCTGCAAGGTCAAGTCCATCCGCTACCGTCCAACCCTGCACAAGGTGCTGATTACCCTGTTCGTCATCGCTTTCGTGGTGCTGGCCTATCTGGGAATGCAGACCGGCAGCCCGGCACAGACCTGGGCCGCACGTATCCTGACCGTGTTCTATTTCGGATTCTTTTTAACCATGCCAATTTGGTCGGCCATGGGCCAGACCAAAGAAGTGCCAGCCCGGGTGCCCGATCATGACTAAGACCGCCACTGTTTTCCGTGCCCTCGTCGCCGCTGCGGCATTTGTCGCCGGCAATGTCTCGGCCGCCGGTGCCAGTATCGAGATGGAATCGGCTCAGGTCGATCTGGGCAACAAAGGCTCGCTGCAACGTGGTGCGGCCTTGTACATGAGTTACTGCTCGGCCTGCCATTCGCTCGGCTACATGCGCTACTCGCGCATGGCCGAAGATCTCGGCCTGAGCGAAGCGGAAGTGACCCAGAACCTGATGTTCACCGATGCCAAGTTCGGTGAAGCCATGAACACCGGTATGGATCCGAAACAAGCCGAGGCCTGGTTCGGCAAGGCCCCACCGGACCTAAGCTTGATTGCACGCCGCAAAGCCGAAGGTGCTGACTGGGTCTACAACTATATGAAGACCTTCTATGTCGACGAATCGCGACCCATGGGTTGGAATAATGCGGTGTTCCCGGGTGCGTCCATGCCCCATGTGCTTTGGGAGCTGCAGGGCAGCCAAGATGTGCTGACCGAGCCCAAGATTGAAGGCGGTCATTGCCCGAAAGGTGAAGCCTTCGGCCAGTGCATCACCGGCTACAGCGTTCCTGAACACAAGAAAGGCAGCTTGAGCCCGGAAGAATACGATCAGGTCGCCCGCGATCTGACGGCATTCCTGGCTTATGTCGGTGAGCCGTCGGCCAGCAAGCGCGAGGCCATCGGCGTCTGGGTGGTCTTGTTCCTGGCCCTGTTTACTCTGTTGGCTTATTTCCTGAAACAGGAATACTGGCGTGATGTCCACTAAATTTATGATTTAGTTGGTAAAAAAGGCCGCTTTGCGGCCTTTTTTCATGAAAGGCTTGCAAAAATCGGCGAAATTCGCCATGTTAAGGAAAGTGGCATAAATCAGAAAAACAGCCGCTCAACTTTTGACATGATAGGTACAAGGAATGGCCACAACCCCTCGTTCGCGCAATACCTTAACCCTTTATTCGGCCAAGAATTGCGTGGTCTGCCATAAGGTCCGGATGGTCATGGCCGCCAAAGGCATCACCTATGATCTGATTTCGGTCGATACTTCCAACCCGCCGGAAGATCTGCTGATGCTGGCACCGCATTACCATTCGGTACCGACTCTGGTCGAGCGCGACAACGCCATCTACATCTCCAACGTGATTTCCGAATATCTCGACGAGCGCTATCCGCACCCGGCCTTGATGCCGGCCGAGCCGATTTTCCGCGCTATGCACCGCATTGCCGTGCGTCAGGTCGAACAGGACTGGGTGCCGCAGGTACAGCTCATCATGGCCGGCGGCAAAAGCGTGGACGCTGCCCGCAAACGTCTGAAAGAACTGATTCTGGAGTCGCTGCCGTTCTTCAAAAGCAACAAGTTCTTCTTCGGCAATGAAATGAGTCTGGTTGACTGCGCGATTACCCCCATCATCTGGCGTTTGCCGGCGCTCGGCATCCAGCTGCCAAAAGATGCCAAGTGCGTCGAGGATTACGGCCTGCGGATTTTCCGCAATCCCGCCTTCATGCGCAGCATGACCCCCGAAGAGAAGGTCCTGCGCGATCTCGCCTTGAGTTGATGTCTGGACCCGCTGCCATGACCTCGAACCGGCCCTATTTGTTGCGGGCGCTTTACGAGTGGATCAACGATAACAATCTGACCCCCTACATCCTGGTCGATGCCACCCAGCCGGATGTGATGGTGCCGGCCTCGACGGTCAAGGACGGCAGAGTGGTGCTGAACATCGCCATGCGCGCGGTGGAGTCGCTCGAGCTTGGCAATGAAGCGCTCAGCTTCAAAGCCCGGTTTTCCGGGATCAGCCAGTTTCTGTATGTGCCGATGGCTGCGGTATTGGCCATTTACGCCCAGGAAACCGGGCAGGGCATGATGCTGCCGGCCGATGAAGGCGCAGGACAAGACGAAGCCCTGGAAGCCTACGAGCTCAATGCGGAAACCGATGCGGCTGATCGCGGTCCGGAAGATCCACCGAAACCACCGGCTCCCGGCAAGGGCGGCCATCTGCGTATCGTCAAGTAAAGGGATCCGACGATTTCGCCACCGGCTCGACCCATGACACCGCACGGCCGCCGACCAAGGTGATGCTGGCGGCATAGCGGTCATGCCCGTCATGTGAATATTCGTAGTGGAAGATCCGCTTCCAGCGCAAACGGCCATGATCATCGCGCTGGATGCCGAGTTTGATCTGATGCACGCTCTGGTCGAGCCATTGCACGCCGGCGCGCATGCACAGCTGCCGCCCAAAATGTGCGGCCTGTTCTGCCGCCGCCCGCCCGGATGACCAAAACAGCACGACCGGAAACGCCAGTAGCATTAGGATAATCGCGGTCATGGCGGATCGCCCAAGCGCATCGAAAAATCGATGGCGCGGATATTCTTGGTGATCGCACCCACCGAAATGAAATCGACACCGGATGCGCGGATCACCTTCAGGCGTTCCATGCTCACGCTGCCCGAGACTTCCAGGGGTTTGCGGCCATCGGCGATGCGTACCGCGGCGAACATATCGTCATCGCTGAAGTCGTCGATCAAAATCCGGGTGCAGTCGGTATCCAGCGCTTGCTGCAGCTCCGTGAGATTTTCGACCTCCACGATGACCGGAATGTCCGGATACACGCTGCGTGCTTTTTTAACGGCGGCGGTAATCGAGCCTTCGGCGATGACATGGTTTTCCTTGAGCATGACCGCATCGTACAGGCCCATGCGGTGATTCAGGCCGCCACCGACGCATACGGCGTATTTCTGGGCCAGACGCAGGCCCGGCAAGGTTTTACGGGTATCCAGCACGCGCGTCCGGCTGCCGGCCAGTGCCTGTGCGAAGGCTGCGGTCTGGGTGGCGGTAGCCGACAGCGTTTGCAGGAAGTTCAGCGCGCTGCGTTCGGCGCCGACCAATGCGCGCACCTTGCCGCGGAAGCGCACCAGCACCGTGCCGGCGCTGATGGCCTGTCCCTCATGCACCAGCCAATCGATGCGGATGTCGGGATCGAGCTGGCGGAAACAGGCGTCGAACCAGGGCCGGCCACAGATGACTGCCGCTTCCTTGGCAATGACGTAAGCGGACTCCAGATCATCTTCCAGCAGGGCGGCGGTGACATCGCCGGTCCGGATGTCCTCGGCCAGACTGCGTGCGGCATCGGCAGCAATAACAGAACTGTCCGGCGCTTGCGGCAACGCCATGATCAGACGGTGAGGCCGTCGATGGAGGTCGTGGCGATGGCTTCCTCGGCCAATAGCACCGGGATGCCGTCATCGATGCGGTACAGCAGTTTGCCGTCGCGCGTGATCAGCGCTTGCTTCAGAGCTGTGTGGACCGGTTGGCCGTCCAGCTGCAAGGCCGTTCCGGCGCTGATGGCCGCATTCATGCGATCGAGCTGGTCCGAGGACAGCAGCAGCAGAGATTGTTTACTGGCCGGGCAGCACAGAATGTCGAGCAGTTTTTTGTCCATGACCGTGGAGTTTTTACCGATATCCGCATAGAATACGCCTTTAGATGGGGTTAGCGCTATGGCTGATTCAAATCCGGTACTGGTCGGCGTCGTCATGGGGTCCCGCAGCGATTGGGAGACCATGCAGCATGCGGTCAAGCACCTTGAAACCTTCGGCATCCCGCACGAAGTGCGGGTGGTGTCCGCGCATCGCACCCCCGATGTGCTTTTCAGCTATGCCGAACAGGCTGCCGCGCGTGGTCTAAGGATCATCATTGCCGGCGCGGGTGGCGCAGCGCATCTGCCGGGCATGTTGGCCGCCAAAACCGCCGTGCCGGTTCTGGGCGTGCCGGTGCAGAGCAAAGCCCTGAGCGGCATGGATTCCTTGTTGTCGATCGCACAGATGCCCGCCGGCATTCCGGTCGCGACTTTCGCCATCGGCAACGCCGGTGCCGCCAATGCCGGACTGTTCGCCGCTGCCCTGTTGGCCCACGAATTTCCAGAAATCGCAGCCAAACTGGACGCGTTCCGCCGCGCGCAGACTGAAGCGGTGATGGCCGCCGACGATCCGCGCCGATGACCACAGTCGGTATTCTCGGCGGCGGGCAATTGGCCCGAATGATGGCCATTTCCGGTGCGCCGCTGGGTCTTCGTTTCCTGCTGCTCGATAATGTCGCCGATGCCTGCGCCGGACAGTTCGCGCCGATGCTGGTCGGTGATTACCGCGATGAAAACATTCTTGCCGAGTTCGCCGCAAAGGTCGATGTCGCCACCTTTGATTTCGAGAACGTACCGGCCGAAAGTGCGCACTGGCTGAGCGCCAAAGTCGCGGTATTTCCGAATCCGAATGCATTGGCGGTTTCGCAGGATCGGCTCGCCGAAAAAAAACTATTCCGTGAACTCGGCATCGGTGTTCCCGAATTCCACGACATCACCTGTTTCGGAGATCTGCAGACCGCCATTGCGGCAATCGGCATGCCCTGCATTCTTAAAACCCGCCGTCTCGGTTATGACGGCAAGGGCCAGTACCGCATCAAGACCGAAGCCGATATCGCAAGCGCCTGGGCCGCACTGGGCGCGCAGACACTCACCGTCGGCTTGATTCTCGAGGCCTTCGTGCCATTCGAGCGCGAGATTTCGGTGGTGGCGGTGCGCGGCCGCGATGGCGAATTCCGCCATTGGGCTTTGACCGAAAACTGGCATGAGCAGGGTGTGCTGTCGGCCAGCCTGGCGCCGGCCACCGACACCGCCGCCTTCGCCGCAGAAGCCATTGCCTATGCCCGCCAAGTGGCGGAGGCGCTGGATTATGTCGGCGTGTTCGCGCTGGAATTATTCCTGTGCCAAGGCCGCCTGATGGTCAATGAAATGGCGCCGCGCGTGCACAACTCTGGCCACTGGACCATCGAGGGTGCGGAAACCTCGCAGTTCCAGAATCATCTGCGGGCGGTGCTCGGTCTGCCGCTTGGCAGTACCCGCTCGCTCGGCGTCAGCTGCATGTTGAACTGGATCGGCAACCTGCCGGAAGCCGGGCCGGTGTTGCAGGAGGCTGGCGGCCATTGGCATGATTACGGCAAGTCGCCGCGCGCCGGCCGCAAAGTCGGTCATGCCACGCTACGCGAAGAAACTTTCGGCGCTCTGGCTCAAACGCTGGATCGTGTCGGCACGCAACTCGACCGTCAGTCACAGGTAGCACAGGTGCTCGCCAGGTTGCGTTGATCGGGGCAGGCAAAGCCAAAGAAAAACGCGCCCGAAGGCGCGTTTTTTATGTCGGAACGGGAAGACTCAGGCCATCTGCGCCGATACGAAATCCCAGTTCACCAGACTCCAGAACGCTTCCACGTATTTCGGACGGGCGTTTCGGTAGTCCACGTAGTAGGCGTGTTCCCAGACATCGCAGGTCAGCAAGGGCTTATCAGTGCCAGTCAGCGGGGTGGCGGCATTGGACGTGCTGACCAGGGCCAGACTACCGTCGGCGCGCTGCACCAGCCAGGCCCAACCGGAGCCGAAGGTGCCGAGGGCGGTTTTGCTGAATTCGGCTTTGAAGGCCTCGAAACTGCCGAAAGTGCTGTCGATGGCTTCGGCCAGTTTGCCGGTGGGGGCGCCCCCGCCATTGGGCTTCAGGCAGTTCCAGTAGAAGGTGTGGTTCCAGACCTGCGCGGCATTGTTGAACAGGCCGCCCTGCGATTTGCGCACGATGGTTTCCAGATCGGCGCTTTCGAACTCGGTCCCGGCAATTAGATTATTCAGATTGGTGACATAAGTCTGGTGGTGCTTGGAATAGTGATAGTCAATGGTTTCCGCGGAAATATGCGGTTCCAGTGCGGTGCGGTCATAGGGCAGGGCAGGCAAATCGATGGCCATGGGGCAAATCTCCGGCGGGCGTAAGGGGGGAATAAGCTTTATAATTCTACCTTGGAAGTGAAAGTGATGTGTTTCCCCAAATCCGTCTGGAGCGTCAAATGTCGAATAGTCCGATCAACGACCGTATCAAAGCCGAAATCACCAGCGCGCCGATTGTGCTGTTCATGAAAGGCACGCCGCAGTTTCCCATGTGCGGTTTCTCCTCGCGCACCGTGCAGGCACTGAAAGCCGTCGGTGCCCA
Organism: Arenimonas sp.; assembly: GCF_044348765.1. Classification (GTDB taxonomy): domain Bacteria; phylum Pseudomonadota; class Gammaproteobacteria; order Xanthomonadales; family Xanthomonadaceae; genus Arenimonas. Next base: position 10,178 of record NZ_JBIKSE010000022.1, read on the forward strand.
GATGCATACGGTCAATGTCCTGGAAGAACCGGAAATCCGCGCCAATCTGCCGCGCTATTCCGATTGGCCGACGTTCCCGCAGTTGTTCATCAACGGTGAACTGGTCGGTGGCTGCGACATCACCATGGAGCTTTACGAAAGCGGCGATCTGGCCACCATGGTTGCCGAGGCCCAGAAAGCTGCATGATGGCATTGCCGGTGCCGGTGCCGAACAGTCTGGTCGGCCGGGTCATTCTGGTCACCGGTGCCTATGGCGGTCTGGGCGAAGCGGCGGCCAAGGCCGCCGCCGTGGCCGGTGCTACGGTGGTGCTGCTCGGAAAAAAAATCCCCAAACTCAACCGCGTTTATGATGCCATCGGCAAACTTGGCCCCGAGCCGGCCCTGTATCCCTTGGATATGCGCGGTGCCGATCCGGCCGATTATGAGGCCATGGCGGACAAAATCTGTGCCGAACTCGGCGGCCTGAATGGCATTCTGCATTGCGCCGCCGACTTTTCCGGCCTGCGCCCACTGGAAACCACCGATCCGGAAGAGTTCGTCACCCAGATCCATGTCAACCTGACCGCCCCATGGCTCTTGACCCAGGCCTGCTTGCCGGCCTTGCGCCGTGCTGAAGACGCTGCCGTGGTGTTCATCACCGAGAACCGAGAACGCGTCAATACAGCTTATTGGGGCGCCTATGGTATCGCCAAGGCCGGCTTGGAAGGTTTGGTGAGCCTATTGCATGATGAAACCGATGGCAGTCCAGTTCGGGTTAGCGCCCTGCAACCCGGGCCGATGCGTACCAGCATCCGTGCCCGTGCCTATGTCGAAGAGGCCGCCACCGGGTGTCCCGAGCCCGGCGTGTACGCCCCGGCCTGTGTTTATCTTTTATCCGCCGAAGGGGCCGCGCATCGTGGCCGGATACTGCGGCCGAGCTGGAGCTAATCATGGAAATGGTTTCTGCCGCGCTTCTGCTGTTCCTGATCATGGACCCCTTGGGTAATATCCCGGTTTTTCTGAGCCTGCTCAAGCCCTTATCGAAGAAACGTCAGCGCATTGTGCTGATCCGCGAGTTGCTGATTGCCTTTTTCGTGCTGCTCGGCTTTCTCTGGGGCGGCAAGTATGTGTTGGAAGCCATGCATCTGCGTCAGGAGTCCGTATCCATCGCAGGCGGCATCATCCTGTTTCTGATCGGCCTAAAAATGATCTTCCCCAGCCCGGAGGGCATATTCGGGGACGGTGAGGTCGGCGAGCCCTTCATCGTGCCGATGGCCATTCCATTGGTGGCCGGCCCCTCCGGGATGGCCGCCGTGATGCTGTTCGGCAGCCAGGACCCCAGCCGGATGGGGGATTGGACCATGGCTCTGGCCATCGCTTGGTTCGGGACTGCGGTCATCCTGTTTTCCTCCACCTACCTCTATAAAGTCCTCGGGACCCGCGTTCTGGTCGCCCTGGAACGCCTGATGGGCATGCTACTGGTGGCGATTTCGGTACAGATGCTGATGGACGGCATTCAGAGCTACCTGAATACCCCGGCCTGAGTCATATTTCTGTCATGAAACATACATAAAATTAACATTCGGTGGTAAAATTCTGGCGTAGTTCAGCAGGGCTATACCTTTTCAGGCGGTCACCGTTTACTCCTCAACCTCACAACAGGTCAACTCATCATGAAATCAAGCAAACGCATCCGGGTTTCGCAGCTTTCCATGGCACTTGCGGTCGCTCTGACTGCTCCTGTCATGGCACAAAACACAACATCTGCCATCGGCGGCCGTATCACCAGCAACGACGGCAAACCGGTCGCCGGCGCCAGCGTGTCGATCAAGCACAACCAATCCGGTTCCGTGAGCTCGGCCGTCACTGATGCTGAGGGTCGTTACTCGTCGCGTGGTTTGCGCGTCGGCGGTCCGTACACGGTGACCATCACCAAAGGCGGCGTGACCGAAACCCGCGACAACGTGTATCTGCAGCTTGCTGAAACCAAATCCTTGGACGCCTCGCTGGGCCAGAAAGTCCTGGATTCGGTGACCGTCACCGGCGTTGCCGCAGGCTCGGAAGTGTTCAGCGCCACCAACATGGGTGCCGGCACCAACATCAGTTCGGAACAACTGAAGTCCTTCGCTTCGATTCAACGCAACCTGCAGGATTACGCACGCCTTGATCCGCGCCTGTCGCAAACCGACAAAGAGCGCGGTGAAATCTCGGTCGGCGGTCAGAACTCGCGCTTCAACTCGATCACCATCGACTCCGTCGCCACCAATGACACTTTCGGTCTGGAATCCAACAATCTGCCGACCGCCAAGCAGCCGATTTCGATCGATGCCATCGAATCGGTACAGATCAATATCTCGAACTACGATGTGACCCAAAAGGGTTATACCGGCGCCAACATCAATGCGGTGACCAAGTCCGGTACCAACGACTTCCACGGTTCGTTGTCCTATGTGTACCGTTCGGATTCCATGGTCGGTGACCGCTATACCCGCAGCACCGATTCCTATTCCGATGCGCCGGATTTCACCGAAGAAACCATCGGTTTCACCTTGGGCGGTCCGATCATCAAGGACAATCTGTTCTTCTTCGCGGCCTATGAAGAGCTGGCCAGCACCCGCGGCGGCCCGGCCGCCGGCCCGGCCGGCAGCGACCGTTTCAATGTGCCGATCACCAATGCCGATATCACCGCTGCCCAAAACGTCGCCAAAAACGTCTGGGGCTTCGATCTCGGCAGCCCTGAAGCCGCCGCCGCGGAGCTGAAGGTCAAGGATGCCCTGATCAAGTTGGATGCCAACATCGGTGACAATCACCGCGCCAGCCTGCGTTGGAGCAAAACCGAGCAGGACGAGCCAATCTACCCAAGCAACTTCACCAGTGGCAGTCAGGCGATGTCGCTGGACTCACATTGGTACACTCAGGCCAAGAGCATTGAAACCTGGGTCGGTCAGTTCTTCTCCGACTGGAGCGAAAACTTCTCGACCGAATTCAAGGTGTCCTACCGCGACTACGCCAGTGAACCGGTCAATAACTCCAATCTGCCGCAGATCCGCCTGAACTTTGCGGGCGCCGTGCCGGGCGTGACCGCCACCTCCGCCGGCCTGCTGGCCGGTACCGAACGCAGCCGTCACTTCAACGACCTGGCGACCGAAACCTGGAACTACTACGGCGGTGCCAACTGGTTCCTGGGTGACCATGAACTGAAGTTTGGCTTCGATTACGACGACAACAGCGTCTACAACGCGTTCCTGCAGGATACCCGCGGCAACTACACCTTTGACTGTATCAATGCCAGCAGCACGGTCGTGTATACCGACTCGACCCTGACCGGTCTGGGCAACTTCAGCTGCAGTACGCTGACCCGCGCCCAGTACACCGCTGCCATGTTGGAAAACTTCAGCCGCGGCCGTCCGGGCAGCTACGCCGTGCAGGTTGGCATCAACGGCTATGATTTGAATGACGGTGTCGCCAACTGGGATTACCAGAACCTCGGCCTGTTCCTTCAGGACACCTGGGCGGTCAATACCAATCTGACCCTGACCTACGGCGTGCGTATCGACCGTAAATCCATGGGCGTCAGCCCGGAATTCAACGCCGCCGCGGCAGCTGCTGCCGTGAACGGCTTTGTCACCGGTCAGACCACTCCGGGTACGGGCACCACCACCCGCGCCACCGGCGGTTTCGGTTACGACAATACCAATACCCTGGACGGCAACAGCCTGTTCCAGCCGCGTGTGGGCTTCAACTACACCTTTGACAGCGAAAAACCGATGCAGGTCCGCGGCGGTTTTGGTCTGTTCGAAGGTGCCGCCGCCAACGTCTGGCTGTCCAACCCGTACTCCAATACCGGCATCACCACCGGCATCATCAGCTGCTCGGGTACCGGTTCTTCGGCCTGCCCGCGTAACAATGGTTTCTTCAGCCCGAATCCGGACAGCCAGCCGGGAATTGCGGGTTCACCACCGGCCCCGAACGTCGACTTCCTTTCGGCCGATTTGGAGCAGCCCTCGGTCTGGAAAGCCAATCTGGCTTTCGAGAAAGAACTGACCGCCGGCGTGGTCATGTCGCTGGAATACGTGCGTACCATCGTGGAAGACGGCATTTACTACAAGCACCTGAATCTGGGTCAAGCGACCCGTCAGGGCAAAGATGGCCGCGACTTGTTCTACCATCCGGTCGGCTTCAGTGCCAGCTGCTATAGCTACAGCAGCTCCGGTGCGCTGGTGACCAGTACCAGTGGTGCCTGCGGCGCCCCGTCGGGTCAATCGCGTACCCGCGCCCTGAGCAATACTCGATTCAATAACGTGCTCTTGGCTGAGCGCACCGGCAAAGGCGGCGGCGGTGCCTTTACCGTGGCCTTCTCGGGCCGTGCTTTCGAAGAGCTGGACTGGAGCCTGGGCTTTACCACCACCAACGCCACCGAAGTCAGCCCGCTGACCTCGTCGGTGTCCAACTCCAACTGGAACTCGGTCTCCATCTTCAACGCCAACGAAGAAGTGGCCGCCAACTCGGCCTATCTGGTCAAGGACCGCTTCACCGGTTCGCTGAACTGGAAGCATAACTTCTTCAGCGACTACGCGACCCGTTTCGGCGTGTTCTATGAAGGCCGCAAAGGTAAGCCGTACAGCTGGATCTTCAACAACGACTTGAACGGTGACGGCAACGCCAACGACTTGATGTACATCCCGACCGCTGCGGGTTCGGGTGAGGTGGTGTTCAAAGGACCGGGCACCGTGACCGCTGCCCAGGCCGAGGCCACCTTCTGGTCCATCGTGCAAGCGCAGGGTCTTGATCAATTCGCTGGTAGTGCGGTTGACCGCAACTCCTCGTTCGCGCCGTGGACCAATACCTTCGACGTCCGTATCAGCCAGGAACTGCCGGGCTTCTTCAAGGGCAACAAGGCCACGCTGATTTTCGACATCCTGAACTTCGGTAACCTGCTGAACAAGGATTGGGGTCGCATCGACGAAATCGCGTTCAGCTCCGCCGGTGGTCTGTCGCGCAGCTTCGTAGACTACATGGGTCTGGATGCCAGCGGCCGTTACATCTATGGCGTCAACGGTACTGTCGAGGATTTCGTCACCCGCCAGAACTCCGGCGAATCGCAGTGGGCGGCGCAAGTCACCCTCAAGTACGAATTCTGATCGAGCGTCACTCTGAAAAACCGGCCGCAAGGCCGGTTTTTTTTGCCTAATGCACCGCAAAGCCTTATCCTGAACCCATCACACCACAATTGAACGCAATGAACAAAGAAAGCCCCACCATCAGCACCCAGATTTTCCCGCCACACCGTCGCTACAACGATTCACCCTCCGGCATGGACGTGCTCTCGCGTGAAGAGCTGACCCGGCTGCGCGACATCAGTCAAGGCGGTTTACATGAAACCCTGCGCCGGTGTGCTCTGGCGGTGCTGACCACCGGCACCGAATCGGATGATCCGCGCGCGGCCCAGGTCCGTTATCCGGATTTCGACATCGAGGTCCTGCAGCTCGATCGCGGCATCCGCCTCGATTTACAAAATGCCCCGGCCACCGCGTTTGTTGATGGCACTCTGATCCGCGGCGTCGCCGATCTGCTGTTCACCGTGGTACGCGACATCGCCTACACCTCGAGTGAAATCCGCACCAGCGGCAAGTTCAATCTGGAAACCAATGCCGGAATCACCAGTGCCGTGTTCGAGATCCTGCGCAACGCCTCGGTGCTGCATCCGAACACCGATCCGAATTTGGTGGTGTGCTGGGGCGGTCACTCCATCGGCCGCGAAGAATACATGTACACCAAGAAAGTCGGCTACGAGCTGGGCCTGCGTGCGCTTGATATCTGTACCGGCTGCGGCCCCGGCGCCATGAAAGGACCGATGAAAGGCGCCACCATCGCGCATGCCAAGCAGCGCCGTATCCACAACCGCTATATCGGTATCACCGAGCCGGGCATCATCGCCGCCGAGTCACCGAATCCGATCGTCAACGAGCTGGTGATCATGCCGGATATCGAAAAGCGCCTGGAGGCTTTTGTGCGCTTGGGACATGGCATCATCGCCTTCCCGGGCGGGGTGGGTACTGCAGAGGAAATCCTGTATCTACTTGGTCTGCTGCTGCATCCCGATAACAGTGATATCTGCATGCCCTTGGTGTTGACCGGGCCACGTGCGTCTGCGGCCTATTTCGAGCACATCGACCGCTTCATCAAGCTGACCCTCGGCGAGCCTGCAGCCGCGCATTACTCCATTGTGGTCGACGATGCCGAGCGCGTCGGCAAACTGATGAGCCGCGGTATCCATAGGGTACGCGAGCAGCGCATCAAGGAAAAAGATTCCTTCTTCTTCAACTGGTCGCTCAATGTTCCCCTGGATTTCCAGAAGCCGTTTCAGCCGACCCACGAGGCCATGGCGGCGTTGAAATTGCACCGCAATCAGCCGCTGCACGAATTGGCCGCCAATCTGCGCCGGGCCTTTTCCGGCATCGTGGCCGGCAATGTCAAGGAGCCGGCCATGCACGCCATCGAGCAGAATGGACCGTTCACGATTTCCGGCGATGCCGACATCATGCAGGCCATGGATGAATTGCTGGAATCCTTCGTCGAGCAACGCCGGATGAAAATTTCCGGGGTCTATCAGCCCTGCTATAAAGTGGTCCGTTAAGGCCAGTTGCAGTTGCTGGGGTTGCTACCCTCCGACAGCGATTTGGTAGCAACGCCGCTGGCAACGGTGAGTACAAAGTTTCCGCAGCGGTCGCCGGACTGGGCGCTTGAGCGGGTTGCCGTCAGTTTATAGCCGGTGGCGGATATATCAGTGATGGTTAGGGTGTAGTTTGGAACGGTCGGGCTGCCTAGATTGGCATAGGTTGCGTAGCTGGTATTGCTGGCCCGCCAGCGCTCTTGACGTAACTGCAAATCACCCAGTCCCCGCATGGCTTCCGCGCGCCGGCTTTTGGCGATCTGTTCGGTGAAGCTGGGAATGGCGATGATGGCCAGAATGCCGACAATCGCCAGGGTAACCATGAGCTCGATGAGGGTAAAACCTTTGTTGCGCATGTGCTGCTCCCGCCGGATATGCAATAAGCATGCCAACTTCCTGCGCTGAATGCAATGCAGACGGCGTCGCTCATCGGAAAAACCGGCCGTTCATCGTGTTGTCCGTTGCCATGCTCGGTATCAGCAGGCATAGTAGGATGTGCCTAGAGCGGGGAATCGTGCATGTCCGAAAAAAAGCCTTGCGTCCAGGGGTTTACCCTGATTGAGCTGATGGTCACCATCGCGCTACTGTCGATCATTCTCATGGCAGCCGTGCCGTCCTTCAATGAATTTCGGCAGCGCAGCGCTTTGCGTGGAGCGACTGATCAAATCATCGGCTTCTGGGCCAATGCCCGTTTTGAATCCCTCAAGCGGAATTCTCTGGTCAAAGTGTCGATGAGCACCAACAATACCCAGTATTGTATGGGCGCGGCGGTCACCAATACAGCTGCCGATAATAGTCAGTGCAATTGTTTTGAGACCAATCCCGGTAACGCCAATTTCTGTGATGTCGGACGCTATCCAGTCGATCAGGCTGAATGGAAGGGGATTCGATATTTAGGAACGCCTAGCGACTGGATCGGAAAAAGTAAAAATGGGGTGGTGGTCATCGATCCTAAGCGTGGCGGTCTGGCCCTGCCGACCAGTGCCGGTTATTGGGAGTTGGCCAGTCCTGCCGGCAGCACCGACTACCGCCTGCGAGTGAATATCGATCTGTTCGGGCGCGCCGTGGCCTGCGAGCCAGATGCAGCCAGTGATATGCCGCAATACATCAACCGACGCTGCAACTGAGGACGCCATGGCCGCCTATCAACGACAATCACAGGGCTTCAGTCTGGTTGAATTGATGATTTCTTTGGCCATCGGTCTGATTGTTGTTTCGGCCGTGCTTGCGTTTACCCTGTCCAGCCTGACCGCCAACTCCGAATACGTGCAGTCCACCCGCTTGAGTCAGGAGCTGCGCAACACCATGGATTTCGTTTCGCGCGAGCTGCGCCGTGCCGGTTACGACGAGAACATGAACCGCTATACCGCGGCATCGACTATGAATGCGTTGACGATATCGCCCTTCGCCCGAATTTTTGTGGATGATGATGTCAATAACGATGGCGTCAAAAATGATGGCTGCGTCATTTATGCCTACGACCGTACCGGTGGAACTCCAGGCACCGTTGAGCGGGCTCAGGGTGAAATTCGTGCGTTGCGCCTTGCCTTCTATCCCTTCGATGGCCAGACCGTCGGCGTGCTTGAAATCGGCGAAAGCGCCCCCGGTCTCACGCCAGCCTGTGCCGGCGGCGCGCCGAGCTATAGCAATTATCCGACAACGTGCAATACCGCTTCAGGGTGGTGCGCATTGACCGATCCGCGGATCATTAATATCAGCAGTTTTACATTAGATACCAGCGGCTACATCGTGCAGGCCGCTACGGCCACCTCCACTCCCATGACCATCCGTCAGATCGGCGTCGGTTTGCAGGGCCAGCTTCGTCAGTCAGCCGACGGCACAGTCACCCGCGGCATCAGCAGCAGTATAAGAGTGCGTGCCGACTGTCTGGAAGCCTCCGCGAACTGCGCTTTGCCACCGACTGGAACCTAAGGGAAGGGGACACCAATGACAATACACATGATGAATGCCTTTGCCGGACCGGGTCGCCAGCGTGGCATTTCAACGCTGGCCATCACCATGATGCTGCTGCTGATTCTCAGCATCGTGGTTCTATTCTCGACCAGTATTGGTTTTTTCGAGCAGCGTACTGCACTCAATGAAAACCGCGCACGCATCGCCGAGCAGGCGGCGGAAACCGGAATTAATATGTCCGGTGAATACATCAAAGCCAACCGGGCTCTGGTTATTAGTAATGCGCAAGGCGGTTGGCTGGATACTGTTGCCGGCGGTCATGGCTGGGTCAGTTGCAACGGCGTAAGTAACAGCGCCACCATCGGCGGCCGACCGCATCCATGTCGTTCCGAGCCGGACATCACGCGCCGAAACAAGCTCTGGTTTTTTACCACCGACGGCACCGGCGCAAGTCTGGCGGCAACGCTGTTGCCATATGGCGCTGTCGGCAATGTCGGTGGCGTCTCGGCTTTCCCGTCAGTGGTCAATGTGCAGGCCGTGCTCTGTCGCATCGATTCCTCCTTGCAAACTCCAGCCTGCGCCCAGAATCCGGCCAAAGGCAACCGTATTGCCATTACCTTCATCTCCCAGGCCACCCTTACCAATGAAGGCAGTACCGCCGTCATCAAGGAAACCTGGGCATCTTATACCGAGGCCAGCCAGTCCTCCTCTGTGCCGATCATCGGCTCTGGGTTCGTGAAGGGATTGGGTAATGCGCAGATTGTGACCAATGCCAATGCTGCAGGCTATGGTGTTCCGGTATCAATTTGGTCACCCAACGATGTTGATTTCGACGGCGTTGCCAATAATGTCTGTACAAATATGCCTAATCGAACAGAAACCATATCCGATTCCGGGTTCCCGAATCAAAGGGATGCAATCGATGCTGCAAATGCACAAGGCTTTTCATTTAGTGACTGCGATTTCTTCAATGACGCACCGGTTGGGACCTGGAGTTATGTCTGTACCAGAGAGATTGCTGCGTCTTCAGGGGGTTCGGGGGGCGTCGGTAGCGTATCGACCTGCTATCTCGGGGAGTATCTGAAAAACACCCCGGCATCGGATCTGAAAACGACCTGCGTCGACGTCAACAATGCCTGCGCTTGCCCGGCAATCAGTAGTTCCACCAATAACTTCCTGTCCGGTCATTCCCAAGGCATCCAAAAAGAAGGAATTGACATTCTCGATATCGACGGCGGTCATGGTGCGCTTGCCGATATCACTTTCTTTCCGGGTCTTGATTGCAATGGCAATAACAAGAGTGATTTGAGTGTGGCCACAGACGATTCGCTATTCGAATGGGTTTTCAATACCGGCATCGTTGTCGATGAAGGATTGGGTATCGTAAAAACCAACTGCGGCGCCAATGGCATCAGCAACTGTGCATCCTATGTTCTGGAAGAAGAACTGGGTGCGCAGGTGATCAGCTGCGACAGGTTGAAGACGCTGGGTGCTACCGCCTCCGGTCTTTACTATATCAAGGGAACCTGCGACCTTCCTGCAAAGGTCGGTTCGCCAAATAATCCGGCCATCGTCGTGGTCGAAGGTGAAGCCAAGGTCAATAATACTGATTTCTTCGGCATGCTATTCGTGCGCAGTAACACCAATACCGCCGAATTCAAGGGGACGGGTAATTCCAAAATCATCGGTTCATTGGTGGTCGAAGGCAATATTGACATCACCGGCACCATCGACATCATCTACGACAACACCGCCATCAACTCCGACCCGAATACACTGCCCGCCAACGCCAAATTCGCCCGGGTACCGGGCAGCTGGCTCGATGCCGTCGAAGGATTTTAGGGGGATACCGTCATGAATAGCCATATTATGAGCAGGACGTCGCGGGGCTTCAGCATGATCGAGGTGCTGATCGCCGTAGTCGTGCTCGGATTCGGTCTGATGGCCTTGGCTGCCTTGCAGACCAGCATCATACGTTCTTCAGCGGAAACCAAGGCGCAGACGGTTGCATTGCAATTGGCCAAGGACAAAGTCGAAGATCTGCGCTCGTTCCAGCACCTTGCCGGCTACCAGGCACTGACCTCCGGCAATGACACAGCCACTGAAAGTGCCGTGACTTACGCACGCACCTGGACGGTGACACGTTTTGGTTATCAGCCCAGTGCGGGTGTGTTCACGGCCATCGCCACGCTGACCGGCGCGACACCGGCTGCCGATGCCGGTGGCATTGCGTTTAGCGCGAATAATGAATACAAACGCGTTGCAGTAAGGGTGTCTTGGACTGATGCCGGTGGCGTTTCCCAGAGTATCGCCATCGAGGATGCCATTGGTGCGGTATCCCCGGGAGACGGCGCTAAAGTGGTGCTGAACAATACGGCTTCTTCCGAGCCGCGCTATCCGCGGGTGTTGATTCGTGATCCAAGCTTGACGCCTGGCGTCATCCCCATTGCCATTGGAAACGGAACGGATACGGCCGCGACCAATCCGAGGCCAGAGGTGGCCGGAAACAATAATAATCAACGCGTCGTTGAAACACGTTACGATGTATTGACCTATGCCGGTTTGAACAATGGTGTGGCTCAGGCGCAATCCCGCGTTGAAACTGTAGTGGTCGGCTGCACGTGTACGACAAACAATCCGGGTATGGATGTTAGCTATCGCCCGACCTACTGGAACGGATTCCGTTATACCGTTCCACGCGTCGCTACCTACACGAATCCTAAAGCACGTGCCGCCACCTTGGCTCAGAACGCACCGCCACAAAGCCAGTATTGCAACACCTGCTGCCGTGATCACCACGACCCTTCCGGCGAAGCGGGGCCCAAGTTCGATCCGCGCCGAACCTCGCATGTGCACTATAAGATTGTAAATGGTGCGCTACAGGTCGCTGGAGCCGATGATGATTATATCGAGGCCTGCCGCCTGATTCGGGTGGACGGTATTTTCCGCGTTGCCACAGACCTGAGCAACGATTATTTTAATCTGCTTCGGGCCCGCAATGACGGTACTGCGGCTGCCTATGCACCAACCAGCACCGCGGCATCAAACTATCAATCTTTGGTCTTGGACTATCTCGGCAGTCGTATCGTCAACGAGGGAAATGCAACTAGATACAATATGCTGCTTAATGCCGGTGCGCTTGCTGCTCTCGAGTTTGCTTGGGACATCAATAACCCCAGTGAAATACCCATCCAGCTCGGCAATGACTTCAAATGGCTGCATAGCCGGGGTCTTTTTATTGACTATCTTGAGCCCGAAGCCGTGGATAAAATTACAACGGCCAAGGCCGATTGCAAAACCTCCTTGCAAAGCTGTGTGCTGCCCTTTGTCCCGTTTACCTCCATCAATCTCTCCGAACTCAGTAATTGGACGCCGGTATCCGGGCCGGATATCGTGGTAACCAATAATGACTTCTCCGGCGGTGGTAGTGGCGCCCCGGTGCGTGGCAAGGTGACTCCCGGTAGCCGGCCGGTTAAAGCAACAGAGACTGCGAATAGTACAATTTATGCATCGAATTCGGGGGTGGCTGTATTGCAGTTGCCGATTGATAATGAAGAGATTTTAGCGACGGATTCTCAATTGTTTAGGATCGGCGGCAGTGACCCCGGTGGATCGGGTTCGTTTAAAGTCAATATTACGGGCTATTCCTTTGGTATTGCTTCATCGGGCAATCCGGTCATCAGTGCGCAATACTCCTTCACGGATTGCAATCCGAGCCCGTCTACAGTCAATCCTTATAACTGCACCGTTTCGAAAGTAGGTTTGGAAACGACGGTATCTATTGGTAAATACAATTATCCCGACACCACGCTCGCGTGGCGTGCTGGTTTTTCCGGAAACATTACCTGCACCAAGACACAAGCAGGTAGCACGGAATCGAAGACGATTTCAGTGAGTATTGCCCCCGGCACTGCAAATGCCCGACCGATTTGCCGTAATTTCGGTCCGGCGATGGTAAATTCCGGATTCACCTCGCTCGTGCTTGGCCATGGCACCGGGCTGGAAACCACAAGGTTCACCGGAATTGTCAATCAGGATGATGTGCTGCAAATTGCAGTGACAGAAGAGGCGGCGGTGCCTGCCACCGAATATATCTGCACCTTCACCAAGAATGCGAATGAGGTTAATGACATTGCGGATGTCAGTTTGACCTGGGATCAGGACCCCTGCAATTAACCCAAACGCTGCTCTGGCGGGGCTGGTTTTGCTCATAAAAAACCCGCCGGAAGGCGGGTTTTTATTAAGTTTGGCGCCCGAAGTTGGACTCGAACCAACGACCCCCTGATTAACAGTCAAGTGCTCTAACCGGCTGAGCTATTCGGGCAAGGGGTCTATTTTCGCCCAGACCGCCCTTGGCGTCAATAACCGCGGGCTCCGGGTTCAGAAGACGCAGGCCAACGCCGCGCGTTCGGCATCCGGCACCCCCCGGCGCAGATTGCCGGTATTGCTGACCACCAGGGTCTGCGCCTTATCCGCGCCGCGCCGGTCGCACAGGGTGAAGGTGGCATTACTGCCGGCATTGCCGCCGTTGCCCTGGAATACGATCCGGGTCCGTCCGCTGCTGCTGATCAGGCGGGCGTTTTCCACTTCGGTCTGCCGCAGGATGACCCCTTCATCCGGTTCGCGCTCGCGGTTGGCGTTGCTATCCAGGAACCCGATCCAGCCTTTGCTCCAGTCGAAGCTGGGGGTGCAGCGGATGCCGTCGTGGCTCGGGCACAGGGTGGTGCGGGTGCCGTGCAGTGCCGCTTTGTGGGAAGACTGCATCAGACTGGACAGCAGGGCGGCCTGCATCGCCGCAGAATCCCCGGCGTAGCGCGCTGAAAGAAAAGCCGGTAGGGCTATGCCGGCCAGAATACCGGCGGTGGCCAGACCGAGGACGAGTTCAATCAGGGTAAAACCGTGGATAGGACGGGACATGGGGATCCTCCGGAGCTGGGAATTCCAGTCTGAATAAACGCCGAAAGCGCGGAAGTAGGTGAAAGCGGGGCCGCGCTGTGCGAAAATCCCCAATTGGCCCCGAAAAAAGATTGCATGGACACCCCCTTCCGTCTGGTTTCCCCGTTTTCGCCCGCCGGCGACCAGCCGCAGGCCATCGACAAGCTGATTGCCGGCTTCGAATCCGGCATCGCCGCACAGACGCTTCTCGGCGTCACCGGCTCCGGCAAGACCTTCACCATCGCCAACGTCATCCAGGCCATCCAGAAACCGACTCTGGTGCTGGCCCCGAACAAGACCCTGGCTGCCCAGCTGTATGGCGAATTCAAGAGTTTCTTTCCGGATAACGCGGTCGAATATTTCGTCAGCTATTACGATTACTACCAGCCTGAGGCCTACATTCCGGCTTCCGATACCTTCATCGACAAGGACAGCTCGATCAATGAGCACATCGAGCAGATGCGGTTGTCGGCGACCAAGGCCCTGCTCGAGCGCCGCGATGCCATCATCGTGGCCTCGGTGTCCTCGATTTACGGTCTGGGCGATCCCAACGAATACTTCCGCATGGTGCTGCATCTGGTGCGCGGCGACCGCATCGACCAGCGCGAACTGATCCGGCGTCTGACCGAGATGCAATACACCCGCAACGATATCGAGCTCAAGCGCGCCACCTACCGCGTGCGCGGCGAGGTCATCGACATCCATCCGGCCGAGAGCGATTACGAAGCGATAAGGGTCGAGTTGTTTGATGGCGACATCGAGAATATCGCGGTGTTCGACCCATTGACCGGCGAAGTCCGTCGCAAACTGCAACGCTATACCCTGTATCCGAAATCGCATTACGTGACCACGCGCCGGACCATCCTGGATGCGGTCGAAACCATCAAGGCCGAGCTGAAAGACCGGCTCGAATACTTCTACCGCGAGAACAAGCTGGTGGAAGCGCAGCGTCTGGCGCAGCGTACCCAGTTCGACATCGAGATGATGCTTGAGGTCGGCTTCTGCAGCGGCATCGAAAACTATTCCCGGCATCTGACCGGCCACATGCCCGGCGAACCGCCGCCTTGCCTTTACGATTACCTGCCGCCGGATGCATTGTTGGTGGTCGATGAATCGCACGTGACCGTGCCGCAGCTGGGCGCCATGTACAAAGGCGACCGTTCGCGCAAGGAAACCCTGGTCAACTTCGGCTTCCGGCTGCCTTCGGCGCTCGACAACCGGCCGCTGAAGTTCGAGGAATGGGAGCGCCGCGCTCCCCGCAGCGTTTACGTGTCGGCCACGCCCGGACCTTACGAGCTCGAGCATTCGAAGGGGCAGGTGGTCGAATTGGTGGTGCGGCCGACCGGGCTGGTCGATCCGCAGATTGAAATCCGGCCGGTGGCCACGCAGGTCGATGACGTGCTTTCCGAGATCCATGAGCGCGTCAAACTCGGCGATCGCGTGCTGATTACCACGCTCACCAAACGCATGGCCGAGAACCTGACCGATTACCTCGCCGAGCACGGGGTGAAGGTGCGTTATCTGCACTCCGATGTCGATACCGTCGAGCGCGTCGAGATCATCCGTGATCTGCGTCTGGGGGTGTTCGATGTCTTGGTCGGCATCAATCTGCTGCGTGAGGGTCTGGATATGCCCGAGGTCTCGCTGGTAGCCATTCTCGATGCCGACAAGGAAGGCTTCCTGCGCTCGACCCGGTCGCTGATCCAGACCATCGGCCGGGCCGCCCGCAATCTGCGCGGTAAGGCCATCCTGTATGCCGATCGCATGACCGATTCGATGAAGGCCGCCATCGGCGAAACCGATCGGCGTCGCGCCAAGCAGGAGCAATACAACCGCCAGCACGGTATCGTGCCGACCTCAATCAAGCGCGAGATCATGGATGTGATGGAGGGCGCCCGCAGCGAACCTGAGCAGGCCGCGGCCACTCCGGAAACAGGGGTCTCGGTGCTGACCGCCCAGCAGCTGGCCAAGCGTCTGAACGAGCTCGAGGCCAAGATGTTCAAGCACGCCCAGAATTTGGAGTTCGAGCAGGCCGCGGCCTGCCGGGATACCATCGCCAAGCTCAAGCAGCAAGCCCTGCTGCGCTGAGATTTGCCGGAAAGCGGGACTTTATCGTATAATGTCTATCCCGGATTCGGGCGATTAGCTCAGCGGTAGAGCACTACCTTGACATGGTAGGGGTCACAGGTTCGAACCCTGTATCGCCCACCACTTAAAAACCACCCGACAGGGTGGTTTTTTTCTAAGAGCTAAAAAATGATCTCGGTACAGATTCAGTCAGTCTGAGCGATTTGCTCTCCCAGAGACAGCGCAATTCCCGACTCTAAAGCCTTTTTTCTTAGATTGATGAGATTCTTAGTCCCAAACTTCTGGATGACTTTTGCTCGGTGAATGTACACCGTTTTGACTGAAATTTTGAGGATTTTTGCAATTTCTTTAGATGAACAGCCTTGGGTTAAGAGTGCTAGAACACGTTTTTCTTGGGGTGTAAGCTTCGGCGCTTCACTTTTTGCAGAATGATTAAAGTCATGGCTAAGGAATTTATGCCCATTACCGACCTTTTCGATGCCTTCGAGCAGAACACTAAGGCTAGACCCTTTGCTTATGCAGCCCGCCACACCGATATTAAAAAGCGATTCGATTTTGTTTAAGCCAGCATCTTCGATGAAAGCGATAATCTTTAGCTTTTCCGCTAAGGCATGGTAATCCGAAAATGCGATGGGATCCAACGGGCTGAAGCGGGAAAGATCTGCAATAAGAATATCAGTGCCTAATTTTTCCAGGTGCTCAAGCGGCTCACTGGGCTTGCTAATAGTGGCAACAACTTGGTGGCCATTCTCTTTGAGAAAGCAGCTAAGCGATTCACTAAAAATCCTGTTTGTATCCAGTATGGCTAAGTTCATACCCCTATATTGGCATTAAGTAATCTCTATGCCATATAGAAATAATTCTTATAAATAAAAAACATATATATATATTATTTAAATGTGTAAATAAAAAACATATATGTATCTTTCTATATTTAAACAGCTAGAAATGTATAGGCACTTAGTATCTGAAGATAAGTTGCCAGACCCATGTCGATATAGCCCTATAAACTGAAACTCTTCGCGACAATATCCGAGATAGATTCTTTATTACACCGGCTTCAGCCGTGCCGCATATAGGCGTTGGTAGGCGGGCATGCAGACGTCGGCGATGGCCTGATGGCGAGCGCTGAGTTCGGGAATCCGTTCCGGCCGTGCCTCGAACCCGGTCGAGCGCCAGACCGCGTCATACCAATACTTGGCCCAGATGCCGTCACTGTCACGCGGACCGGCCGGCCAGTGCAGCATCCGATCTTCGAAAGCAATGCCGAAATGCTGGCACAGGGCCTGCAAATGACCGCGCGGATTGCTGAGGAATTCGGTGGAGTCGATGACCGGCGGCGTGCTGCCGCTGCGCTCGCAGAGTTCATCAAATAATTCTGCTTCCTGCAGCAGGCCGATGTCTTCCGGCGCCACTTCGGCCCGCGATTTGATATAGGACGCCACCACGGCATGGGGGTGCCGGATCAGGAAGGCATTGCTCAGACCGTGAATCCATTCGTGATCCATGCCCGGAAGCAGGTGATGGCTCATGTGCTTCTGGTACCACAGCGCTTTGCCGCCCGGAACCGGGCCGGTCAGCGTTTCGCTCACGCGCCGCCAGTCGCATTCGCCCTCGGCGATGACCTCGGCCGCACCGGGATGATCGAGTTTAGTCTGTGCCAGGAACGCGGCATACAAGGGCTCGTCGGATACCGTGCAGTCGCTGCGATTTTCAAAGGCGCGCATCATCGCCGTGGAGATGTTGCGTGGCCCGCTCCACATGGCGATGCGCATGGACGGGCAGGTGTCGCGGGAGGCCGGATCCCGTGAGCGACCCATGCGCAGCATGCTCATGCCAGGCGGTCGGCGCCGCGCACGGTCACGTCGCGTTCCACCAGCTCGCGGTACAGCTGCTGCAGGCGCAGCACCATCGGGCCGGGCAGGGCGTCACCGATGACGCGGCCGTCGATCTCGCGGACCGGCACCACGCCGGCAAAGGTGCCGGTGCAAAAGGCTTCATCGGCACTGTAGACCTGACTCAAGCTGAAGTTTTTTTCGAAACATGGGATGCCGTTCTGTCGGCACAGGGTGAGTACATTGGCCCGGGTGATGCCGCCCAGACAGTAGTCACCGGTTGAAGTCCACACTTCACCTTTGCGCACGATGAAGAAATGCGTCGAATTGCAGGTCGCCACGAACCCGTGCGGATCCAGCATCAGGCCCTCATCGGCGCCGGCCTCGATGGCCTGGATGCAGGCGGTGATGCAGTTGAGTTTGCTGTGCGAATTGAGTTTCGGATCCTGCACGTCCGGAAAGCCACGGCGCACATGCACGGTGAACAGTTTCAGTCCGGCCTGCAGCGTTTCCGGCTTCGGCGTTTTGTATTCGGGAATGATGACCACCGTCGCCTGACCGATGCAGGCACGCGGATCCTGATAGGGCGTGCGCTTGATGCCGCGGGTGACCATCAGCCGGATATGCACGTCATCGCGCATGCCGTTGGCTTTCAGCGTCTCTGCGATGGCCTGTTTCATTTCGCCGCGGCTCATGCCGATATCCAAGGCGATGGCCTTGGCGCCTTCGTAAAGGCGATCGAGATGCGCGTCCAGAAACGCCGGCTGGCCGGCAAGGACCCGGAATCCCTCCCAAACGCCATCACCCAGCACGAAGCCGCTGTCGAAGACCGAAACTGTGGCCTCAGCGCGTGGTTTGAGGATGCCATTGACCCAGATCCGGATGTCGGCGTTGCGCACGTCGTCGTGGAAGTCGTGAATGCTGGTGCTCATAGTGCTGCAACCTCAATGAATA
>NZ_JBIKSE010000051.1:0-8818 GCF_044348765.1 Arenimonas sp.
TGCCCAAATTCTTAAAGTGTCGGGCGCTGGCGCCGACCACCCGTATATGGCGCATGTGAAGGAAAGCCGTTACCTTAAAGCCGTGTTCTGCCGTATTTTCTGATTCTTCCCATTAAGACCCTGCCATGAAAACGATCCTGCTTGCCACCGCACTGACTCTTGCTCTGTCTTCCCTGCATGCGCAGGCCACGCCACAGGCGATGCCGGCCACCACGCCGACCGACGCGCTCAAGCCCGGCCAGTGGGCCTGGTATGCCGAAGCTGTGCCGGAAGGCCCGATGCTGATGTTGGTCAGTATTACTCAGCAAAAAGCCTATCTATACCGCAACGGTGTGCGTGTGGCGGTGACTACGGTCAGCACCGGCAAGAAAGGTCACGATACGCCGACCGGGGTGTTCACCATTCTGCAGAAAAACAAAGACCACAAGTCCAATCTGTATAAGGACTCCAAAAACAAACCGGCGGCCATGCCCTACATGCAGCGCCTAACCTGGGACGGTATCGCCCTGCATAGCGGCAACCTACCCGGCTATCCGGCTTCGCACGGCTGCGTGCGCATGCCTGATGGTTTTGCGCAGCGCCTGTTTGCCGAAACCGAACTCGGCATGACCGTCATCGTCAGCAACGACAAGCTCAGCAGCCCGCAGAATGTGGTCGATCCAACCCTGTTTGCGCAATCCGTGGACGAAAAGGGCAAAGTAGTACCGGTCGAGCCGCTGTCGGCTTATGTAGCCTACCGCTGGCAGCCCGAAAAATCCCCGTTCGGCCCGGTCACTGTGCTGATCAGCACCCGCAACCAGACCGTGATCGCACTGCGCAACGGCATCGAAATCGGGCGCTCCAAAATCGGTGTAGTCGGCGGCGAACCGTTCGGCAGTCAGGCCTACGTAGTGATGGACGGCGTCGGTACCGAGCCCAGCCAGATCGTGCCGGATGAGATGGAACTGAAATGGCTGCGCGTCAATGCATCCGCCAGCGGCGTCGCGCCTGCCGCCGGCTTGGATCCAGCTGCCATTAGCCGTATCGCAGTGCCGGTCGACTTTGCGCGCCTGTTGTATTCCAGCCTGCAGCCGGGCAGCTCCTTGCTGCTGACTGATGAGCCGATTGCACTCGATGGCGTGCAGAACATGACCGTGCTGACCGACGAGCAGGATATCGACTGACAGCCCTGCGGTTGGCGTATCATTTGACTAAACGAATGTGGCCTTCACGGGCCGCCGGCGAAACTACCCCCATCTAAGCGAGGAGCTGCCATGGCCACCAAGAAAACCACCATCGCTAAACCCGCTGCCGTTTCCCAGGCTCAGGCCGAAGACGCCATCAAGCTGCTGCTGCGCTGGGCCGGCGACAATCCCGAGCGCGAAGGCCTGCTCGATACACCCAAGCGCGTGGCCAAGGCCTACAAGGAATGGTTCGGCGGTTATGAAATGCATCCGGAAACCTATCTGAAGCGCACCTTCGAGGAAGTGGAAGGCTACGACGAGATGGTGATCCTGCGCGACATCGAATTCGAATCGCACTGCGAGCACCACATGGCGCCGATCATTGGCGTGGCGCACGTAGGCTATATCCCGAACGGCCGCGTGGTCGGCATCAGCAAGCTGGCGCGGGTGGTGGAAGCCTACGCCAAGCGCCTGCAGGTGCAGGAAAAGATGACTGCGCAGATCGCGCGCTGCATCCAGGACGTGCTCAAGCCCAAGGGTGTGGGCGTGGTCATCGTGGCCAAGCACGAATGCATGACTACCCGCGGCGTGCACAAAACCGGTGTGAGCATGGTCACCAGCAAATTGCTGGGCAGCTTCCGTGACGATGCACGTACCCGCGCCGAGTTTTTGCAGTGTGTTGGCATGAAGTAAGGTTGTATCAATAGCACGAAATAAAAACGCCTCCTATCGGAGGCGTTTTTATTTCCCGCATTAGGAAGTGCTTAGACAAGTTTCGCCATCAACTCCGCCCACTGCGCTTTCACTTTTGCCACATGCTTTTCCTTCACATGCCCAAAGCCACGGATGTGCTCCGGCAGGCGCGCGAACTGCACCGCCTGCACGTGATTGCTGACCGACAGCTTCGACACGATGGTTTTGATGTCGCGCTGGTAGTCTTCAATCAGGGCGCGTTCCATTTTGCGTTCTTCGGTTTTGCCGAACACATCGAACGCGGTGCCGCGCAGGAACTTCAGATGGCGCAGGGTTTTAATCGCCGGCAGTGCCCAGGCGCCGTATTCCTGCTTAATCAGATGGCCGTCGGCATCCTTTTTGGCGAACAGCGGCGGCGCCAGATTCAGGTGCAGCTTGATGTTGCCCGCGAAGGTATCTTCGATCTGCTTCAAGAATGCCGGGCTGCTGTACAGGCGCGCCACTTCGTATTCGTCCTTGTAGGCCATGAGTTTGAAGAGGTACTTGGCCACCGCTTCGGACAGGCCGGTGTATTCCGGGGTGTGCTTGGCTTCCTCGCTGCGCACGAAGGCCACGAAGTCGCCGTACTGCTTGGCGTAGGCGGCGTTCTGGTATTCGGTGAGGAACTTGCTGCGCACCGCTATGGTTTCATCCAAGGATTGGCTGAGCTTACCTTCACCGACGAAGGCCAGTTCGGTGACGCTGACGCTATCGCCAAGGAAATCGGCGGCCTTGACTGAAGCGCCCATGCCGGCCGCGGCTTGCACGCCGGCCATATTAAATGCGGCCATGCGGCCCCAGGCAAAGGCTTTCTTATTCATTTCCACCGCGGCGCCGTTGAGTTCCACTGCGCGCATCAGGGCATCATACGACAGCGGTACCAAGCCTTTCTGCCAAGCGTAGCCAAGCATCAGCAGGTTGGTGGCGATGGCATCGCCCATCAAGGCCAGCGCCAGTTCGGTGCCGGCCACCTGCAGCGGTTCGCGGCCATCCAGCGCGGTGGTGACCGCGGCAATGATGTCTTTGGCCGGGAACTGCATGTCGGTGTTGCGGGTGAAGGTGCCGGGCATGGCCTGGTAATCGTTCAGCACCACGGTGCTGCGCTCGGCGCGGATTTTCGACAGCGCCCAGTAATCATTGACCACCACCATGTCGCAACCCAGCACCAAGTCGGCTTCGCCGGCGGCGATGCGTACGGCGTGGATGTCGTCCGGGGTTTTGGCGATGCGCACATGGGTGGTGACCGCGCCACCCTTCTGCGCCAGACCGGTTTGATCCAGCACGCTGCCGCCTTTGTTTTCCAAATGCGCGGCCATGCCGATCAGCGCGCCGATGGTGACCACGCCGGTTCCGCCGATGCCGGTAATCAGAATGTTCCAGGGCTGGTCCAGATTTGATTGGAAGTTCGGCGCGGGCAATGCCTCGAAATCCATCTGCACGTTCGGCTTGCGTTGTTTCAGCCCACCACCGGTCACGGTGACGAAGCTCGGGCAGAAACCCTTCACGCAGCTGAAATCTTTGTTGCAGTTGCTTTGGTCGATTTCACGTTTGCGGCCGAACTCGGTTTCCAGCGGCAGGATCGACACGCAGTTGGATTTCTCGCCGCAGTCGCCGCAGCCTTCGCACACTGCCGGATTGATGACGGTGCGTTTGGCCGGATCCGGCATCTTGCCGCGCTTGCGACGGCGGCGTTTTTCGGCCGCGCAGGTCTGGTCGTAAATGATCACGGTAGTGCCGGGTGTATCGCGCAGGCGTTTGGACACCGTGTCCAGTTCCGTGCGGTCGAAAAATTCCACGCCGCTCGGAAAAATCGAAGGGTTCGACCACTTCTCGATGTCATCGCTGAGCACCACGATGGTCTGCACACCTTCGCTGCGCACCTGATGCGCGATGTCGGGCACGGTCAGCGTACCGTCCACTGGCTGGCCGCCGGTCATCGCTACCGCGTCGTTGTAAAGAATCTTGTAGGTGATGTTCACCTTCGCGGCAATGGCCTGACGGATGGCCAGACTGCCGGAGTGGAAATAGGTGCCGTCGCCGAGGTTCTGGAACACGTGCTTTTCGCCGGTGAACGGCGCCTGGCCGCACCAGGTCACGCCTTCACCGCCCATCTGGGTGAAGGTGTCGGTGTTGCGGTCCATCCAGGTCACCATATAGTGGCAACCGATGCCGCCGAGTGCGCGCGAGCCTTCGATCACGGTGGTCGAGGTGTTGTGCGGGCAGCCCGAGCAGTAATGCGCAGCACGCGGAAATTCGGCGCGCGGCTTGGCCAGTTCCTTTTCTTTGGCAGCCAGGAAGGCCAGACGATTGTCGATAGTTTCCGATTGGAAGAATCGCGCCAGACGCTTGGCGATGACGCGGGCGATGCGCGCCGGGGTCAGTTCGTGCGTACTGGGCAGAATCCACTCGCCGGCTTCATCATACTTGCCGACCACGTGCGGACGCACGTCCCAGTTGAACATGTATTCCTTCATCTGCGATTCGATGAAGCTGCGCTTCTCTTCGACTACGATGATGTCTTCCAGTCCTTCGGCGAAGGCGCGGATGCCGACCGGTTCCAGCGGCCAGGTCATGCCGACTTTGTACACGCGGATGCCGATCTCGACCGCTTCGCGCTCACCGATGCCGAGGTATTCCAAAGCCTGCAGCACATCCAAATACGATTTACCGGTGGTCACGATGCCCAGGCGCGCTTTCGGCGAGTCGAACACGGTCTTGTCGATTTTGTTGGCGCGCGCGAAGGCCTGCGCCGCGGCCACCGCGTACTGGTGCAGACGCATTTCCTGGTCCAGCGGCGGATCCGGCCAGCGGATGTTCAGGCCGCCGGCGGGCAGCATGAAGTCTTCCGGAACGATGATGTCGAGCTGATGCGGATCGACATTGACCGAGGCCGAGGACTCCACGGTTTCGGCGATGGTCTTGAAGCCGACCCAGCGCCCGGTGAAGCGGCTCATGGCCCAGCCGAGCAGGCCCATATCGAGGATATCCTGCACCCCGGCCGGGTTCAGCACCGGCATCATCGCCGACACGAATTCCAGTTCCGAACCGTGCGGCAGGGTCGAGCTGCGGCAGGCGTGGTCATCGGCGGCCAGCGCCAGCACGCCGCCCATCGGCGAGGTGCCGGCGGCGTTGCCGTGCTTGAACACGTCACCGCAGCGGTCCACGCCCGGGCCCTTGCCGTACCACATGGAAAACACACCATCGACTTTGGCGCCCTCGAACAGATTGGTCTGCTGCGTGCCCCAGACCATGGTCGCGCCCAGGTCTTCGTTCAAGCCGGGCGTGAACACGATGTTGGAATCGGCCAGATGCTTCTTGGCTTTCCACAATTCCAGATCGAAACCGCCCAGCGGCGAGCCGCGGTAGCCGGAAATGAAACCGGCACTATTGACCCCGGCGGCGCGGTCACGCATCTGCTGCATCAGCGGCAGACGCACCAGCGCCTGCACGCCGGACAGGTAAATGCGGCCCTGCTGGCGGCTGTATTTATGATCGAGGGTATAGTCCCGGTCGATGCCGGGCGTGAGCGGGGAGGTCGAAGACATGGCCGAGCCGGTGAATTAAGACTGTAAATTATAACAGGACGGCTCCCCGGGCTTCTTCCCCAGGCGCCGACGGCCGCGCCGGGCTTGGCGCTATAATGGGCCGCATCCCCCATGAATCAGGAACTTCCCATGCGTCTCTCCGGCATTCTGCTGTTGGCTTCGGCCCTGACCCTGGCCGCCTGTGCCTCTTCCGGCCCGACCAAAGGCACCCAGCTGCAATCGAGCTGGTCCGACCCGTCGGTGACCCTGACGCCCGGCAAGAAAGTGCTGGTGGTGTTCCGCGATAAAGACGCCGCCAAGCGCCGCGAAGTGGAAACCGAAATGGCGGCCTTGGTGAAAGACGCGGCCTTGGGTGTGGATGTGCTGCCCGAGCGCGAAATGCTCACCGACTCCGAAGCCACCCGCTACCAGCTCAAGCGCAATGCTATCGATTACGTGCTGGTACTGCATTTCGATGGCCTGACTCCGCAGCTGGATTACAAGGCCGCCGATGTCTATCGCCAGCAATCCGACACCGGCTTGTACGGCTATTGGGATAACGGCTGGAAAGCCGCCTACGAAGGCGAGTCGATCACCAAGACCAACAAGGTGATTGCCCAGGCCGACACCCGCGTGTTCGATGTCGCCACCGGGAAGCTGGTGTGGTCTTCGAAGAGCCAGACCTTCAATCCGCAAAGCAGCCAGGCGGCCATCCGCGAAATCCTGAAGGCCAACGCCGATGGCCTGCGCAAGAGTGGCTTGATTCACTGAGTGGGCCTACGCGTATAAAAAACCCCGCCGCGGCGGGGTTTTTTGTGGGTCATAGCATCGGGTCCCAAGGGGTGGGCCAGGTCATCGGTTGCACGATTTGCAAGGCGCACTGAAAAACCCCGGTTTGTCGACCCGCGACAGTTTCTTCAGCGCCGCTTCGGCTTTGGAGGCACTGGAGCGGTCCGGATAAACACGCGTGGCTAGCAGCCGGATCGGCGGATGTGCGCGCGTGTAACGGGCACCGGTGCCGGCGGTGTGTTCGGCGTAACGCCGGTCCAGATCGGTGGTGATGCCGGCATACAGGCTGGTGCCGGTGCCGGTGCGGCATTCCAGCAGATACAGATGCCAGACCGTGCTCATGCCGCCCGGGCAGGGCGATTCAACCAGGCCGCAAACAGCCCGGCGGTAATGAACATGCTGATCGAATAAAACGCCGCGGGAACCGCCATCACGCTGTTTTCCAGAACGGTGAAGGCGATGAACAGCGCCAGGGTCCCGTTATGGATGCCGATTTCCATGGCAATCGCGATGGCCTGCCGGCGCGGCAGCTTCAGCACGAGCGGTACTGCGTATCCAATCAGCAGGGAAAGCACATTGAATAGCACGCAGGCCAGTCCGATGATCGCCGCATACTCGGCCAGCAGCCGCCATTGCTGCACCATGGTCAGCACCACCAACAGCGCAAGCAGCAGCACCGAAAACAGACGCAGCGGTTTTTCGACGCGGTCGGACCACTGCGGCCAGGTGCGCCGGATGCCCATGCCGAGAGCGACAGGCACCAGAATAATCAGACCGACTTCGATGATTTTGCCGAAGGGCGGTGGCACCGCTTGATCGGCCGCCATGAAATAGGCCAGCGAGAATCCGACGATCAGCGGCAGACTGAGCAGACATAGCAATGAATTGACTGCAGTCAAAGTGATGTTCAAGGCCACATCGCCACCGGCCAGATGCGAATAGATGTTGGCGCTGGCACCGCCCGGCGCCGCCGCCAACAGCATCATGCCTACGGCCAGTTCCGGCGGCAGATTCAGCAGCAGACACAGACCGAAGCAGACCGCGGTCAGCAGCAGCATCTGCACGCCAAGACCGATCAGCACCGGTTTGGGTTGGCGCAGGATGCGGGCGAAGTCGGACGGATGCAGGGTCATGCCCAGGCCGAGCATGATGATACCCAGCGAAGCCGGCAGCAGCACGCTGCTGATAAGGGCGGTGTCGATCATTTGAAATGCATCGCGCAGTTCAAGGCTACGGTGATGCGCTCGCCCTCGCCGTAGAAGGGCATGACCTGATGCTGCACCCAGGACGGAAAAATCACCAGCATGCCCGGTTTGAGGTCGAAGGCGTAATTGCCGAACTGGTAAGGAAAACCGAGTTGGGAATTACCGGCGTCCAGATACATCTGGGTCATCGGATTGATGAAGTTGAGACGGCCCGACTCGGGCTGGTCGGCGTCGTGCTCGCCGGCGCTGACGCAGTACACCGCCGACCACGAGGCCATCGGATGGTTGTGCACACCGAAGAAGCCGCCACGGCGGGTGATGTGGAACCAGGCGTCGGTCACGATTTGCAGGCGCGCCATGCGCGCGGCATCGTAGCGGTTGAGTTCGGCCACAGTCTGGGCAGTCCGCGACAGACAGAATTCACGCAGCTCGGCGATGCAGGCTTCCGGCCACTTGAACAGGTCGAAATTGCTCTCGAAAAGTTCCTTGTTGCGTGCCGTGTACGGATTCGGGTTGGCGAAGCGCGGACCCTGGGCTTCACGGCGCAGGAACAATTCGCGCAGGGCCTGATTTAAACTGGCACAATCATCGAGTTGTTCGAAGGCGTATGGAACGCTGAAAATCGGATTGATCTGGGCCATGGCCACCACCGGAGATGTTATGACATTGTGCCAAAAATTATTGGTCCTGAGTATGACCGTGCTTTACGGCCTGCCACCGGCCGCGGCCGGCGACCGCATTGCCTCGAAGCCGTTCGCCACCCGTTCGGAAGTATTTGCGCCGCACGCCATGGCCGCGACCTCGCACCCGCTGGCGACCCAAATCGCCTTGGACGTGATGAAACAGGGCGGCAGCGCGGTCGATGCCGCCATCGCCGCCAATGCCGCGCTCGGACTGATGGAGCCAACCGGCAACGGCATCGGCGGTGATCTGTTCGCCATCGTCTGGGATCCGAAGACCAAGAAACTCTATGGTTACAACGGCTCCGGACGTTCGCCGGGCAAACTTACGCTGGAATGGTTCCAGGCCAAGGGCTACAAGGACATCCCGAGTTACGGCCCGCTACCGGTCACAGTCCCCGGCACCGTGCGCGGCTGGCAGGATCTGCATGCCCGCTTCGGTAGCCGGCCGTTTGCCGAAAACCTGGCGCCGACCATCCGTTATGCCCGTGAAGGTCATCCGGTGGCAGAGACCATTGCCTATTACTGGAATCTGTCAGTGCCGCGTCTGGGCCAATACCCCGGCTTCACCGAACAGTTCACTCTCAACGGTAAAGCGCCGGTGAAAGGCCAGGTCTGGAAGAATCCGAATCTGGCCAATACCCTGCAGGCCGTCGCCGACGGCGGCGCTGATGCATTCTATAAAGGTCCGATTGCCAAAACCATCGCCGATTACATCCAAGGCC
>NZ_JBIKSE010000023.1:0-27827 GCF_044348765.1 Arenimonas sp.
GGCTATGGGCTGGGCGGTCGAGGAAATTGACGAATTCGTCGTGCATCAGGTCAGCCGTGTGCACACCGATGCCATGATCAAGGCTTTCGGCATTGATCCCAAGAAAGTGATGACCATCTTCGCCGAGCACGGCAATATCGGCCCGGCCTCGGTGCCGATCGTGCTCAGTAAGCTCAAGGAAATGGGCCGTCTGAAAAAAGGCCAACGCATTGCACTGCTCGGTATCGGTTCCGGGCTGAACTGCTCGATGGCGGAAGTGGTGTGGTAATCCGTGACTGAACCAGCGTCCTATCCCGATTACCCGTTCAGCCCGAAACGATTCGACCGTGGCAAGGGCATTGGACTGAGTTATCTGGACGAAGGTCCGGCCGAGGCCGATCCGGTGCTGATGCTGCACGGCAATCCGTCCTGGAGCTATTACTGGCGCCATCTGGTTTCCGGCCTGTGTGATGGTTATCGCTGCATCGTGCCCGATCACATCGGCATGGGCCTTTCCGATAAGCCCGACGACGGCGCCTACGCCTACACGCTGCAATCGCGCGTGGACGATCTCGATCGTCTGGTCGAATCTCTGGGCCTGACCCGCAAAATCACCTTGGCCGTGCATGACTGGGGCGGCATGATCGGTTTCGCCTGGGCGATGCGCAATCCGGAACGCGTCGCGCGTCTGGTCATCCTCAATACCGCTTCGTTTCCCATGCCGAAAACCAAGAAACTGCCGTGGCAGATTGTGCTTGGCCGCATTCCGCTGCTGGGCGCGGTGCTGATCCGCGGCTTCAATTTCTTCGCGCGCGGCGCCGCCGATCTCGGCGTGCTCCGGCCCATACCGCCGGCCAGCCGCAAAGCCCTGCTGGCGCCTTACGACAGCTGGGCGCACCGGCGTGCGGTGCACCGCTTCGTGCAGGACATTCCGCTGAAACCCGGCGATGCCGCCTGGGCGCTGGTGCAGCAGGCCGAAGTAAAGTTGCCGGGTTACCGCGATCGTCCGGCGTTCATCGGCTGGGGCCTGCAGGATTTCGTGTTCGATCAGGATTTCCTCGCGCATTTCGTCAAGGATCTGCCGTCGGCCACGCAAAAAATTTATGGGGATGCCGGCCATTACGTGCTAGAAGATAAGCACGAGGATCTGGTTCCGGCCATCCGCCAGTTCCTGGACCGTCACCCCATCGGCTGAGGAGGCACCGCGATGCCCGAGCTGATTAACATCGCGGACATCCTGCCCCTGCGTGCCGAACAGTTGGGCGATCGGCCGGCCATCCGTTGTCCAGGCACGAAAGGACCGGACGGTTTCGCGCGTTACGATGAGGTCATCAGCTACGCCGATCTTGATCGGCGCAGCCATCATTTGGCTTTGGGTTTCCAAGCCTACGGCATCGGCCGCGGACAACATGCGGTGGTGATGCTCAGGCCCTCGATTGAATTTTTTCTGGTGATGTTCGCGCTGTTCAAGGCCGGCGCGGTTCCGGTGCTGGTCGATCCGGGTATCGCACGCTCTGCGCTGAAACAATGCCTGCGTGAAGCCGCGCCGCAGGCGTTCATTGGCATTGCTCTGGCGCAAGCCGCGAAGCTGCTGTTGGGTTGGGCGCCGGACGTGCGATTGAAAGTCACCGACGGCCGTTTTGCCCTGTTCGGCGGTCGCACGCTGAGCGCCATCGAAGCCTTGGGCCGTGCCAGCCGGGCAGAATTGCCGCAGGTCGACGGCGAGAATCCGGCCGCGATTCTGTTCACCTCCGGTTCCACCGGTGTGCCCAAAGGCGTGCTGTACCGGCATCGGCATTTCACCGCGCAGGTACGTCTGCTGCAGCAGGCGTTCACCGTCGAACCCGGCGGCGTCAGTCTGCCGACCTTTCCCCCGTTTGCGCTGTTTGATCCAGCCTTGGGTCTGACCAGCATCATCCCCGATATGGATCCGCGCCGGCCGGGCAGCGCCGATCCGGAAAAACTGCGGCATGCCATCACGACGTTCGGGGTGACACAATTGTTTGGCTCGCCGGCCTTGATGGCGGTGCTGGCCAAGCACGGTAAAGCCTTGCCCGGCCTGCGCTGCGTTATTTCCGCCGGCGCCCCGGTGCCGGCCGACACCGTGGAAAAAATCCGCAGCCTGTGTGATCCGCAGGCGCGCTTCTGGACACCCTATGGTGCCACCGAGTGTCTTCCGGTGGCCGTGATCGACGGCGAGCAGCTGGCGCAGACTCGTGCCGGCACCGAGCAGGGCTTCGGCACCTGCGTGGGCACGCCTGTCCCGGAGAATACCGTGCGTCTGATTGGCATCAGCGATGAACCGATTGCCGATTGGGATGAGGGACGGTGCGTGCCACAGGGCGAAATCGGTGAAGTCACCGTGGCCGGCCCGAGCGCCACCGATAGCTATTACCGCCGCGAAGCTTCCAATCGTCTTGGTAAAATCCATGAAACTCTGGAAGATGGCAGCGCCCGCATCGTCCACCGCATGGGCGATCTAGCCTGGCAGGATACGCAGGGCCGACTGTGGTTCTGCGGCCGCAAATCGCAACGCCTGCAGACTGCGCAAGGGCTGCTCGGTACCGAAAACGTCGAACCGATTTTCAACCGGCATCCTGCGGTCAAGCGCTCGGCGCTGGTCGGTCTTGGTGCCTATGGCTTACAACAACCGGTGCTGTGTATCGAGCGCGAACCGGGCGCTACCGTTTCCGATTCCGTGCTGTGCAGCGAGTTGCTCAGTATGGCCAGCCAACATCGGCATACCCGGCAGATCCAGATCGTATTATTTCATCCCGGCTTTCCGGTAGATATCCGGCACAATGCCAAAATCGGTCGTGAGCAGCTCACGCGGTGGGCGGCCAAACGACTGGCCAAACGCGCATGAGGGTTTTGGTCACCGGCGGCAGCGGTTTTCTCGGCCAGGGCCTGTGTCGCGGCCTGTTGGCACAAGGGCATGCCGTGGTCAGTCTGCAGCGGCATTTCTCCAACGACCTGGAAGCACTCGGCGTGACCCAAGTGCTTGCTGCGCTCGATGATGCGGCAAAAGTACGTACTGCGTTGCAGGGAGTGGATGCTGTGCTGCACAATGCCGCCAAGGCCAGTGGCTGGGGCGCATGGCAGGAATTCGAGCGTAGCAATATCACCGGTACCGCCGTGCTGCTGGCCGAAGCGCGTACCGCCGGCATCCGCCGCTTCGTGTACACCTCGACACCGAGCGTGGTGCATGCCGGCCGCATGGCAGTGGCTGGAGGCAATGAAACCAATACGCCATATGCCTCACATTTTTCCGCGTATTATCCGCACAGCAAGATGCTGGCCGAACGTGCCGTGTTGTCCGCGAATACAACGGACTTCGCTACGGTGGCCTTGCGTCCGCGGCTGATCTGGGGGCCAGGTGACACTCAGCTGCTGCCCCGTTTGGCGCAACGGGCACGTGCGGGCCGTCTGCGTTTCATCGGCGATGGCAATAATCGGATGGACTGCACCTACATCGACAATGCGGTGCAGGCGCATCTGCAGGCGTTGGCGCATATTCAGCCGGGTGCGGCCTGTGCTGGCAAGGCTTACTTCATTTCCAACGGCGAGCCGATGCCGATCCGCGACATCGTCAACGGCCTGCTGAGCGCCGCCGACGCCCCTCTCGTGCAGGCCCGCGTGCCGTTTCCGGTGGCTTATTTCGCCGGCATGCTGTGTGAAGCCGTTTGGCGCACGTTTCAGATGAGCGGCGAACCTCCGATGACCCGTTTTTTGGCCGAACAATTGTCGACCGAGCATTGGTATGATTGTTCCAATGCGCGCCGCGATTTCGGTTATGTGCCGCAGGTCGGTTTTACCGAAGGCCTGCGTCGCCTGCGCGCCTCACTGCAGAAGGCTGATTGATGAGCACCCCGTTTTCCCTAGATTCGCTGAAGCCTTTGGCTGGCCGTGTCTTGCAGGAGGCATTGAACCGCGTGATCCGCTTGGATCCGGACAGCCATGCAAAATTACAGGCACTGGAAAGCCGCCGCATCGAAGCGCATCTGGAGTCGCCCGATATCGCCTTGGCCATCGATGTCCGCGACGGCCTGTTGCAGGTCGGCCCCATTGATCGCGCGCGCGAAGCCGACATTAGCATCAAGAGCAAGCTGTCGGGACTGCTGCAGAGTCTGCCGGTGTTCGCGCAGGGCCGGACTGTGGTCGGCGCCATGCGCATCAACGGCGATATCGAGCTGGCCCGCATGTTGCAGGATCTGCTGAAAAATTACGATCCGGATTGGGAGGCGCCGTTCGTCACCGCCTTCGGTCCGGTGCTTGGTCCGCAAGCGGCAAAAATTCTGCGCGAAGGATTTCGACATGCCCGTATCGGTACCGCCGGCCTAGCCCGTTCCGGCGCCGAATACGCCACCGAAGAAGCCCGGCTGGTGGTCGGCAAAGCTGAGCTCGCCGATTTCCATGCCGAAGTCGATCGGCTTCGGCAACGTGCTGACCGTCTATACGCACGTGCCCAGCAGCTTGCCGAGCAGACGAAATGAAACCGCTGTTGCGCGCCATCGCCATCGTCCGCATCGCCTTCCGTTATGGTCTCGATGAATGGTTGCCAGCATCGCGGATTACACCCCTGCTGCGCATAGTGAAGGTTTTCGTGCCGACCGCGGCAGCCAACCGCGCCTTGCCGCGGGGCGCTTGCCTGAGCATGGCTTTGCAGGAGTTGGGCCCCTTATTCGTCAAACTCGGCCAGGTGCTGTCGACGCGCCGCGATCTGCTGCCGGTCGATATCGCCGATGAACTGGCCAGTCTGCGCGACCAGGTGCAGGCGTTCCCGTCGTCACAGGCGCGTGCGCTGATCGAAGCCGGACTTCAGCGACCGCTGGCCGACGTATTCGAACGCTTCGATGACGAGCCGCTGGCTTCGGCCTCGATTGCCCAGGTGCATGCGGCGTGGCTGCAGGGCGGCCGCGAAGTGGTAGTGAAAGTACTTCGTCCCGACATCGAAGCCCATATCCGTGCCGATATCGCGCTGATGCGTCTGTTGGCTGACGGCCTGTACCGCCTGCATCCGCATGCCGACAAAATCCGTCCGCATGATGTGGTCAGCGAGCTGGAAAGTACGCTATTGGCCGAATGCAATCTGCAGCGTGAGGCCGCCAACGCCAGCTTGATGCGCCGCCTCTGGCAGGATAGTCCGGATCTTTCGGTGCCTGAAGTGATATGGCCACTGACCGGTGAAAAAATTCTAGTCATGCAGCGTGTGTATGGCATTCCCGCCGATGCCGTTGCCGAACTCGACCAACGTGGCATCGACCGCAAGGCACTGGCAGCGAAAGCGGTGCGCATTCTTTATCAACAGGTATTCCGCGATAATTACTTCCATGCCGATGCCCATGCTGGCAACATCTGGGTTGATATTGACGGTGCGCGTTCGGGGGCTTTCATCGCGATGGATTTCGGCATCGTCGGTCAGCTTAGCGAACAGGACCAGTATTATCTGGCCGAAAATTTCATGGCAATCTTCCATAAGGATTACCGTAAGATCGCACGCCTGCACGTGCAGGCCGGCTGGATGCCGGCTTCGCTGCGTCTGGATGAATTGGAAGCAGCCGTGCGTGCAGTCTGCGAGCCTTACTTCACCCGTCCGCTGTCGGAATTCTCAATTGCCGAGGTGGTGATTAAGCTGCTACAGACCGCGCAGAAATACCAGCTGACCGTGCAGCCCCAGCTGATTCTGCTGCAGAAGACCCTGCTCAATACCGAAGGTCTGGCGCGTACGCTCGATCCGCATATCGATTTGTGGGCAGTGGCGCGCCCGGTGCTTGAAGCAATTCTGCGCGAACGTTACAGTGCGAAAGCCTTCGCGGCCAAGTTGCAGAAACAATGGCCGGAAATCGTGCATCAGGCCTCGGGCTTGCCGGCCTTGCTGCAATCGGCACTCACGCAGCAGGTCGATGGCGAAACCCGAATCCGCATGCGCTCGGATGAAATCGCGCAGCTGGTGAAAATCAGCCAGCGCAATCAGCGCCAGCTGTTTGCGCTGGCCGTTGCGGTCACTGCCGGTTTCGCGGCCGGTCTGCTGGCTCTGCTCGCGGGTCCTGGTCCGATACTATATGCGGCATCGGCCTTGAGTCTGGGCGGATTCGTACTGGCCTGGCCGCGTAAGCCGTGACCGAAGCGGCGCTGGACGTTCTCTATCAAGACTCCCGTTGTGCCGTGATCAACAAACCGGCCGGTCTGATGGTGCATGCCAGCGGACTGGCGCGTGGTGAAGACGATTTCCTTTTACACCGGCTGCGTGTGCAGTTTGATTCGAAAGTGCATCTGGTGCACCGTCTCGACCGCGCCACCAGCGGTTGCATGCTGGTCGCTTTCGATGCCGAAGCGGCCTCCGTGCTCGGCCAGGCTTTCATGGACAGGGATGTCGGAAAAGACTATCTGGCCATCTGCCGGGGTTGGCCGGAGCTGGAATTCACCATAGATCATGATCTGGATGGCGGCCCCGGAAAGCCGGAAAAAAAACCGGCCGTCACCAGTTTTTGTTGTCTGGCTACCGCCGAATTACCGATGGCCAGCGCCGTGCATCCGACCTCGCGCTATGCCTTGCTGCAGTGTACGCCGGTGACTGGGCGCTTCCGGCAGATCCGACGGCATCTCAAGCATGTATCGCATCATCTGATCGGTGATACCAGCCACGGTGACGGTCGCCACAACCGCGCTTTCCGCATGTTGGGCGTACATCGAATGCTATTGCACGCCTGGCGTTTACGCTTTCCTCATCCGGAATCGGGTGAAATAGTAGCATGCAGTGCGCCGCTGGATGTCGAGTTCCGAAAAGCATTGACCCTGCTCGGCATGCCGCGCCAAGCTGACTTTCGACACATGGCTGATGTGCCGCCCGGCCTTAAGCTGTAGCTCTCCCTGAATTACCGGATCATATGATGAAACTCCGCCGTGTACCGCTCCTGCTCGTTTTGTTGTTTGCCGCATCATCCTTGCATGCCGCCGATGTCGGCCCGAAGGATGACGCCTTCATTGTTCAGTCGCGCAGCTTCCTGAGCAGCCATCCGGATCTGTATGCGCGCGTATTGGGCATGAAAAGCTACAGCAAAGGGGATTACAAAGAAGCCATGCGTCAGTTCCGCAAGGGCGCCTATTACGCCGACAAGCCCTCGCAGGCCATGGTCGCGGAAATGCTGTGGAAGGGCGAGGGCGTGCAGATCGACCGCGCTGAAGCCTATGTCTGGATTGATCTGGCGGCGGAGCGGCTGTACCGCGATCTGGTGGCCAAACGGGAGCAGTACTGGAGTGAACTGACCGAGCTTGAACGCCGCCAGGCGCTGGATAAAGGGGCGGCGCTGTATGCCCGTTACGGCGACAGCGTGGCCAAGAAGCGCATCGAAGCCATTCTGGAGCGCAACCGCCGCAACATCACCGGCAGCCGTACCGGTTTTGTAGGAAACCTGCGCATCGAAATCCCCGGTCCCGGCGGCATGCCCATCCAGGTCAACGGCGATGAGTTTTACCAGGATAAATTCTGGCAACCCGAAGCCTACTGGAAATGGCAGAATGGAACCTGGAAGGCCTTGCCGACCGGCACCGTGACCGCCAGCGAACTGATGCCGGTGGCGCCGGACGAGACGCTGAAAAAAGACGACGAATAGGACGATTGTGGCCAAGCTTTATTTCTACTACTCCACCATGAATGCCGGCAAGACTACCACCTTGCTGCAGAGCGCCTACAACTATCACGAGCGCGGCATGCGCACACTGATTCTGACGCCGCGGCTCGACAACCGTGCCGGTGAAGGCATCGTCGCTTCGCGCATCGGACTGAAAGCCAATGCGGTGACCTTCACCGGCGGCGATGATCTGGCGGCGCTGGTGCGACAAGCCCTGGCCGCCAAGGGCAAGATTGACTGCGTGTTGGTCGATGAGTCCCAGTTTCTTTCCAAAGTACAGGTCTGGCAATTGACCGATGTGGTGGATAGTCTGAAGATTCCGGTGTTGGCGTATGGTCTGCGTACCGATTTCCGCGGCGAACTGTTCGAAGGCAGCCAGTATCTACTGGCCTGGGCCGACAACCTGATTGAGCTGAAGACCATCTGCCATTCAGGCAAGAAGGCCAACATGGTGGTGCGTGTCGATGCCAACGGGCGCGCGGTCACCGAAGGTCCGCAGGTCGAAGTCGGCGGCAATGAACGCTATGTGTCGGTGTCGCGTCCCGAGTTCAAGAAAATCATGGCTGGCGAAAGCGCCATCGAACTGCAGCAGAGCGTGCTGCCGCTGGGTCAGGACGACTGACTCAGAGCCAGCGCCTTACGCGCTGGCGGTAGGCTGAGAATTCCTCGGCGAAATGCTGCGCCAGCAGGATTTCTTCCGGAATGATCTGGAAACGGGTGATGTAGGCGATGAACGCGATGGGGCCGAGCAGCGCCGCCGGACTTTCCAGATAAACTGCCCAGGCCAGCAACAGCAGTGCCATACCGACATACATCGGGTTGCGGCTGATGCGGTAAACGCCGCCGGTAACCAGACGACTGGTTTTTTCCGGATGCAGCGGATTGATGGTGGTACGGTGTCGTCGAAAGGAGAGTACGCCGACCAGAGCAAAACCGATCCCGATAATCGCCAGTGTGATAGCAGTAGGCAGGGCCCAGAGCGGACCGAGCCCATAGTGCAGCGTGTTTTCGGCCAGAAAATACATGCCTGTGGCACAGGCCAGGGCAATGATTGGCGGTGGAATTTTCAGGGCAAGCGTGGCCATGTCAGTGGATGACGCCGCAGGCGATGCGCGCACCGCCGCCGCCGAGTGTGGCGGGATGGTCGGCATGGTTGTCGCCGCCGGCATGCAGCATCAGCGCCCGGCCTGGCAGGTCGCTCATTTTCAGGCGCGGCGCCAGCACCGGCTGCGTGGCCGAGCCTTCGGCATCCACATACAGCGGCGGCAGATCGCCGCGGTGGCCGTCACCCCAGGGCGTGCCGTGTTTGCCGCTGGCGTCCGGATCATAATGACCGCCCGCGGCCAAGGCCGCGACCGGTTTGCCGTCTTTGTCTTTCGGCGCACAGCTCGGGTTTTCATGCACATGGAAGCCATGCAGTCCCGGCGGCAAAGCCCGCATCTGCGGGGTGAACACCAGACCGTAGGGGGTTTCAGTGATGCGCACCTCGCCGACCCAGGCCGCTTTACCGGTGGCATCGACCAGGTCCATGCTGACACTGCGTTCGTTGGCATTGGCGAGCGCGCTTGTCGTCAGCAGAAAAGCCAACAGGTAAAATTTCATGGCAGGCTCCAAAACATTGAGATTGTCCTAGCCTAACGGAAGTCGGGTCAAGCTGTTGTCAATCCGGCGTGCTCGCGTCCTTTGGCTCAGGCCGCGCTGTGTGCGAGCATCGAAGATAACAGCTGGAAAGCCCAATACAGACCGATGCCTATCTGCGCGGCAAAGGCTGCAAAACGGACCATAACCGCTGTCGGACTTGTCGAGACTAGATGCACCAGTGACTGGATTAGGCGGCTCGCCAGAAACATGTAGGCCAGCGGATCGGTGATCGCGGTGCGGTCGCTGACGATGGCCAGCAGCAGCAGGCCGCCGAATACCGGCAGACTTTCCACACAGTTGGCGTGCGCCCGCGCCAGACGCTGCATGAACGGCGACAGACCGGCATTGTCAGGCGTGAAGCCGTTGGCTGGCACTTTGCCGCGCAGTACCAGCTGTGAGCGCATGATTGCCATAAGCGTCAGAAGCAACAGAGCCCAAGCGATGAATGCGGTGAGAGTGAATACGGTAGGTGACATCATATTGAACTCCTGCTTAATAGAGAGTGATTAAAATGATACCCATATTAGTACGAATGTGAAGGGCGTATTCAGTCGCCTGCATGCATATTTTCAGGTTTGGCAAGATCCGCACCACGCCCCCGCCCGATTGTTCAGGCGTGAATCGCGCAACGGCCGCCCGCATTGCTTGCAGGGCTCACCTTCGCGGCCATATACATCCAGTTCCTGTTCGAAGTAACCGGGCTCGGAATCGGGATTGATGAAATCGCGCAGCGTAGTGCCGCCGCGCTTAATGGCGTAGGCGAGAATGTCTTTGGCCGCCACCGCCAGTTTTTCATAGCGCGCTTTGGACAGACTGCCGGCTTCGCGCAGCGGTGAAATGCCGGCGCGGAATAGGCTCTCGGCGGCGTAGATATTGCCCACGCCGACCACCATGGCCTGATCCATCAGAAAGGATTTGACTGCGGCGGTCTTGCCGCGGCTCTTGCGGAACAGATAGTCGCCGCTGAATTCATCCGACAGCGGCTCGGGCCCCAGCTTCTGCAGCAGCGGATGGATTTCACCCGACGCCTGCCAGAGCAGGCAGCCGAACCGGCGCGGATCAGTGAAGCGGATGATACGCTTGCCGGTCATTTCGATGTCGACATGATCGTGCTTGCCGGCCGGCGTGCCGGCCTTCAGCACGCGCATGCTGCCCGACATGCCCAGATGCCAGAGCGCACTGCCGGCCGCGGTGTGCATCAGCAGGTATTTGGCGCGGCGTTCGATGGCCAGGATCTTTTCGCCGGGCAGGCGATCGACGATCTCGAACGGAATCGCCCAGCGCAGGTTATCGCGGCGCAGCACCACACCGGTGATGCGTTTGCCGAGGATGTGCGGCTCCAGGCCGCGGCGGGTGGTTTCGACTTCGGGCAATTCAGGCATGGCTTCAGGCGTGCGGACGATTTCGGATACCATACACGAGAACCGGTATTGCCCGCGTGAGGCGGTGGAGACCCATGACCGACCTGTATCCTGTATCCGATGTGTTCGCCGCCAAGGCCGAGCTGGACAAAGCCGCTGTTGACGCGTTGCATGCCGCCGTCGCCAAGGATTCCGATGCCTTCTGGCGCGAACAGGCCGGGCGCCTGCTGTGGTCGAAACCCTTCACGATGGTCAAGAACGTCAGTTTCCATAAAGACGATTTCCGAATCCGCTGGTTCGAAGATGGCGAACTGAATGTGGCAGTCAATTGCCTGGATCGCCATTTGCCTGCACATGCTGATAAAACCGCCATCATCTGGGAATCCGACGATCCGGCTCTGCCTGCGCAACACATCAGCTACAGTGAGCTGCATGCCCGCGTCTGCCAACTGGCCAACGCCTTGGAAAATCTCGGGGTAGTCAAGGGCGATCGCATCACCATCTACCTGCCGATGATTCCGGAAGCAGCCATCGCTATGTTAGCCTGTGCTCGCATCGGTGCCGTGCACTCAGTGGTGTTCGGAGGTTTCTCGCCGGACGCCATCGCCTCGCGCATCGAAGACTGTGCCAGCAAATTGATCATCACCGCCGGCGCCAGTCAACGCGGCGGAAAATGGCTGCCGCTGAAGGCGCAGGTGGATGAGGCTCTGCAACAGCGCGGCACCCATTCCATAGAAACCGTGCTGGTGGTCCGCCACGGCCCAGGCGCGCCACCGATGCAGATGCCGCGCGACCGCTGGTATGACGAGGTGGTTGATCCACAGCCGTGCACACATGCGGCGGCGGCGATGAATGCTGAAGACCCGTTATTCATTCTGTATACCTCGGGCTCCACCGGCAAGCCCAAAGGCGTACTGCACACCAGTGCCGGCTATCTGCTGCATGCCAGTTTCACCCACGAAGCGGTGTTCGATCTGAAACCCGAAGATGTGTACTGGTGCACCGCTGATGTCGGTTGGATTACCGGTCACAGTTATTGCGTGTATGGTCCGCTGGCGAATGCCGCCACCACCCTGATGTTCGAAGGCGTACCGAACTGGCCAGATTTCTCGCGCTTCTGGCAGGTCATCGATAAGCATCAGGTCAGCATTTTCTATACGGCACCGACCGCCATCCGTGCCCTGATGCGTGAAGGCGAAGCCCCGGTGCAGCGCAGTTCGCGGGCTTCGTTGCGATTGCTCGGTACAGTCGGCGAGCCGATCAATCCGGAAGTCTGGCGCTGGTATCACCGCGTGGTCGGCGATGGTCGTTGTCCGGTAGTAGACACCTGGTGGCAGACCGAAACCGGCGGCATTCTGATTGCGCCGTTACCGGCCGCGACTGATCTGAAACCAGGTTCGGCCACGCTGCCGTTTTTCGGCATACGTCCGCAGTTGGTCAATGCCGAAGGGGTACCGATCGAGGGCGCCGGCGAAGGTACTCTGGTGTTGCTGGATTCCTGGCCCGGCCAGATGCGCACGGTCTACGGGGATCACGCACGCTTCTTCGAAACCTATTTCAGCACCTATCCCGGTACCTACTTCACCGGCGACGGCGCCCGCCGTGATGCCGATGGCTATTACTGGATTACCGGTCGCGTCGATGATGTTTTGAATGTATCCGGGCATCGTCTGGGGACCGCCGAAATCGAAAGCGCCTTGGTGTCGCATCCGGCCGTGGCCGAAGCGGCGGTAGTTGGCGCGCCGCATGACATCAAAGGCCAGGGCATTTATGTGTATGTCACGCTCAAGGCCGGCCAGACCGAATCCGAGGCCCTACGCCGGGAACTGATCGAACACGTGCGCCACCATCTGAGTCCAATCGCCAGTCCGGATTGGATGCAGTGGGCGCCGGGCCTGCCGAAGACGCGTTCGGGAAAAATCATGCGGCGCATTCTGCGCAAAATCGCGGAAAACCAACCGGATGCCTTGGGCGATATTTCCACCTTGGCCGATCCGACCGTGGTCGCACATCTGTTCGAGCACCGCCTGATCCGCTGAGTCAGTCCAGCAGCACCAGTTCGATCTGGAAGTCCTGGCTGTATAGCCGGGCCGCGAAGGCATATGCGCTTTTACGATGCCACCCAAAGCCAGTGCACGAACTACTACTGTTGCACAGGGTAATCCGCCTGCACACATGGGACAAGAAAAAAGGCGCCGAAGCGCCTTTTCCGGTAAGCGTGAAAGCTCAGTCTTCTTTGCCGATGAATTTG
Source organism: Arenimonas sp. (assembly GCF_044348765.1). Classification (GTDB taxonomy): domain Bacteria; phylum Pseudomonadota; class Gammaproteobacteria; order Xanthomonadales; family Xanthomonadaceae; genus Arenimonas. The sequence goes on from NZ_JBIKSE010000023.1 coordinate 12,864, forward strand.
TAGATGGTGGCACCGAGCAGGGCGCCGACAATCGGTGCAGCCCAGAACACCCACAACTGCTGCACGGCCCAGGGATCGGCATAGACAGCGACACCGGTGCTTCGTGCCGGATTCACCGAGGTTTGATCGACTGGAATTGTAATTAAATGAATCAAGGTGAGGCACAGTCCGATGGCAATCGGTGCGAAGCCGGCGGGTGCACGTTTGTCGGTAGCACCGAGGATGACGATCAGGAAGAAGGCCGTCATCACCACCTCGGTGATGACCGCGGCCTGCAGGGAGAAGCCTCCAACAGAATGCTCACCGTAGCCGTTCGAAGCGAAGTTTCCGGCGCCCGTGAAATCGGCCTTGCCGCTGATAATCAGGTACAGGATACCGCCAGCCGCGATGGCACCGAGCACCTGTGCGACGATGTAAGGCAGCAGATCCTTGGCCGGAAAGCGGCCTGCAGCCCACAGACCGATGGATACTGCCGGATTGAGATGACAGCCCGAAATATGGCCGATGGCATAGGCCATGGTCAGAACGGTCAAGCCGAAAGCGAGCGAGACGCCGGCAAAACCGATACCAAGCTCTGGGAAAGCGCCGGCCAACAAGGCACTGCCGCAGCCGCCGAGCACCAGCCAAAGTGTTCCAAAAAATTCTGCGCCGAGTTTTTTCATTTTCCTCTCCAAAAATAAAGGTCGTGTTGCGAATGTGATTTGTTCTTGTGTCGTGCTACTCGTTCTGTGAATCGGGACACCCCCCGTGCTTACGACAAACCGATGATGAAGGCTTTCTATAGAATGCCGGCATCGCCGCATCATTGCTTGCCTTTGACGGTCAGTCATTTGCCCTTATCGACATCACCGAGATTGCGGTCGGGACATGCTTGCGCCTGTCACACGGCAGGGGCATCATAGCGGGAACGGAGGTATCTATGCTGACCTGGATGAAATCGAAGTGGTTACTGTTGTCGGGATTGCTTGTGCTAGTGGTCAGCGCTTATGCCCTGATCGGATTCAAGCTTGTACCCAAGTTGATCCGCAGTCAGGCCATGGATTATGCGCAGACGGAATTGAAGAAGCCGCTCCGTCTTGGCGAAATACGCTTCAATCCATTCACCTTCGAACTCGACATGCGCGATATCGAACTGCAGGATGCCGACATGCCCTTGCTGTCGCTGCAACGCCTTTTCGTGGATTTCGAGGCATCTTCACTGTTTAGGCGTGCTTTCGTTTTCAAGACCTTGCTGCTGGATAAGCCGTTCGCGCGTGCCATCATCAAACCGGATGGCTCACTCAATCTGGCGGAACTGCTACCCAAGGAAAAAAACGATGCTCCCCTTCCGAATGTCTGGATCGGCGACTTTACGGTCAATACTGGCCAGGTTAATTTCGCCGATCAAAGCCGCGCACTCAAGCCAGAAAAAAAACTGACGCCAATCAGTTTCAGCCTTAAGGATTTCAAAACCCGCAATGACGGTGGCGGCTTCGTGTTGGCTGCGGCCAGCGACCAGGGTGAGCGTTTCGAGTGGCGCGGCAGTCTATCACTGGAACCGGTCGCCTCCAAAGGCAACTTCAAAGTCGAGGCCTTCAAGGCGGTCGGCGCCTACCAATTCCTGAGCGAAGAACTGCCTTTCCAACTCAGCGATGGTAGCTTCAGTCTGTCGGGAGATTATGATTTCAACATTCAGGGCAAAAGTGCTCCGCACCTGCTGGTCAATCTTCCAAGCATCCGCGCCGACCAGCTTGCCATCCGCCCGAAGAACGGTGCCGAAGACTGGCTGCGTCTGCCCTCGGTCGTGCTCAACGACACCCGCGTCGACCTCAACAAGCAGACTGCCAGCGTTACCGCCATCACCCTGCAGGGCGTGCAGGCGAAAGTCTGGCTGAATCCGGACGGCTCGCTCAACATCGAACGCCTATTCGCCGAAGAGGGTGCGCCGCCAGTACCTGTCGTCCCGGCGCAGTCCGGTGCAACGCCATGGAAAGCGGACATCGGTAAAATCACCGTCAGTGCCGCTACCCTCGATGTCGAAGACCGCACGGTCAAACCCGCCGGCAAATTCCAACTCACACCCACCGAATTTAGCGCCAGCGGTCTGAGCCTGGATCTGGACAAGCCGGTACCGATTGCGATGACCAGTACCATCAATGGCAAGGCGCCGCTGCGCATCGAAGGCGCCGTGGTGCCGTCGGTGGTCACCGCCGATCTGGCGCTGGAACTTAGCGGCATGCCGATGAACCAGCTGCTGATGTATCTGCCGGATTTTCCGGGCACCACCTTCAAGTCCGGTACGGTGGCGGCGAAAGGCCGCCTGCAGATGGATGAGAAAGCCAACATCGCCTACCAGGGCGACGGTGTGGTCGACAATCTGGTGCTGCTCGATGTCAAGAACCGTTCGGAGATCATCGCGCTGGCCAAAACCACGGCCAAGGGCATCAATTACCGGCAGGGCCCGGAAAAAATCCGCATCGATGCTGTCATCCTCGATCGTCCCTCCATGGAAGTGGTGGTGACCGAGCAGGGCAGCATCAACCTGGTGGAGATGCTCACCGAAGATACCGCCGGCACGGCGCAATCCGGCAGCAAGGAGGCCGTTGCCGAAATCCCAATCGATATTGGCAAGCTGGTGTTCAACAAAGGCACCATGCGTTTTGCCGACTATTCGATCCAGCCGAATTTCCGGGCGCGCATCGAAGGCCTGGATGGTCGCATTCTCGGCATCTCCACCCGTCCCGATGCCGTCGCCGAGATCGACCTGAACGGCTACGTCATCAACAAATATTCGCCGGCAGTGATCAAAGGCAAGACCAGCATTTTCGATTACGAAAAAAGCACCGATATCCAGATGGCCTTCCGCAACATCGAGCTGCCGGTATTCAATCCGTATTCCGGCCGCTTCGCCGGCTATGCCATCGCGAAAGGCAAGCTGACCACCGAGCTGCATTACCGTATCAACGACAAGAAACTGCAGGCCGACCATCATGTGATTCTCGACCAGCTGACCTGGGGCCAGGCCACCGGCAGCAAGGAAGCGGTGTCATTGCCGATCCGTTTGGCCACCTCTTTGCTGAAAGACAAAAATGGGGTCATCGATCTGAATGTGCCGGTCACCGGTACGCTGGATGATCCCAAGTTCCGGGTCGGACCGATTGTCTGGCAGATCGTCAAGAATCTTGTGGTGAAAGTGGTGACGGCGCCATTCTCGTTCATCGGCGGCCTGTTTGCCGGTGCCGAAGAAGCACAGTTCATCGATTTCGCCCCTGGATCGGCCGCGCTCCCGGCCGCGGCCGCCACCAATCTGCCGCAATTGGCCAAGGCGCTGGTCGATAAGCCCGAGTTGAACCTCGATATTCCCGCCGGCGTGCTGGATGAACTCGACCGCGACGCTCTGGCCAAGCGCAAGATGCAGGCCGCCGCCGCGGCGCACATCGGCAAGCCCGGAAAATCCCTGCCGCCGTATGCCGACTGGGAGCCGAAACAGCAGCTGGACGCGCTGGAGGCACTCTACAAGAAGCAATTTGGCGCGAAACCGGAAATTCCGAAGCCCGAAGCTGTGGCCGAAACGGCCGATGATGCCGGCTGGCGCGAAAAGCGGGCGGCCAAGAAATCCTTCGAGGTGGACTGGCTGGAAACGCAACTCATCGCCAAATACCAACCGGCGCCTGCGGAACTGGCCGAGCTGGGTGCTGCCCGCGGCGAGGCGGTGCAGGATGCCTTACTGAAAGACGGCGTACTCGATGCAACGCGCGTGTTCCTGTCGACCAATGCCCAGCTGAAGTCTCAGGACGGCAAGGTACGTATGGAATTACAGATGAAATAAATCGATCTTCGCGGATGCCAAAGACAAACCACTGTCCACCAAAGCAAAGACCTGCAAACATGAATTCCCTATCGTGGTGATTCGGGTTAATGCCAGTTCTGCGCCCGGCTCGATTTCCTGTTCAAGTGATGCATTGGCATTTAAAGTATTGAAATTAATTATATAATGTCAGCATAGCACTCGGTAAAATTAGTAAAAATGAATACAAGTCCGTCTCACGAGCTTCCTGTCATGCCTGTGCTGAGCGATTCGGAATCGCCGCCAGGCTTTCATTTGCTCGCCAAACCAAGCGGATCCACCTGCAATATTGATTGCACCTATTGTTTCTTCCTGTCCAAAGAAGCCTTGTATCCGAACGACAAAAGTCGGATGCCGAACGCAACACTTGAAGCGTATATCCGGCAATTATTGGAATCACACCGCACGCCAAATGTCACGGTGGCTTGGCAGGGCGGCGAGCCGACCTTGATGAAGCTGGAATTCTTCAGACAATCTATTGAGTTGGTTGAGAAATACCGCCGTCCCGATCAGGTGGTGCAGCATACGTTCCAGACCAATGGCTTGTTGATTGACGATGAGTGGTGCTTATTTTTTAAGCAGCATAATTTCTTGGTTGGCCTGAGTGTTGATGGTCCGCGTGAACTGCACGATGCCTACCGCCGCGACCGCCGTGGCAAAGGTACGTTCGATTTGGTGATGCGTGGTTGGAGTTTTCTTAAAAAACACGACGTCGATTTCAATATTCTGTGCACGGTCAATGCCGCCAACGAGAAACACGGACGTGATGTGTATCGGTTCTTCCGCGACGAGCTGGGCGCCAAGTGGATTCAATTTATTCCAATCATTGAACGCGCCAGCTACGATACGCTGGATATTGCGAATAAGGGATGGAGCGAGCAGCCCGGAAAAAAGCGCGTACTTTACACGCAAACCGGTAATCTGGTTACCGATCGTACCGTGGGTAGCGAGCAATATGGAAACTTTCTGATTGATATCTTTGAAGAATGGTTACGCCGTGATGTTGGGCAAGTTTTTGTACAATTATTTGATGTGACACTGGAAGCTTTTTTTGGTCGTCACATGCTGTGCATTCATGCTCCGACCTGTGGTTATGGTCCTGCACTGGAGCACAACGGCGATTTGTATTCCTGTGACCATTTCGTCGAGCCAAAATTCCTTTTGGGCAATATCCATGAAACCCATATGGCAGCGCTGGTGGCGTCGCCCGAGCAGCGTAAATTTGGGATGGATAAGCGCGATTCACTGACCACGCAATGCAAGAACTGCAAGGTTCGAAATTGGTGCAATGGCGGCTGTCCGAAGGATCGATTCGCGTTATCCAAAGACGGCGAAGAAGGACATAATTATCTTTGTGCCGGTCTTGAAAAGTTCTTCATGCATGTTGGTCCAACGTTTAATGTGATGGTACAACTGCTAAAGCAAGGCCACGCCCCCGCCAATATTATGGAAACAATCGCTGAAATGGATGCCAAGCGTGGACCTTATGCGCTATGTGCCTGCGGCAGCGGTAAGAAGTTCCGTTTCTGTCACGGCAATGCAACGCCAGAAACCACTTTCAGCGGTGTCAGCACAATTGCATTAGGCACTAAATCAACGCAGCAAATTGATGCCATCAGGGCCGATAGCCAGTCGCGAGAAATACCCAGTTCGACCATTACGGAAAGTGGTTGAGATTTAATAGTCAGATTTACCACCCGTCGCTGATTTTTTTAACAGTTATAAAATTAGTGATTTCATTTAGTTCTACAAAAAAGGAGATGTACTATGGCAGCACAAAAGAAACCCAATTTTCTAATCCTTTGGGGCGACGACATCGGTTGGTTCAATATCAGCGCCAACAACCATGGCATGATGGGTTACAAGACGCCCAATATCGACAGCATTGCCAGAGATGGTGCAATGTTCACCGACTGGTACGGGCAGCAAAGCTGCACCGCTGGTCGCGCATGTTTCCTGACCGGTCAATCCGGATTCCGTACCGGCATGCTGAAAGTTGGTTTGCCGGGCGCCAAAGAGGGCCTGCAGGCGCGTGATGTCACCATCGCTGAACTGCTCAAGGCGCAAGGCTACATGACCGCCCAATTCGGCAAGAACCATCTTGGCGACGCCGACGAAACGCTGCCAACCGCGCACGGCTTCGACGAATTCTTCGGCTCGCTGTATCATCTGAACGCCGAGCAAGAACCCGAGTGCGAGGATTACTTCAAAGATCCGGAAATGATCAAGAAGTATGCCACACGCGGCGTAATCCATTGCTGGGCCAACCCCGACGGCACGCAACGCATCGAAAGCACCGGACCGCTCAACAAGAAGCGCATGGAAACCATCGATGAGGAAGTCACCGCGCTCACGCTCGACTATCTGGAAAAGGCTGCAAAATCCGACAAGCCGTTCTTCCTGTGGTGGAACTCCACCCGCATGCATATCTTTACCCACCTGAAGGAAGAGTCCAAGGGCGTTACCGGCCTGGGCACCTACCCGGACGGCATGGTTGAGCATGACGGCCATGTGGGTCAGATTCTCAATAAGCTGAAAGAGCTGGGCTTGGACGACAACACCATCGTGATGTATTCGACCGACAACGGCGCCGAATGCTTCACTTGGCCTGACGGCGGCACTACCCCGTTCCGTGGCGAAAAGAATGAAAACTGGGAGGGCGGTTACCGCGTTCCTTGCTTCCTGCGTTGGCCTGGTGTGATCAAACCCGGCACCATTAACAACGATATCTTCTCGCACGAAGACATGCTGCCAACCATTCTGGCTGCTACTGGCGTACCCGATGTCAAAGAGCAGTTGTTGAAGGGAATGAAAGTTGGCGAGAAAACCTTTAAGGTCCATCTTGACGGTTATAACCAGCTCGATGCCTTGGCAGGCAAGGCCGAAAACCCACGTAAGGAATTCTTCTATTGGAACGATGATGGCTCGCTAGTCGCCTTGCGTTACAACCAATGGAAAATCGTGTTCCAGGAACAACGCGAGCACGGCTTTGCGGTCTGGGCCGAGCCCTTCGTGCAGCTTCGCGTGCCCAAGCTGTTCAACCTGCGTACCGATCCGTTCGAGATTGCCGATAAAGTGGCAATGGACTACGATCATTGGCGTCTTGATCGCGTGTTCATGTTCGTGCCGGCGCAGGACTATATCGCGAAGTACATCGCCACCTTCAAAGAGTTTCCGCCGAGCCAGAAGGTCGGTACTTTCTCTCTGGATGCGGTGCTCGAGTCGCTTGCGTCCGGCCAGAAAGGCTAAGTACAACAGGCCTTAAGTAGCGCTCGTGTTTAGCGTGAAAGCATAAAAAATCCCTCGGTAGATGGACGTTTGCCGAGGGATTTTTTTAAGAGTAATCGGAATTTCGTATAGCCATCAACTGCGATGCCATCAATGAACAAAAATTCGGCAGACGACTCAATTTCATGAGCCATCACAAAGATCCTGGGCGATTAAAGGCGGGTAGTTTGCCTGTGGTACAGGATTTTTACGAGCGTTATCCGTATCCGCCGCCGGTTGAGAGTCTCGATAAATATCGTGCCCTGTGGCAGGATCCGCAGAAGAAACGTGCGGATTACCATCTCTACTGGCCTTCAGCGCCTTATTGCGAGGATCACTGTATTTTAATTGCGGGCTGCGGCACATCGCAGGCGGCAAAGCATGCCATGCGTTGGCCTGATGCCAAAGTTGTTGGCATCGATTTTAGTGCCAACAGTATTGATAAAACTGTCCAGCTGAAACGTAAATATCAGCTGGATAAGCTTGAGCTGCATCAGATGCCTATTGAGCGCGTGTCTGAACTGGGTGAGCAATTCGACCAGATTGTTTGCACCGGTGTGCTGCATCATCTTGCCAGTCCCGACATTGGACTGAAAGCCTTGCGCAGTGTACTCAGGCCTGAGGGCGCCATGCAACTCATGCTGTATGCGCCCTACGGGCGTGCCGGCATCTATATGCTTCAGGACTTTTGTCGACGGCTGGGCATCACTGCAAGCGATGAGGGTATCGACGAGCTCGTTGCGGCACTGCAATTGTTGCCGCCAGCACACCCTTTGCAGAACCTGCTGCGCGAAGCGCCGGATTTCCGCAATCCAGCCGCCCTGGCCGATGCGCTATTGCATCCGCAAGATCGCGCATATTCAGTACCGCAGTTATTCGAATTTTTGGAAAACGGCGGCATGACATTCGGCCGCTGGATCAATCAAGCCGCTTACGAACCGGCTTGCGGTGTGATGGAGAAAATCCCGCAAATATCCAGGCTATCGGCGCTTCCAAAGGCTGAACAATATGCCGCGACTGAACTATTCCGCGGCAGCATGCTTACCCATAGTGTGGTCGCCTATCGTAACGACCGACCAGGCGGCCCACAGCAGCCTGAATTTACCAGTGAAGACTGTCTTGATTATGTGCCTATTCGCCGAGCAGACACAATATGCATCCAGGAGCGTTTGCCTCCCGGCGCCGCAGCTGTTTTGATTAACCAAAGCCATACCTTTAAAGATTTGGTAATGATTTTAGATCATGCCGAAAAAAACCTTTATGGAGGCATTGACGGCACTGCAAGTATCGGCGATATCATCAGAAAAAATCCGGTTTCTACATTGTCAGCCGATGCTTCATGCCGTTTTTTCGAGCGGCTCTGGCAGTGGGATCAAGTTGTATTCGACCAGTCAATGCAAACTTCTAAATCAAGCAGGCATGCCAAAGCAATGTAACAGAATACAGAACAAGGTAATTGCACATGAAGAATATTTTTTACACAAATGGTGTGCGATGAAATTTCATGTTGTGGCGGATATCCCGTTGAACAAAGCACTGCAATACATTTGCTAACAATAGCTCAGAAAGGAAGTAATCAATGAAAGACATAATTCTTGAGATTCTAAAAATTGTCGCGCCAGTTTCGGTGGCACTCATCGTTTTTTCCCAGGGCCTTGGAATTGCGCCGGGACGGGTTGCGGCGTATTTCCGCGAACAGCCAGGCTTAATGTTGCGATCACTATTGGCAACCTTGGTGCTGGTCCCGCTTGCCGCCATCGGATTGATCCTTTTGCTCAAGCCTTCGCCGGGCGTTGCAATTGGGCTGGCGATTCTGGTGGCGTGTCCACCGGCACCATTAATGCTGAAAGCGGCCACCAAAAAAGGCGGTGGCAGCGCGGAATTTATGGCTAGCCTGCATCTGAGCTTGGCGCTGTTAGCCTTCGTCACGGTACCGGCAATGCTCTACATGTTGTCAATGCTGCTGAATTTTAAATCGCAGGTCGATCTAGGCGTAATGGCGTGGATTCTTGCACGAACTATTCTTATTCCGGTGGCATTGGGCTTGGCTATTCGAGGCTTTTTTCCTTCAGCTGCTGATCGGTTAGCACCGGTTATCGGCAAAATTGGCACTGTTGGTATCATTGTGGTGGCTGTTGCTGCAATTGCGGCACTTTACCCGGCATTGTTGAATATGGATGCATGGTCTTATTTCGTGATTGCAGTGGTCAGCTTGGCGGGTTTGACGATCGGTCATTTCTTCGGTCCGGCTGATGCAAGTGAGAAAACCGTTCTTGCGGTTGAATGCGGCGTGCGACATCCTGTATTGGCCCTCACCATTGCAGCAAGCAATTACAGCCCGCAGCAGGCCTTGCCGGTAATGGTGCCATGCATAATCAGTTTTATTCTCATTGCCATGCTGTACATGACATGGCGCGGCAAACAAGCATCAAGAGGACCGGCATAATGCACAGCAATCAAGCAGATTTAAGCACCACTACCCAGAATAGCGAGCCGTTAACCGCCAATCAATTGGCCGAGGTCCGCACTGATTTAGCAACCGATAGAACCGTCATGGCAGCAGATCGCTCATTGATGGCTTGGGTCAGAACCGGTCTTTCAATGATCAGTTTCGGCTTTACCATTTATAAACTTCTTGAGGGTTTTCAGGAAAGCGGCAAAGTTCATCCAGATGGCTTAAGTCCAAAAAATGTTGGATTATTGCTGATTGGGCTTGGTTCGCTATCAATCATCACGGGAACTATTGAGTATTGGCAGCGACTTGGTGGATTACGAGGCAACCAACCCGTTAGTCGCTTAACTCCATCTTTTGTTATGGCTTTAGTTTGGTCGATACTTGGTGTCGCTGCATTCATCGGCATTCTGGCAAGGCTGATCTGAAATGAATATTGATTCCAACTTAATCATTATCACTGCTCCTGCGGCCCTGCTATTTATACTGATTTTTCTATATGGCAAGCATATTCATGTATTGCGATTATTCACCGATAATCATTGCAGTATCGAGTCGTTTACTACCGGAATGTCAATTGCATATGTCTTTATGCACATGATGCCCGAATTACATGAAGCTCGCGAGATTATTTCAGAATCAGAATCACTTGCAACCCCTTTTGATGGCATGCTGGTTTATTACTTAGCGTTGATTGGTTTTATAGCATTTCTAGGCAATGAAAGGCTGCGTTCGCATCTGTCTAAATTCGATGATGCCCTTATCAACAGTGGCAGCGAAATGACGCTAAGCAAATCCTTCCTCGTGCATATAGCGGGTCTTGTTATCTATATTGGCTTAATGTCATATTTGCTGGTCCGTTCAACGGAGTCTTCAATCACAGGTATCGCCTTATTTGCTTTTGTCTTTGGCGGGCATTTTCTTGTCATGGCGCACGGTTTAATCAAAGAACATGCGCTGGGTTACCAACGCTATGGCCGCTGGATTTTGGCATTTGGAGTTTTTCTGGGCTGGCTAATTGGCGTGCTGACTATCCTTCCGGAAAACAGCCTGGCAATGCTAACTGCGTTTCTTGCAGGTGGCGTGATTATGATTAATAGCATGATGGAATTGTCTGCCAATAAAGAGGGGCGCTTCGCTTGGTTTGCAGTAGGCGGCTTGCTGTATGGATTATTGTTGTTATCATTCATATAATCATCCGCAACTTTCCTGATAATCGATGCTTATGCTGAGCTGGCTATCAAGCTATCGCCGAGATTCGCTACGTGCTGATAGTGTCGCTGGCATGACAACAGCGGCTGTGGTTATACCGAAGGCAATGGCGTGCGCCGTTATTGCTGGGCTTCCCGTTGAAGTAGGGATTTATACGGCGCTTGCCGCCATGTTGGTTTACCCTGTGCTGGGTGGTTCGCGTGCGCTGAGTGTCAGCAGTACCTCAGCGATTGCCATGTTGACGGCATCGGCGGTTATTGCTGATATGGCAGGAGCGTCGGGCGCAGGCCCGGTTGTGATAGCAGCAACCTTGGCGTTTCTGGTTGGAGGCATACTTCTGTTGGCACGCCTGTTCCGATTAGGTTTCTTGGCAAATTTTATTTCAAAACCTGTTCTTGTCGGGTTCACCGCAGGGGTTGGTGTGGTCATCATCATCGGCCAATTGAAATCGGTGCTCGGGGTAAGTATTGCTAGCCATAACACGGTGGGTATTTTGCGCGAACTGCCCATCCACTTAGGCAATGTGCATGGTCTGACCATGCTTGTTGGCATCGTCGGAATCATGCTGCTGGTTGTGATGCATCGTAGGCATTCCAGGTTGCCTGCGCCGCTTGTTTGGATGGCGCTGGCCATTGCTGCCTCTATGCAGTTCGGCCTTGGCGATCGTGGGCTCAAGCTGATTGGCGAGGTACCTGCGGGCTTGCCGGCGTTGGTGCTTCCGGTCTGGAACCTCATGCCATCGCTGTTGCCGGCGGCGCTGGGTATTGCGTTGATGTCGTTCACTGAATCGATTGCAGCTGCGCGTACTTTTTGGCGGAGCGATGACCCGCCGATTAAGCCGAATCAGGAGATGTTTGCCATCGGCGCTGCAAATATAGCCGCGGCGATGGTCGGAGGCATACCGGCAGGTGGCGGCACATCACAAACAGCAGTTGCCGAACAGGCCGGCACCCGCAGTCAAATGGCACAATGGATTGGCGCCATTACGGTTCTGTTATCGCTGCTTATAGTGTCGGAAATGATCGGCTTCTTGCCCGAGTCGGCGTTGGCGGCATTGGTTATTGTGGTCTCAGCAGGGATGATCAAGCCATCAGAGTTCAAGGCCATTGCACAGGTTAAGCGCGTTGAATGGGTATGGGCCTTAGTTACATTCGCCGGGGTATTGCTAATTGGCACGCTTGAGGGAATTTTTATTGCAGTAGTTGTTTCGATGCTGACATTGCTGTATCAGGCTAATCATCCTCCGGTCTATGAACTTGCCTACAACAGGTCCAAGGAGGTATTCCGCCGGATTGGTGAGAACGATTCCGATGAAGCCATTGCCGGCCTATTAATGCTTCGTACCGAAGGTCGGCTGACCTTTGCCAATGCCGCCAATGTGCAAGCTAAAATGCATGATCTTGTTGATAAATCTAAAGCATCCGTTATTCTACTTGAATGCAGTGCCATTCCCGATATTGAGTATACAGCGCTGCTAATGCTAATCGATGCCGAGGAAAAACTGCAGAAGCGCGGTGTTTATTTATGCTTAGTGGCACTGAATCCAGATTTATTGAAAACCATTAGCCGGTCGCCCTTGGGTGAGAAATTAGGAAACAAACGCATGTTCATCAGCCTCAATAAAGCAGTAGATGCCTTCGAGCGCGGATTAATGCAGCTGGGTTAAGGGCAGATCTTAAAAATGCGCCAACTCAATGTCTTCAGAGCGATGCGATAAAATTGCTTATTCTTATCAAGAACAAGAGTGCTAATCACATGAGGAATCTATGAATGAGCTAAATGCGAAGAGTGCTGCAGAGCGCAAAGACTCCGCCAATGACTTCTCTTTGGTTCTGGGAGGCCCATTGTTTCAACTGATGCGGCGTGCACGTCTTGCCGATGATGATATGCGCTTGTTATTAAGGCGTCTGATTATTCTGCCGTTATTAGCTTGGGTGCCCTTGCTGATATTGTCTGCACTTGAAGGAAAGCTTCAAGGTGGTACGGCATTGCCATTTTTATTAGATATTGAAGTACATATTCGATTTCTAATTGCCATGCCGTTACTTATTTTAGCAGAGCTGTATGTGCATGATCGGTTGCGGTTAATCCTGAGTAGCTTCTTGCGAAGAGATTTAGTTCCTGAGCAGGATATGGAAAAATTTAGAGCCGCTGTTGCTTCGGCGCTCAAAATGCGTAATTCAATCAGTGCCGAAATATGTTTAATAATATTGGTTTATCTGGTGGGAATTCTAATCGTTTGGAAGCATTTCATTGGTCTAGAGGGCGAGGCATGGTATGCAACGTTTCAAAATGGCACACGAACACTGAATTTTGCCGGTTATTGGTTTGTCCTATTTAGCCTGCCATTCTTCCAGTTTCTGTTAATCCGTTGGTATTACCGTTTATTCATATGGATTCGTTTTTTATGGCAAGTTTCACGAATTCAATTGCGGCTGGTTGCTTCCCACCCGGATCGTTTCGGCGGACTTGGATTTGTGACTCATAGCATATATGCCTTCACCTTCCTGGCGGCGGCTCATGGCGCATTATTATCGGCCTTGATATCAAATCGCATATTTTTCAGCGGTGCATCTTTGACAGATTTTAAGATTGAAATTGCAATCATGCTTGGATTTGTACTGATGTTATTTGTCGCACCACTTTTTCTGTTTTCGAACCAGCTTTCTGCTGCAAAACGAATCGGTAGGCTTGAATACGGTGATTTGGCGCACAAATATGTCCGTCAATACGACAGCAAATGGTTGCGTGGCGGCGCATCAGCCGATGAGCCATTTATTGGCAGTGCTGATATACAATCGCTCGCAGACTTAGGTAATGGCTACGAAGTAGTCGATACCATGCGGTTTATACCCATTAGCAAAGACTCATTATTGCAATTGATAGGCTGGACATTGCTGCCTCTGCTGCCCTTGGTTTTTACATTAATGCCATTGGATGAGCTGTTAAGAAAACTGGTCAATATTCTTTTATGAGCCTGGTTCTCAGGCATTAGAGAACAATAACAAGCCGAAGTACAGCTGCTGCCCTGATAATGCAGCTGCTTTCTCAAATGCCGCGCCCGGTCAATTTGGCGCGGATTCGGCTAGGTGAGTCACCGAACCAGCGGTGCGCAGCACGGGTGAAACTGCTCTGGTCGGAAAAGCCGAGCAGATGCGCGACATCGGACAGTGAAATATTTTCATTACCGAGATAGCGATTAGCCAGATTGTGACGGACATCGTCCAGAATTTCGTGATATGTCCGGCCTTCATTCTGCAGTCGGCGCTGCAAGGTGCGTGAGCTGATCCCCATCTTTTCCGCAATAGCATCACGCGTCGGTTCGCCATGGATAAGGCTTTGGACAATGTATTGGTTGACCATTAAAGTGTTGTGCGCAGTACCGAGCTGAGCTATGCGTTGTTCTGCAGCCTGATCATGCAGGATCGCCATCTGCGCATTGGCACTCAATAATGGCCGTGCGACATCCGCTTCGGAAAAGCTCAGCGCTAAATGTGGCGCACTGAAATCCGGAAGCCTACCGAAGGCTTCGCTATAAAGAGTGGCTTCGGCAGGCCTAGCATGCATGAACTCGATTCGGCTGGGAACCAGGCTCGGACCGGCAATCCAGCGCAGGAACTGGAGGGTGCTGAGCAGAACGAACTCATGGTTCTGTCGCTGGATATCGATGATGCCCGGCATTAAATTGAGGGTCAGGCAATAACCGTATTCGTTTCGGCACAGGCCAGCATTGGAAGCCGAAGTCAGTGCGCCGATGTAACGAACGGCGCGCTCGAGTGCCGCCAGGAGGTTGGGGCTGCTCATCATCGCATAACCGGTCGCATCCATTGAGGAGGGCCGGAAGCTCTGTGCGGCTTTCAGGCCGATGGCGTCGTCTCTGGATTCGTCAACCGCCAACTCCCAGAGCCGGACAATTTCATTGGCCAAAATACCGGATTCTACGGCCCCGAACAATGCTGGATCGATGCCGGCCTTTAGGGCCAAACCCATACCGTCGAGCCCGAGGCCATCCAGCGCATCGACGATATTCCGGACCCAGATTACCGAGGTCATCGGCGTGGCCCGGATAGCATTCTTTATTTTTTTAGCCACTTTAATTCAATTCCATATCGGTCAAGATACTGGCACCCCTGTCCCAGAAGTCAAAAACCTGTCCATTACTGTAAAGATAGCCTAAAATGCCGAGGCTATGATGAATGGTTGATAT